>DAVZIG010000004.1:0-57320 GCA_052273435.1 Prevotella sp.
AAACTGGTGGGTTAACTTTACGAAAAATTGGTGGGTTTAAATTTGCTTATTACAGATACAAAATATTGTTTATCAACCAGTTATAAAATACGTGTTATTTGAGTGACAAAGTCAGGAAAAAGCCAGATTGTAGTAGACTATACCATCGTTATAGTATATGTATACTAACACAATATGCATCTTTCGTTCTGTTTTAAGACAAAATGAAAGCGAAATTTTCTAATGACCGATTTGGGTCTAATTGTAACTAATGGATGCTACAATAAAGAAAGGAAAGGGATAGTAATTATAAAATGGAAAAAGGTCTGGCAGAACCCTTGGGCTCCGTCAGACCTTCCTCGTATTAAGATAAAGTCGATAAAATCGAATTATTCAGCCTTTGCCTCTTCTGTAGCTTGAGTCTCAGCAACAGGAGCTTCAGTAGCCTCTGAAGCAGACTTGTGACTACGGCGAGTCTTCTTGCCTGCCTTGGCAGTCTTAGCCATGTTTTCGTCAAAGTCAACGAGCTCGATGAATGCGATAGCAGCAGCGTCACCCTTACGAGTACCGAGCTTGATAACGCGAGTATAACCACCGGGACGATCACCTACCTTCTCAGCAACAGTGCTGAAAAGCTCTTTGATAGCATACTTGTTCTGGAGGTAGCTGAATACTACACGACGAGAGTTTGTGCTATCGTCCTTGCAGCGTGTGATCAGCGGCTCTACATACATCTTCAAGGCCTTTGCCTTTGCGAGGGTCGTAGTGATTCTTTTGTGCATAATCAACGAAACTGCCATGTTAGCGAGCATAGCGTTACGGTGAGATGCAGTACGACCCAGGTGGTTGAATTTCTTATTGTGTCTCATTTTGTTTTATTCTTTATCTAATTTGTATTGAGAAATGTCAGTTCCAAACGACAGATTCAGACTCTCGAGCAAATCATCAAGCTCAGAAAGCGATTTCTTACCGAAGTTGCGGAACTTGAGGAGATCTGTCTTATTGTACTGTACCAAGTCGCCGAGAGTCTCAACGTCAGCAGCCTTAAGACAGTTAAGCGCACGAACCGAGAGATTCATGTCTACCAACTTAGTCTTCAAGAGCTGGCGCATGTGAAGAACTTCCTCGTCGAACTCCTGGTTGCCCTCATGCTCAGGACTTTCGAGAGTAATCTTCTCGTCACTGAAGAGCATGAAGTGTTGTATAAGAATCTTGGCAGCTTCCTTAAGAGCGTCCTTCGGGTGAATGGAACCATCCGTAGATACTTCAAGTACAAGCTTATCGTAGTCGGTTTTCATCTCGACACGGTACGGTTCAACTGCGTACTTTACGTTACGGATTGGGGTGTAGATAGAATCGATTGGAATTACGTTGACGTCGGTGCAGAATGCGCGGTTCTCATCAGCTGTAACATAACCACGACCCTTATTGATAGTAAGGTCTATCTGCATCGTAGCTTTGACATCTAAATGACAAATCACCAAATCAGGGTTTAACACTTCAAATCCAGTCAGATACTTGCCTATATCACCAGCCTTGAACTCAGTTGAATTCTCAACGGTAATACTAACTTTTTCGTTCTCGAATTCTTCTACTACTTGCTTGAATCTTACTTGCTTCAAATTCAAGATAATGTTAGTTACATCCTCCTTAACGCCAGGCACTGAAGAGAACTCGTGCTCAACACCCGCAATGCGGATAGTGTTGATGGCAAAGCCCTCGAGCGACGAAAGCAGAATGCGGCGCAGGGAGTTACCAATGGTAACACCGAATCCTGGCTCCAACGGACGAAATTCGAACTTGCCGAACTTGTCGTTGGAATCCAACATTACAACTTTGTCAGGTTTTTGAAATGCTAATATCGCCATTAATTTAATGATTATTTAGAGTACAACTCAACGATTAACTGTTCCTTAATGTTCTCAGGGATGTCAGCACGCTCCGGCTTGTGGAGGAACTTGCCGCTCTTTGTGTTCTGATCCCACTCAATCCAAGGATACTTGCTGTGGTTGTAACCAGCGAGAGCAGCCTCGATAACCTCGAGAGACTTTGACTTCTCGCGAACACCAACAACCATACCCGGCTTAACTGAGAATGAAGGAATGTTCACTACCTGACCGTCAACAGTAATGTGCTTGTGACCTACGAGCTGACGAGCTGCGGCACGTGTAGGAGCAATACCCAAACGGAATACTACGTTATCCAAACGGCTTTCAAGATTCTGAAGCAATACCTCACCGGTGATGCCATCAGCCTTGGCTGCCTTCTCGAACATATTGCGGAACTGACGCTCGAGAACACCGTATGTGTACTTAGCCTTCTGCTTCTCTGCCAACATGACAGCGTACTCAGACTGCTTTCTGCGACGGTTGTTGCCATGCTGTCCAGGAGGGAAGTTTCTCTTGGACAAAACTTTGTCAGCGCCGAAGATTGGTTCACCAAAACGGCGTGCAATTTTAGATTTCGGACCTATATATCTAGCCATAATAAATAATATGCTTTTTAATGTTTGTATCTTTATAGTATGCAGGCTCAAAAGAGAAGCGAGCCAACAAAGGGAAATTTAGACCTTACGACGCTTCGGAGGGCGGCATCCGTTGTGTGGAAGCGGAGTAACATCAACGATTTCAGTCACCTCGATACCGCAGCTGTGTACGCCACGGATAGCTGACTCACGACCGTTGCCCGGACCCTTAACATAAGCCTTTACCTTGCGGAGACCAAGATCAAAAGCGATCTTGCCACAATCCTCTGCAGCCATTTGGGCTGCGTACGGAGTGTTCTTCTTAGAACCACGGAAGCCCATTTTACCTGCAGATGACCATGAAATTACCTGACCCTCGCTGTTTGCTAAAGATACAATGATATTATTGAATGAGCTGTGAACATGGAGCTGTCCAATAGCGTCAATCTTTACATTTCTTTTCTTAGATGTTGCTGTTTTCTTTGCCATAATTTTTTTAGTTAAAAGTTAAAAGTTAAAAGCCTCTCGCGATCATCACTGACCTGACGACAGCTTTGCTTTCAACTAAATTTTACTTAGTAGCCTTCTTCTTGTTAGCAACAGTCTTCTTCTTTCCCTTGCGAGTGCGGGCATTGTTCTTTGTGCTCTGACCGCGAACAGGAAGACCGTTACGATGACGAACTCCACGATAGCAACCAATATCCATCAGTCGCTTGATATTCATCTGGATCTCAGAACGGAGATCACCTTCTACCTTGAATTCAGCACCGATAATTTCACGGATCTTGGCTGCCTGATCGTCGCTCCAATCGCAAACCTTCAGGTCGCGGCTAACGCCGGCTTTATCCAATATCTTTGCTGAACTACTTCGACCGATACCATAGATATAGGTCAATGCGATTTCGCCACGCTTATTTTGGGGCAAATCTACTCCAACAATTCTTATTGCCATTGTAATAATGTAAAATTGAAAAAATTAATAAAATTAGTTATTGTGAGTTTCCTCGATACTTTTCTCAAGCTCTCAGTCGCTCAATGTCATTTTAACCCTGACGCAATTTGAACTTAGGGTTCTTCTTGTTGATAACGAACAAACGACCCTTACGACGAACGATCTTGCAGTCGGGTGTACGCTTCTTTAATGATGCTCTTGTTTTCATATATTTAAAATGTTACTTGTATCTGAAAACGATTCTGCCCTTGGTAAGGTCATAGGGACTCATCTCCACTTTCACCTTGTCGCCAGGCAGGATTTTTATGTAGTGCATTCTCATCTTGCCTGAGATGTGGGCGATAATCTGAACGCCGTTCTCCAGCTCGACTCTGAACATTGCATTTGACAACGACTCAACGATTGTGCCGTCTTGCTCGATAGCGGATTGTTTTGCCATATTTGTATTCTATATATTCTTTTATTAGAAATGTTCTATTCCTTCAAACGAGGACAAGATTTCAGCCTTGCCTCGCCGGATGGCTATCGTGTGCTCAAAATGAGCAGCGGGTTGACCATCGCGAGTGCATATTCCCCAACGGTCGGGCATAAGCCAAACCTTGCGGTCGCCCAGGGTTATCATAGGCTCGATGGCAATGCACATGCCTTCCTTAAGCATGACGCCGTTGCCACGCCTTCCATAGTTGGGTATCTGTGGATCTTCATGCATCTCCTTGCCTATACCGTGTCCGGTAAGTTCGCGCACTACGCCATAGCCATGCGCCTCGCAAAATGTTTGAACTGCATCTCCTATGTCACCGACATGGTTGCCAGCAACAGCCATTTCGATACCTTTATACAGCGACTGTCGTGTCACTGTCAGTAAATCTCTGACATCTTGGCTGACTTCTCCGACACAAAAGGTGTAGGCGGAGTCTCCGTTATATCCAGCAAGAAGTGTGCCACAATCAATAGAAATTATGTCACCGTCCTTCAAAACTGTCTTTTCATCAGGGATGCCGTGAACTACGACATCATTGACAGATGTGCAGATACTTGCGGGAAACGGCCCTCCAAATGGATTAGGGAAATTCTTGAACGTCGGAACTGCTCCATGATCACGGATAAATTCCTCAGCTACCCTATCCAACTGAAGGGTCGTTACACCTGGTTTAATATGCTTGGCCAATTCTGCAAGGGTGTCACCAACTAATTGGTTGGCCTTGCGCATCAGCTCAATTTCATCTTCTGTCTTTAGAAATATCTTCATTTCTTAAGATAAAATCAATATGCAGAAACGTTACCGCCACGAGTGCGGCCTGAGTTGAGTAGTCCGTCATAATGACGCATCAACATATGACTCTCAATCTGCTGAAGTGTGTCTATAACCACACCAACGAGAATAAGGAGAGACGTGCCACCAAAGAACTGCGAGAATGCCTGCTGCACGTTAAGCAGACCAGCAAGAGCTGGCATTATAGCGATAAAAGCGATAAACAACGAACCTGGCCATGTGATACGGGTCATGATTGTGTCGATGTAATCAGCAGTCTCCTTGCCAGGTTTAACACCTGGAATGAAACCATTGTTTCGCTTCATATCCTCTGCCATCTGAACTGGATTCATTGTGATGGCTGTGTAGAAGACTGTGAATGCTATAATCAGAATTACATAAATGCAATTGTAAGGCAAGCTACGGTTGTCCATGAGAGCGTTAAGCCATGACGAACCACCATCGCTCTGATAGCGGACGAATGCCAACGGGATGAACATCAACGCCTGAGCGAAGATGATAGGCATTACGTTGGCAGCGAACAATTTCAGAGGTATATACTGGCGAGCGCCGCCATACTGTTTATTACCTACGAGACGCTTGGCGTACTGTACAGGTATTTTTCGGGTACCCTGAACAAGCATGATTGAAGCACATATTACTGCATACAGAACCAAGATCTCGATGATGAACATCACAAGTCCACCACTTGAGATGGCGGTGAACCGTGAGCCCAGTTCCTGCACGAAAGCCTGAGGCAAACGTGCGATAATACCAATCATGATGATCATTGAGATACCATTGCCAACTCCCTTGTCAGTGATGCGCTCGCCGAGCCATAGTATGAACATAGAACCTGCGGCAAGAATAATCGATGCCGGGAGCATGAACATTGGCCAGGAAATACCTGAAGCGAGAGCACCCGCAGCCTGCGCCTTAAGGTTGAGCAGATATGAAGGAGCCTGGAAGAAAAGAATACCTACCGTGAGGATTCTCGTATACCAGTTAATCTTCTTGCGGCCGCTTTCACCTTCGCGCTGCATCTTCTGGAAGTAAGGCACTGCCACTGCCAGAAGCTGCATGACGATAGAAGCTGAGATGTATGGCATAATTCCAAGCGCAAAGATTGACGCATTGGAAAATGCACCACCAGAGAACATGTCGAGCAATGACATAAGACCGCCCGATGTTTGCGACTGAAGTTGCTCCAACTTGCTCGGGTTAATGCCTGGGAGCACAACGAACGAGCCAAAACGGTAAATAGCCGTAAACAAGAGAGTAATGAGGAGTCGCTGACGCAAATCCTCAATTCTCCAACAGTTCTTTAGTGTCTCAATAAACTTTTTCATCTACTTAGATAATAGTTGTGTTACCTCCAACTGCCTTGATAGCCTCCTCAGCTGTCTTAGAGAAAGCATGAGCCTCTACCTCAATCTTAGCAGTGAGTTCACCGTTGCCAAGAACCTTAACAAGTTCCTTGCCGTTGGTGAGGTGAGCTGCCTTGAGCTCTTCAATTCCGATCTTAGAGAGGTTCTTCTCCTCAGCAAGCTTCTGAAGTGTAGAGAGGTTTACTGCAAAGTATTCCTTATGGTTGATATTCTTGAAACCAGCCTTCGGTACACGACGCTGCAAAGGCATCTGACCACCTTCGAAACCAATCTTTCTCTTGTAACCTGAGCGAGCCTTGGCACCCTTGTGACCACGGGTAGAAGTACCACCGAGTCCTGAACCAGGACCGCGACCGATACGACGACGAGAGTGGGTGGAACCTGCAGCAGGCTTTAAATTATTTAATTTCATAATTTTATTCCTTTTAAGATTTTATTATTCAACTACAGTTACCAAGTGATGCACCTTGCGAATCATGCCACGTGTGCTCGGAGTATCCTCAACCTCAACAACCTGAGAGATCTTGCGGAGTCCAAGAGCCTGAAGAGTAGCCTTCTGATCCTTCGGATAACCGATTTTGCTCTTAATCTGCTGTACTTTTATTGTTGCCATTGTATGAATCTCCTATTAACCGTTAAACACTTTGTCCATGGAAATGCCGCGCTGGCCTGCTACTGTATAAGCGTCACGAAGCTGTGAAAGACCTGCGATAGTAGCCTTTACAAGGTTGTGAGGGTTAGAAGAACCCTTTGACTTTGCAAGGATATCCTTTACGCCTACACTATCGAGGACAGCACGCATAGCACCACCAGCCACAAGACCGGTACCAGCAGCAGCCGGGCGCATGAACACCTGAGCACCGCCGAAGCGAGCCTCTACCTCGTGAGGAATTGTGCCCTTAAGCACAGGAACCTTAACGAGGTTCTTCTTAGCTGCCTCTACACCCTTAGCAATAGCGGCGGTAACCTCACCAGCCTTACCGAGACCATAGCCGATAACGCCCTTGCCGTCACCAACAACGACGATAGCAGCGAATGTGAATGTACGACCACCCTTAGTAACCTTGGTTACACGGTTGATAGCCACAAGGCGGTCCTTCAAATCAACGTCATTATAATTTTTTACTTTATTCATTGCCATAATCGTTTAGAATTTGAGACCGCCATTACGAGCTGCGTCAGCAAGCTCCTTAACACGTCCGTGATAGAGATAACCGTTACGGTCGAACACCACTGCAGAAACACCTGCTGCAATAGCGTTGGCAGCTACGAGCTCACCAACCTTAGCAGCCTGCTCCTTCTTAGGCATCTTCTCGAGACCGAGTGAAGAAGCTGAAGCGAGTGTTGTGCCAGTCAAGTCGTTGATAACCTGTGCGTAAATCTGCTTATTGCTGCGGAACACGCTCAGACGTGGACGCTCAGCAGTTCCGCTGATGCGCTTACGAACTCTATATTTGATTTTGATTCGTCTTTCTACTTTCTTTGTTGTCATGATCGTAAAATTTAAAATGTTACTTAGCTGAAGCTGACTTACCAGACTTTCTGCGGATGACTTCTCCCTTGAACAAGATACCCTTGCCCTTGTAAGGTTCAGGCTTGCGGAAAGAACGAATTTTTGCACAAATGAGACCGAGCAACTGCTTGTCGCAAGACTCCAGAGTGAGAATTGGGTTCTGGTTTCGCTCGCTCTTAGACTCTACCTTAACCTCGGCAGGAAGCTCAAGGAAGATAGGGTGAGTATAACCGAGGGAGAACTCGATGAGGTTGCCCTGGTTAGAAACACGATAACCGACTCCGACAAGCTCAAGAACCTTCTTGTAGCCCTCGCTTACGCCAACAACCATGTTGTTAACGAGAGAGCGATAGAGACCGTGGAAAGCTGACTTCTGCTTATAGTTTACAGGGCTGTTCTCATCTACCTCGAAAGTGATAGTGTTATCCTCGATCTTAGTGATGATAGACGGGTCAATTTTCTGTGACATCTCGCCCTTAGGACCTTTAACGGTAACAACGCCATTGGCGAAAGTTACGTTTACGTTAGCAGGGATACTAATTGGTAATTTTCCTATTCTTGACATATTCTAAATCCTCCAATTAATAAACATAGCAAAGAACCTCACCACCAATCTTCTGGGCAGCTGCTTCCTTATCGGTCATAACGCCCTTAGAAGTTGAGAGGATTGCGATACCCAATCCGTTAATTACTCTCGGCATGTCCTTGTAACCAACATACTTGCGGAGACCAGGAGTAGACACACGCTTCAACGAAGTGATAGCGTTGGTCTTTGTGGCAGCGTTGTACTTGAGTGCTACCTTGATTGTACCCTGAGGACCGTCCTCTACGAACTTGTAGTTGAGGATATAGCCCTTCTCGAAGAGGATCTTAGTGATCTCTTTCTTCAAGTTAGATGCAGGCACCTCTACAACACGGTGATGAGCCATGATTGCGTTTCTGAGTCTTGTCAGAAAATCTGCTATTGGATCTGTCATTTTATAAATAAAGTTTAATTAATCGGGACTACCCCGACAATATTAAAGTGAAAAAATAATTACCAGCTTTATTGGTGTGTGGCGTGGTTTACCAGCTTGCCTTCTTTACGCCCGGGATAAGGCCCTGAGAAGCCATCTCGCGGAACTGGATACGAGAGAGACCGAACTGGCGGATGTAACCCTTAGGACGACCGGTAATCTTGCAACGGTTGTGCAGACGGATAGGGTTAGCATTCTTAGGAATAGCCTGGAGCTTACGAGCAGCCTCGTAAGCCTCTGCAGGATCCTCAGATGTAGCGATGACCTTCTTCAGAGCGGCACGCTTCTCAGCATAGCGAGCAACGAGCTTGGCACGCTTTACCTCACGAGCCTTCATTGATTCTTTTGCCATATTGCTTAATCGTTTTTAGCGTTTTTAAATGGAAGACCGAATGCCTTGAGGAGAGCGTAGCCCTCTTCGTCTGTGTTGGCAGAGGTCACGAATGTGATGTTCATACCCTGGATACGGTCGATCTGGTCGATATTGATTTCAGGGAAGATGATCTGCTCCTGAATACCCAGTGTATAGTTACCACGGCCGTCGAACTTGCTCTCGATACCCTTGAAGTCGCGGATACGAGGAAGAGCGATACGAACGAGCTTCTCGAGGAATTCATACATACGCTCGCGACGGAGAGTTACCATAACGCCAATAGGCATCTTCTTACGAAGCTTGAAGTTAGCGATATCCTTCTTAGAATATGTTGCAACAGCCTGCTGACCTGCAATAGTAGAAATCTCCTTGATGGCTACATCGATAATCTTCTTATCCTGAGTTGCATCACCAAGACCCTGGTTGATGACAATCTTCTTCAGAACAGGGATCTGCATTGATGAAGAGTAGTTGAACTGCTCCTTCAGTGCTGGAGCGATGCTCTCAGCATAGAACTTCTTTAACTGTGCTGTATCCATTATTTGATTTCCTCCCCAGATTTTTTAGCGATGCGAACTTTCTTGCCATCCTCTGTAACCTTGATACCAACGCGGGTAGCCTTGCCACTCTTCGGGTCGATAAGGCTCAGGTTAGAGATGTGAATCGGAGCTTCCTGCTTTACGATGCCACCCTGAGGGTTCTTAGCAGAAGGCTTGGTGCTCTTAGAAACCATGTTCACACCTTCAACAAGTGCGCGGTTCTTCTCAACCAGCACTTTGAGCACCTTACCAGTCTTGCCCTTATCCTCACCGGCAAGGACAACGACTGTATCATTTTTCTTAATATGTAACTTTGTCATTACTTTTATTCGATTTTAACGATTAAAGAACCTCAGGTGCCAAAGAAACGACCTTCATGTTAACGGCGCGCAATTCACGTGCAACTGGGCCGAAGATACGGCTTCCGCGGAGCTCGCCTGCGTTGTTAAGCAGTACGCACGCATTGTCGTCAAAGCGGATATAAGAGCCGTCCGGACGACGGATTTCCTTCTTTGTGCGAACGATCAAAGCCTTAGATACCGCACCCTTCTTCAAATCACTTGACGGAATAACGTTCTTGACTGCTACGACAATAACGTCACCGACACTTGCGTAACGACGGCGTGTTCCACCGAGAACACGAATGCAGAGAGCCTCGCGTGCGCCGCTGTTATCACATACTGTAAGTCTTGATTCTGCCTGTATCATATTTTACTTAGCCTTTTCTACGATTTGTACTAATCTCCATCTCTTGGTCTTGCTCAAAGGACGAGTCTCCATGATAAGCACTGTATCGCCTACATTAGCCTCGTTCTTCTCGTCATGAGCATGGTACTTCTTTGTCTTCTGAACGAACTTACCATAAATAGGGTGCTTCTCCTTGAACTTAGCGGCGATAACAATGGTTTTATCCATCTTGTTGCTAATTACGACACCCTGTCTTGTTTTTCTTAAATTTCTTGTTTCCATCTGGACCATTGTTATTTGTTAAGTTCTCTCTGGCGAATCTCAGTATTCAGACGTGCGATATCACGACGAACAGCCTTAATCTCTGATGGATTCTCAAGCGGAGTAACAGTGTGGTTAAGCTTCATCTGAGCAAGCTTAGCCTGGAGGTTCTCCTTTGTCTCTGCCAATGTCTTGGCATCCATTTCTCTTACTTCTTTGATCTTCATACTCTAATTAAGCGTTTTTATCGTAGTCACGTCTTACAACAAACTTAGTCTTAACCGGCAGCTTCTGAGCAGCGAGGCGGAGAGCCTCCTTAGCGATGTCGAAGCTAACGCCTTCTACCTCGAAGAGGATGCGACCCGGAGTTACCGGAGCTACCCATCCTGCGGGATCACCTTTACCCTTACCCATACGTACGTCAGCAGGCTTGCGTGTGATAGGTTTGTCAGGGAAGATGCGGATCCATACCTGGCCCTGGCGCTGCATGTAGCGGTTGACAGCTACACGGGCAGCCTCAATCTGACGGCTGTCGATCCACTTCGGCTCAAGAGTCTTGATGCCGAAAGAACCGAATGCCAACTGTGTGCCTCTGTGAGCGTTGCCCTTGTTGCCGCGTCCATCTTGAGGTCTTCTATATTTTACTCTTTTTGGCTGTAACATTGTAGTCTCTTACTATTAACGGTTATTGTTTCTCTTGCGATTACCGCGGTTGCCACGGCCGTTGTTAGAACCACCGTTCTGCTTCTCCTGAGAGAAGTTAGGAGTGAGGTCACGATCACCGTAAACCTCGCCACGGCAAATCCATACCTTGATGCCGAGGAGACCTACCTTAGTAAGTGCCTCTGCCTGGCAGTAATCGATATCTGCACGGAAAGTGTGCAACGGAGTACGACCCTCCTTAAACATCTCCTTGCGAGCCATCTCAGCACCGTTCAGACGACCGGTGATCTGGATCTTCACGCCCTCAGCGCCAGCACGCATAACGTTCTGGACAGCCATCTTGATAGCGCGGCGGTAAGCCACCTTGCCCTCGACCTGGCGAGCGATGTTGTTGCCCACGATAGTAGCGTCAAGATCAGGCTTCTTAACCTCGAAGATGTTGATCTGGATGTCCTTCTTGTAAAGCTTCTTGAGCTCTTCCTTCAGCTTGTCAACATCCTGACCACCCTTGCCAATGACGATACCCGGACGGGCTGTGCAGATTGTGATAGTGATGAGTTTCAGTGTGCGCTCGATAACGATGCGTGAAACGCTTGCCTTCTCAAGGCGCTTGTTGAGGTAAGTACGGATGTTCTTGTCCTCAACGAGGTTGTCACCGAAGCTCTTTCCACCGAACCAATTTGAATCCCAGCCGCGGATAATACCGAGACGGTTGCTTATTGGATTAACTTTCTGTCCCATTCTACTTATTATTTTTCGTCATTAGTTTTGGTATCAACAAACAGAGTAACGTGGTTGCTACGCTTGCGGATGCGGTAGCCACGACCCTGAGGTGCAGGACGCATGCGCTTCATAGTAACGCCTTCGTCAACGAAGATCTTAGTGATGAAGAGTTCGCCATCCTCTGCCTTGCGGTCATTCTTAGCCTCCCAGTTTGCAATAGCCGAACGCAACAGTTTCTCAACGTCAGCAGCAGCCTGCTTCTTAGAGAAGCGAAGCACACCGAGAGCGCGGTTAACCTCCATGCCACGTACCATGTCTACAACATAGCGCATCTTGCGTGGTGAAGAAGGAACGCCGTTGAGCTTTGCGAAATACAAGTTCTTACGGGCTTCTTTTCTTTTTTCAGCCGATATATGTTTTCTTGCTCCCATTATATGTTTCTATATTTTAAATGGTTTAAACCCGCTTACTTTCTGTTACCTGAGTGGCCACCGAAGCGACGTGTCGGAGAGAACTCGCCAAGCTTGTGTCCTACCATGTTCTCAGTGATGTAAACAGGGATAAATTTATTTCCGTTATGAACTGCAACAGTGTGTCCCACGAAGTCAGGTGAGATCATTGATGCTCTGGCCCAAGTCTTGACAACAGTCTTCTTGCCACTCTCGTTCATGGCGAGAATTTTCTTCTCAAGCGACACGTTGATATATGGACCTTTTTTTAATGAACGACTCATAATTTACTCTTGTTTGATTATTTGTTAGCTCTTTCGATGATATACTTGTTAGACTGCTTCTTAGGTGCACGTGTCTTGAGACCCTTAGCATACAAGCCCTTGCGTGAACGTGGATGTCCACCAGACTGACGACCTTCGCCACCACCCATCGGGTGATCGACAGGGTTCATAACAACACCACGGTTGTGAGGACGACGACCCAACCAACGTGAGCGACCAGCCTTACCAGACTGCTCAAGAGCGTGGTCTGAGTTGCCTACACTACCTACAGTTGCCTTACAAGCACTCAACACCTGGCGGGTCTCGCCAGAAGGGAGCTTGATAACACAGTAGTTGCCTTCGCGTGAAGTCAACTGAGCGAAATTACCAGCCGAACGAACGAGCAGAGCACCCTGGCCTGGACGCAACTCAATGTTGTGGATCACAGTACCAACGGGAATGTTTGCGAGCGGAAGAGCATTGCCTACCTCAGGAGCAGCATCTGCGCCTGACATAAGTGTTGCGCCTACTTCCAGTCCGTTAGGAGCAATAATGTAACGTTTTTCGCCGTCAGCGTAGAACAAGAGAGCGATACGAGCCGAACGGTTCGGATCATACTCGATTGTCTTCACTACAGCGGGAACACCATCTTTCTCTCGCTTGAAGTCGATCAGACGATACTTACGCTTGTGACCGCCGCCAATGTAGCGAACTGTCATCTTACCAGTGTTGTTTCGACCACCAGTAGCGCGCTTTCCGAAAACGAGAGACTTCTCTGGCACGGATGCAGTAATCTCCTCGAACGTGCCAATAACCTTGTGTCTTTGTCCCGGTGTAACCGGTTTAAATTTACGTACTGCCATTTTTTATTTTAGATATTGCTGTAAAAATCAATTACATCGCCCTCCTTAAGAGTAACGATAGCCTTCTTGAAAGAATTCTTCTGACCGCGAACGAGACCCTTGCGTGTGTAGCGGCTCTGGCGCTTGCCAGCATAAACCATTGTGTTCACGTCAAGAACTGTCACGTTGTAGCGTGTCTCAATTTCCTTCTTAATCTCAAGCTTGTTTGCCTCAGGAAGCACGATGAAGCCATACTTTGCCTCTGCCTTCTTTGTGCGCTCCTGACCCTTAACCTTATATGTCTTGGCTACAGAAGACTTGTCTGTGAGCTTGGTCATCTTCTCGGTAACCAACGGTTTTACGATGAATGTCATGTCTGTTGCCTCCTATTATTTTGTTAAGATTGAGTCAATAGCCTTGAGCGAGTTCTCTGTGATTACGAGCACGTCAGAGTTCAATACCTTGTAGGCGTTGAGTGCTGTAGCGGTCATAACCTCAGCACGCTGCAAGTTACGGGTTGACAAATATACGTTTTTATTTACTTCTGGCAAAAGAAGAAGGAGCTTTTTGCCCTCAACTTTAAGATTTTTAGTAATGTTTACGAAATCTTTAGTCTTTGGAGCCTCCATGTTGAAGTCCTCTACTACTACGATAGCAGCCTCCTGAGCCTTGTAAGACAGAGCTGACTTGCGAGCGAGAGACTTAACCTTCTTATTGAGCTTGAAGCTATAGTTGCGTGGCTTCGGGCCAAATACGCGGCCACCACCTACGAGCACTGGTGAGTTGATGTCACCACGGCGAGCACCGCCGCCGCCCTTCTGGCGACCAAGCTTACGGGTAGAACCGCTAACCTCGCTGCGCTCCTTTGACTTAGCTGTACCCTGGCGCTGGTTAGCGAGGTACTGCTTAACGTCGAGATAAAGAACGTGATCGTTAGGCTCAATTCCGAAGATTGCGTCGTTCAACTGAACCTTTCTTCCGGTCTCCTGACCGTTGATATTTAATACGCTAACTTCCATTATTTCTTGATTAATACGGTTGAACCATTGCATCCGGCTACAGAACCCTTAACGATAATGAGGTTCTTGTCCGAGATTACCTTTAACACTTTGAGATTCTGGGTTGTTACGCGGTCGCCACCCATCTGGCCGCCCATGCGCATTCCCTTGAACACCTTTGCTGGGTAAGAACAAGCACCGATAGAACCCGGCTTACGTGCGCGGTCGTCCTGACCGTGAGTGCTCTGACCTACACCACCGAATCCATGACGCTTTACAACACCCTGGAAACCTTTTCCCTTAGATGTGCCTACAATGTCAACGTATTCTGTATTAGCGAAGAGCTCTACGGTGATAACGTCACCGAGGTTGTACTCCTCGTCAAACTTGAACTCGGCCAAGTGCTTCTTAGGTGTTGTACCAGCCTTCTTAAAGGTGCCCATCATTGGCTTAGTGGTGTTCTTTTCCTTAGCCTCACCATAGCCGAGCTGAACTGCCTTGTAGCCGTCTGTCTCAACGGTCTTAACCTGTGTCACAACACATGGACCAGCTTCGATAACAGTGCACGGTACGTTCTTACCGTCGGCACTGAAAACGGATGTCATTCCGATTTTTTTTCCAATTAATCCTGGCATTTCAATGAATATTAAAAATGAATGTTACTATACTTTGATTTCTACCTCTACACCGCTCGGGAGCTCAAGCTTCATAAGAGCGTCAACTGTCTTAGCTGTTGAGCTATAGATATCGATAAGACGCTTGAAGTCTGAGAGCTGGAACTGCTCACGTGATTTCTTGTTAACGAAAGTACTGCGGTTTACAGTGTAGATGCGCTTGTGTGTAGGCAATGGAATAGGACCGCTAACGATAGCACCTGTGGCCTTCACAGCCTTCACGATCTTCTCAGCTGACTTGTCTACGAGCTTGTGGTCGTAGCTCTTCAGCTTGATACGAATTTTCTGACTCATAATTGTATTTAAAGTTTATAATGCAATTCTAATGTGGCGCGTTCAGCGTGATGTATGGTCTCAACTTGGAGTGCTGAACAGCCGAAAAAAGGATGTGGGGTACGTCGCTTAAGAGTCATTCGCTAAGCGACGCCCCATGTCCCTTTAATTTTTATCTTGTGAGAGAAGTCAGCAGAGAGATGTCAGGAGTTAAGCCATTTGTTTGGTTTGCCAAACATTTGGCTTAGCTTCTGTATTCTTCTATTCCGAATTCTTCTCTTTTAACGTGCAGATTACACGAGGTCTGCGCGACCCTTAACTTCCTCAAGTACTGCCTTAGCGATAGCGCTTGAGAGAGGAGCGTGATGATCGTACTCCATAGAGCTTGTAGCACGACCAGAAGTGATGGTACGGAGAGCGGTTACATAACCGAACATCTCTGACAGAGGAACCTGTGCCTTAACGATACGGGCACCTGAACGAGCCTCTTCCATGCCTTCTACCTGACCACGACGCTTGTTCAAGTCGCCGATTACGTCACCCATGTTCTCCTCAGGAGTAACAACCTCTACCTTCATGATAGGCTCCATAAGAACCGGACCTGCCTTCGGGCAACCGTTCTTGTAAGCGTTGAGGGCAGCAAGCTCGAATGACAACTGGTCAGAGTCAACTGGGTGGAATGAACCGTCAGTGAGGACAACCTTCAGACCAGTCATTGGATAGCCACCGAGGATACCATTCTTCATGGCGTTCTCGAAGCCCTTCTGTACTGACGGAATGAACTCCTTAGGAATGTTACCACCCTTAACCTCGTTGACAAACTGCAAGTCGCCTTCCTTGTAATCCTCGTCCTTCGGGCCGATTGTTACGATGATGTCAGCGAACTTACCACGACCACCAGACTGCTTCTTGTAAACCTCGCGGAGCTGTACTGGCTTTGTGATTGCCTCCTTATAGTTAACCTGTGGCTTACCCTGATTACATTCAACCTTGAACTCACGCTTCAGACGGTCGATGATGATGTCGAGGTGAAGCTCACCCATACCAGAGATAATGGTCTGACCACTCTGCTCGTCGGTACGAACGGTAAATGTCGGGTCCTCCTCAGCAAGCTTAGCGAGACCGTTGTCGAGCTTGGCAATGTCAGCCTGGCTCTTAGGCTCAACTGCGATAGAGATTACAGTATCAGGGAATGTCATTGACTCGAGCACGATTGGGTGTGCCTCGTCGCAGAGAGTATCACCTGTGCGGATATCCTTGAAACCAACACCTGCGCCGATATCACCAGCGTCGATTGTCTCCATAGGAATTTCCTTATTTGAGTTCATCTGGAACAGACGAGAGATGCGCTCCTTCTTGCGTGAACGTGGGTTGTAAACGTAAGAACCGGCAACAACCTTACCTGAGTAAACGCGGAAGAACACCAAGCGGCCCATGAACGGGTCGGTAGCAATCTTAAATGCGAGAGCTGAAGTAGGTTCATCCTCAGAAGGCTTGCGATCCTCCTCTTCCTCAGTATCAGGGTTGGTACCAACGATAGCAGCTGTATCAAGTGGTGAAGGAAGGAATGCGCAAACGTAGTCGAGAAGCGGCTGTACACCCTTGTTCTTGTAAGAAGAACCAAGGAGCATAGGAGTAACCTCCATTGCGATTGTACCCTTGCGGATAGCAGCGATGAGTTCTTCCTCTGAGATTTCCTCACCTTCGAGATACTTCTCCATGAGAGCGTCATCGAAGTTGGCAGCTGATTCAACCATCTTCTCGCGCCACTCTGTAGCCTCGTCAACGAGTTCGGCAGGAATATCCTCAATGCTATACTCAGCACCCATTGTCTCGTCGTGCCACAGAATTGCCTTCATCTTGAGGAGGTCAACAACACCCTTGAAATTCTCTTCAGCACCAATAGGAATCTGAATAGGGCAAGGATTTGCGCCGAGGATGTCCTTCATCTGCTGTACTGTCTCGAAGAAGTCAGCACCTGAGCGGTCCATCTTGTTAACGTAGCCTATACGCGGAACGTTATATTTGTCAGCCTGACGCCATACTGTCTCAGACTGTGGCTGAACGCCGTCGGCTGCAGAGTAAGTTGCAACAGCTCCGTCGAGAACGCGCAATGAGCGCTCTACCTCAGCGGTGAAGTCAACGTGTCCCGGGGTGTCAATCAAGTTGATCTTGTATGACTTGCCGAGATAGTTCCAGTTACAAGTAGTAGCAGCAGATGTGATAGTGATACCACGCTCCTGCTCCTGAGCCATCCAGTCCATTGTGGCAGCGCCGTCGTGAACCTCACCAATCTTATGAGTCTTACCTGTATAGAACAGGATACGCTCAGAAGTAGTGGTCTTACCGGCATCGATGTGAGCCATAATGCCGATGTTACGAGTCAAATGTAAATCGCGATTTGCCATTTTTCCTTTTTACCTTATTATTATATTAGAATCTGAAGTGAGCGAAAGCGCGGTTAGCCTCTGCCATGCGGTGCATATCCTCCTTACGCTTGTAAGCACCACCCTGGTTGTTGTAAGCATCCATAATCTCAGCAGCAAGCTTGTCAGCCATACTCTTACCGCCACGCTTACGGGCGAAAGCGATGAGGTTCTTCATTGAGATGCTCTCCTTGCGCTCCGGACGGATTTCTGTCGGAACCTGGAAAGTGGCACCACCGATACGGCGGCTCTTTACCTCAACCTGAGGAGTGATGTTGTCGAGAGCCTGCTTCCAAATTTCGAGAGCCGACTTCTCTTCCTTAGACATCTTCTCCTGAACGGCATCAAGTGCTTTATAGAAGATTTCGTATGAGGTATTCTTCTTACCGTCATACATCAAGTGGTTTACAAACTTAGAGACCTTCTGGTCGTTGAACTTCGGATCCGGAAGGATCACGCGCTTCTTTGGTTTTGCTTTTCTCATGTTGTTTTGAAAAAATTTGTCTGCGTGGGGTTGTCTCTTACTGTTCTTCAACGCCCTCTCTTGGGCATTTACTCAACCTGTCTATTAACAATTCTCCAGCAAAACGTTTTAAAAATTTTCGTCCGACAATCAATTATCTAATATTGATTACTTCTTTGCCTTAGGACGCTTTGCACCGTACTTTGAACGACGCTGTGTACGATTGGCAACACCTGCTGTATCGAGTGTACCGCGAACGATGTGGTAACGAACACCTGGGAGGTCCTTTACACGACCACCGCGAACAAGCACGATTGAGTGCTCCTGAAGGTTATGGCCTTCTCCCGGGATGTAGGAGTTAACCTCCTTAGAGTTTGTCAAACGCACACGGGCAACCTTACGCATTGCCGAGTTAGGCTTCTTAGGTGTTGTAGTGTAAACACGAACACAAACACCACGACGCTGAGGACATGAATCCAAAGCCGGTGACTTGCTCTTGTCTACGAGCACCTTTCTGCCTTTTCTTACCAACTGTGAAATTGTAGGCATAATTCTAATTTTTAATTTATATATTTTATTTTTATTTGTCGTATTCAGCAACAGCCTGTGCAACAAGCCGTTTTCGGGGTGCAAAGGTACGAACTTTTTCTGAAAATACCTAATATATAAAATGACAATATCTTGTCAACACCCTCAATTTTTATAAAAACAGGATATTTTAACAGTTGTTTGCATAATATTTCCATCTCATTGACATTCAACGGCTGTTTGATTATCCCCCACCCCACTATTTTATAGTGGTAGAATATAAACCCACGGGATTACAACACGATTGGACCAATATATTAGCAACAACTATCTCGAACGAATCCCGAAGGAATCCCGAAGGAATCCGGAATGCGCATCATTCATCCATAAATAGAGCTTCATTCTATTCTCGATAAGTTCGAGAAACATCCGTTTGTCATGTCAACAAAAGGCCAACAAGCCATTGCTCCATCATGCTCAAAACCGTTGAGCTTACAAGTCTTATCTGCATTCACTATTTCAGCAGGGCGAAACAAAGTCCTGTTGTAGCTGTCAAGACACAGTTACCAGCATGCCATATCTTTCAGAATGCAATTATTTAGTTGTGATGAAATATTCATTCCTTCAAAGTCTTTTTCCACAACGTGAGCGAAAGTTCCACATTTTGCGAGAAAACTTTCGAGAAATACGATGGCGAAGAGAAGCCTACTTGAGAGACGATATCATAGAGCTTGCGTTCAGGATCCGCTGCCATCAGACGTTTTGCCTCTTCAATACGAAGACTCGACACCCAGACGCTGAAGTTCATTGAATATCGCTCATTATATAATAGGAGAGATGATTCTTATTGGTGTCGAGTGCTGCGGTTAGTTCATCAATTATGAACTGTGTGCCCAGGATTTTTTTACTCTCCACCCAGCAAGATATTTTCTGATACAGATTATCCGCTGTTGTATTTTCTCCTACCGATGCTTGTGAAGCATTGGCATTATCCTAAAAACCATTACCAGCACTCGGATTACTCTCTACTGAAAAGCCCGATTCATATGATTTGGCGAAGTTGCCATACTGTGGCGCAAAGTTAAGAAAAATCATCGCAATATACATATTAAGGCTCACCATATATATTTGGAAAAGAAAGTTGACATAGACATCTGTGAACATCGTAATTAATGCGAACACCCATTAAACAATAACCAACAGTATGCTTCGTCTGGTCCTGCGTACAAATCGATGCATATTCGATGAGAAATATTTTTCGAGCATATCCTTCATGTGCATAATTACAAAATCAAACCGGTATTTTAAGTGATTTTAGACAGCAACACTCGAATATATTAAAAAGTAATGTGTATTTTCATAAGAATAGAGTATTTGTTACAAAAAATATTTTCACATTCCGAAAAAAATCGATAATTTTGCACAACAATATATTGTTTATGACACCTTGTCTATTTAGAATCAGACAATATTAGCGTTTGAATACTATTTTGTATGACAGCAAGTGGCTCCTATAGTTCAATGGATAGAACGGAGGTTTCCTAAACCTTTGATCCGGGTTCGATTCCCGGTGGGAGTACATTTCACCACACATATTTTTATATATATTAAGTCAAACATTATATAAATAAAAATACCCGTAAACAAATTATGAAAAAAGCGATGTCAATAGCGTTGCTGCTTTTAGTGGCAATGTTCTGCAATGCGCAGATGGCAGACCCGGTGAAGTTCACTACGAAGTTCAAGACCGGCAGTACTGCTGAAGCTGAGATTATCTTCAGTGGTAAGATTGAAAGTGGATGGCACGTCTATTCCACCAATCTCGGAAGCGATGGTCCTATAGAGGCATCGTTTCATGTTGACAAGAAAGACGGTGTGGAGCTTGTAGGCAAACTTACTCCTCGCGGTCATGAGATTTCACAGATGGACAACATGTTCGGCATGAAGCTGCGCTTTTTCGAGCACAGCGTGCAGTTTGTTCAGAAGGTGAAGTTCACAAAACCCAATTACTCTATCAAGGGTTACTTGGAGTTTGGCGCATGCAACGACGAGATGTGCATGCCTCCCACAAATGTAGAGTTCAACTACAAGGGCAAATCGCCAGCTGTTGACGGCGAGAGTGCTGACGCTAAGGAGGATGTTGCGGCCAATGACCCTAACAAGGCTAATGAGACATTGGCAAATGCCGACTCTGCAGCAACCAATGCCGTAGCCGACTCAACTGCTGCAGCTGCTCCACAGCTCGACAAGAGCGAGATGCAGAAGCTTTGGACTCCTGTGATTCAGGAGCTTGCCAAATACGACAAGCCAGTAAGCAACTCATTGCTGTATATATTCCTTGCAGGACTTGTAGGCGGATTCCTCGCCTTGTTCACTCCATGCGTATGGCCTATCATCCCGATGACCGTGAGCTTCTTCCTCAAGCGCAACAAGGACCGCAAGAAGGCAATCCGCGAGGCTATCACCTACGGAGTGTCAATAGTTGTAATTTATGTGGCATTAGGACTCATCGTTTCGCTGCTCTTTGGAGCAAGCGCGCTCAACGCCCTTTCCACCAACGCTATATTCAATATCCTCTTCTGCTTGCTGCTCGTAGTGTTTGCAGCATCGTTCTTCGGAGCGTTCGAGATCACCCTCCCCTCTTCATGGAGTAACAAGATCGACCAGAAGAGCGACGAGACAAGCGGTGTGCTCAGCATCTTCCTCATGGCGTTCACATTGTCGCTCGTGAGCTTCTCTTGCACAGGCCCTATCATTGGCTTCCTGCTCGTGGCAGTAGCGTCAGAGGGCAGCATCGTGGCTCCTACAGTAGGTATGCTCGGTTTTGCAGTTGCATTGGCTGTGCCGTTCGCCTTGTTCGCCATGTTCCCCACATTGCTCAAGTCGGCTCCTAAGTCGGGCGGATGGATGAACGTATTGAAGGTTGTACTCGGCTTCATCGAGTTGGCTTTCGCCTTGAAGTTCCTCTCGGTGGCAGACCTTGCCTATGGTTGGCACATTCTCGACCGCGAGACCTTCCTCGCCCTATGGATAGCAATCTTCTCATTGCTCGGACTTTATCTGCTTGGAATGTTCAACTTCCCGCACGACGACGACAACCGCCGCACCAACGTGCCGCAGTTCTTCCTCGCTCTTGCCTCATTGGCATTTGCTTTCTATATGATTCCTGGTCTATGGGGTGCCCCGCTCAAGGCTGTTTCCGCCTTCGCACCACCGATGAACACGCAGGATTTCAACCTCTACAAGAATGAGGTTCACCCGCGCTTCAAGGATTTTGAGGCTGGTATGGCAGCCGCCCGCTTGGAAGGAAAGCCAGTAATGGTCGATTTCACCGGTTTCGGTTGCGTCAACTGCCGCAAGATGGAGGCAGCTGTTTGGACAGACGCCAAGGTGGCTGACATGCTCAACAACAAGTATGTGCTCATATCTCTGTATGTTGACGACAAGACCCCTCTGCCCGAGCAGATGACCGTGAAGGACACCGACGGCTCAGAGCGCACATTGCGCACCGTAGGCGACAAGTGGAGCTATTTGCAGCGCCACAAGTTCGGTTCTAACACCCAGCCTATGTACATCCTTCTCGACAACGAGGGAATGCCGCTCACCGGCAGCCGCTCTTACGACGAGGACATCAATGCCTACATGGATTTCCTGAAGACAGGACTTGATACATATAATAATAAATAACATATAAGACTCCACCCCCGACCCTTCCCATGTAGGGAGGGGTCGGGGGTGGAGTCTTTTTTAATTAACTTATAAAAACTACTATGCTCGACAATCAAACACGTGAACGAATAATTGCTCTCATCAACCGTGAGGTGGTGCCTGCTGTAGGCTGTACCGAGCCAATGTGTGTATCGCTCTGTGTGGCACGCGCCACCGAAGTGTTGGGCTTACGTCCCGAAAAGATTACGGCTCTGCTTTCTGCCAACATCCTTAAAAACGCTATGGGCGTGGGTATTCCTGGCACAGGAATGATAGGTCTGCCCATTGCCATCGCCCTGGGCGCATTGGTGGGCAAGTCGGAATATCAGCTCGAAGTAATCAAGGACCTCACTCCCGAAACTCTTGAAGAAGGCAAACAATATATAGCTGGCGACCACATCGACATTCAACTGAAGCGTGGCATCACCGAGAAATTGTACGTTGAGATACGCTGCGAGGCTAAGGGACACGAGGCTACCGCCATCATCGCACACGACCACACCAATTTCGTGTTTGTGGAACGCGACGGAGAAACCATAATCGACAACCGACAGCCTTCTGGATCAGAAGTAGCCAACAACGATATCCGACTCAACATGCGGCTTGTCTACGATTTCGCCATGACTTCACCAGTATCGGAAATAAGCTTTATTCTCAAGACACGCGACTACAACATACGCGCTGCCGAGGAATCGAAGAAGGGCAACTATGGTCATTGCCTTGGCAAGACTATCGACCGTCCTATGAGCCACGGAATATTCGGAAACTCCATATTCTCGCACATCATCTCAAAGACAGCCTTGGCCTGCGACGCACGAATGGGTGGAGCCATGATTCCGGTGATGAGCAATTCTGGTTCGGGAAACCAGGGTATTTGCGCCACAAACCCTGTGGCTGTATACGCCGAGGAAAACGAGAACACAGAGGAAGAACTTATCCGTGCCCTCATCTTGAGCCATCTCACCGCTATATACATCAAGCAGAACCTTGGAAAATTGTCGGCTCTGTGCGGATGTGTGGTGGCAAGTATCGGTTCAAGCTGCGGCATCACCTATCTCATGGGAGGCGACTATTGCCGCATTTGCAACTCTGTGAAGAATATGATTGCAAATATCACGGGCATGATTTGCGATGGAGCAAAGCCATCGTGCGCCTTGAAGATTTCATCGGGCGTTTCCACAGCCTTGCTTTCTGCCCTACTCTCTATCGAGGGCAAATGTGTAAGTTCAGTGGAGGGCATTATTGATGATGATGTCGACCGTTCAATACGCAATCTCACAAGCATTGGAGCCGACGCCATGAACAAGACCGACGAAATGGTGCTTGAAATCATGACGCACAAAGGATGCTAAAAAATTAGGAGGGTGTAACAAAACATTTGTTTGTTTTGATACCCCTCCTTATTTTATATTTATGGATACTTTTGAAAGTTCTGTTTTTTTATTCTTCTCCACCAGTTCCACTATAACCTATCTGCACATCGCCACCATCATCAGCGCCATGTTCCATAGGACGTTTCTTCTGCTTCATATTACCGAAATTCCATGTCAGCGTCATGTTCACTCGTCTGCCACTGTGGCGGTTCACTTGATGACGTGTGAAATTCTCGCCACTTGTGAATGTCTCAAACTTGCGTGAGTTGAGCAAGTCACGGCAGTTGAGCGACAGCGTGAAGAGCTTGTTGAAGAAATTCTTGCGTGCTCCGAGGTCAAGACTGTAATTTGCCTTGCGGTAGCCCTGCGTGATAACCTGGCGCGAGTTATAGCGTCCGGTTGTCTGTATGGAAATGTCGTAAGGCAACATAAGCGACGCTGTCATACGGGCGTTCCACGTGAAGTTATGGTCTTCCTTGCCCGTTACGGTCTGTCCATCTATGTCGTAGCTGAAGCCATTAAGTTTATAATAATAGGCATTGGCAGAGGTGGTGAGGTCGAGAATGCGGAAAAACTTGTTCTTTACAGTAAGTTCCATACCCGACGACACACTCTTGGCCACATTCATCAATGTAGAGTAGAAGAGTCCATCAGCAGAGTTCTTGTAGCTGATGCGCTGTATCACGTCTGATGTAGGACGATAGTAGGCGCTGAGCAGGAGTGAGTGTTCGGTCCATGTCTTGAGATAGTTGAGCGAGAAGGAATTGCTGAACTCAGGAGTAAGATACGGATTACCAAACGACACGGTAGTAGCATCACGCGTATCGCGGAACGAATTAAGTTCACCTCCCCACGGACGGCGCAAGCGGCGCGTGTAATTGAGTTGCAACTGCTGAGTCTCCGTCATCTGCCACGAAAGGAACAACGACGGGAACAGTTGGAAATAGTCTTTATTGAAAGGCTTTTCACGCAGCGAGACGTCGTGTTCCTGATTCCAGTTGTAACTCTCAGTATTTACATGCCAATACTCACCACGCAATCCCGCCATAGCACTCACGACTCCAAGTTTGTAGCTGAGTGTTGTATAGAATGCATGCAAGTCTTGTTTGTAAATAAAGCGGTTGTAGTAGAGTTTATCCTCAGTGGTATTACTTCCGTCAAACGATGTCTTGTCGACGAATGACTCCTGCGGAGTGTTCTCCTTCGAGAAGTCTCCTTGGTAACCAGCCTCTATCTTGAAGTTCTTGGTCACTTGGTTTTCATATTCCACCTTCAACTCCTTGCGATTGTTGTTAATATGCTGCGGACGGCATTGATACTGATAAGCCACATCTGCCACAGCATCCATGTCGTCATAAACGATAGTGGAATCCTGATACAAGTTCTCGCTTTCCATCTTCCAGCGGCTTAAATCAGCGGTGAAATCAAGGAAATGGCGTTCGGAGAAATTGTGACGATAGTTGAGCTCACCATAATACATATTCATGTCATTGCGTGAGCGATTGCGGCGGTCGAGCCTATAGTCGTGCAAACCTTCTGCTACGGCAGTATATATATAAGGTGTAAAACTGTTGCTGCGGCCTCCTCCGTGCATAAGCATTCCGCTCACAGAGAAGTCGTCCTTCTTTGTGGCATGCAATGTCAGTCCGGCACGTGTGAAGAGATTGTTGCCCCAACGGTTGTTGTCGCCTTGGTAGGTTTGGTTGTAGGTGTTGCTGGTCTGCTGACTCTCTGCATGACCGTCGCTCGAGCGATGACGATAGCCAATATTAAAATAAGAATCGAGCAACCCACTGTTGTAATTGATGTTGAAACTTGTGTTGGCTCCACCACGCGAGTTGCCTCCTGCCTGAAGCGAACCATAATAGCCAGCCTTGCGGTCTTTCTTCAACACGATATTTATGATTCCGGCAGAGCCTTCGGCAGAGAATTTGGCAGAAGGATTGTCAATCACTTCCACACGCTCAATGCTTTCGGCAGGCAACTGCTGCAGAATCTGCGCACGATTGTCGGATGTCAGTCCCGAAGCCTTGCCGTTGATCCATACCTCCACACTCGAATTGCCACGCAACGATACATTGCCATCGTTGTCTACCTCGATAGAGGGCACATTGTCGAGCACATCCGAAGCCGATTGTCCAGCATTGCTTATGAGTTGGCTCACGTCAAATGATTTGCGGTCAACCTCAAGTTTCATAGTAGCCCGCTGTCCTGTGACCGTTACGCCACTAAGCATCTTGGCATTCTCCGACATGTATACAGCCTTGAATTGGGCCTCACGATCGTCAGGAGAGATGGTGAACTGGCGCGTGATGTCCTTGTAGCCCATATAATTGAGCGACAGAGTATAACTGCCATCTTTCAAGCCACGCACAATGAAATTGCCATTGACATCAGTCATTCCTCCACCAATAAGTTTTTCAGATCCTTGCACAGCCACTTTCACTGTGACAAAACCAAGAGGCTCTGAGTTCTGCTTGTCCAACACCTTTCCCCTAACCAATCCCTGCGCCATAAGGGCAACAGCGAAGAGACACTGGACTACACAAAGTAAGAAAAATCTTTTCATCTCATTTCTTATTTTTAATTGCAAATATTTTAAAGTATATACACATATATCTTTAACGCCATTTTTGACGTTATGTATCCTGAATAGTTTTACTATATTATATTTTCTGCTTAGTCGAGAGTCTTGCCTATTGTGAGAAAACTCACTCTTACATCGTCAACTTTCGCCAGCACCTCAATACAGGCTCCAAGCGACGCTCCCGTTGTAAGTATGTCGTCGACAAGCAACACATGCTTCCCTTTCAACCGTTCAGGATGCTTCACGGCGAAAGCCCCAGCCATATTTCCAGCTCGCTGGGTTGGCGACATAAGCGTCTGACTTTTCGTGTTTCGAGTGCGCACAATAATGTCGTCAGACACTGGAATATATGTCACAGCAGAAATGCCATAGGCAAACTCACAACTCTGGTTGTAGCCACGCTGACGACGGCGTGCCGGATGCAAGGGAAGAGGATGAATAAGGTCGATACCCTCGAAGAAGCCGTGGGGTGAGAATTCCCTTGCTACGACCTTGCCAAGATGGGTCGCTATGTCAGGACGGTCGCCATACTTCATCTTATAAATAAGGTTGGCGAATGGAGAGTGGGGCACATAATCAACCCATGCCGCCCCACGCTCTATCATCATCCTCCCCCACAGCAAGCGTGCGGATGGATTGTCCATAGGAGTGAGCACATCGCTGCGCCGGGGCAACCATGCGAAACATCCGGCACAAAGATAATTCTCGCCTTTGGCGAGCCGGCAACCACAACACTCGCAGCAACGAGGATACAGAAGGTCGATAATGTCGGAAAACAATTGTATCATGGCTCAAAGTCGTCATCGGGTTCGGGATATTCGTCAGCCGCGTCAATGCAGCGGCGTATTATATTCATACCGAAACCTCGTCCAAGAGCAAAACGTATGAGCTTGGAGTTGAGTTCATAGTCGCTATCGGCCTTTGTAGTACGGCGCTTTGACACAAGCAACTCGCTGAGCACAGCCTCATAATCCTCATCAGGCACAGCATCAAGCACACGGCTGCTAATGTCGCGTGCCACACCTTTCTTATATAATGCCTGCTCTATCTTGCGTCGTCCCCAACGGTCGAAGCGTATCTTGTCGCGCACAAAGAAGCTGGCGAAACGCTCATCATCAACAAACCTTTCGTCAATAAGGCGATTGAGCACACGCTCCATAGCATCGGCAGGCAATGCCCAACGACGCATCTTGTCGACCATCTCGCCAGAGGAGTGCTCCGCCTGTGAACAGAGGGCGGAGAGTTTGAGGAGAGCCTCCTGCTCTGTGATTTGCTTTCTGGGTTTCTGAAACATTGGTATCTTGATATTGATTAGAATGATGTAAAATGGTATATGTTAAATTGCGGAAGTTCAGTATAAATGCGTACTATAAATTATAAATCAAGAACTCCTTCTGCAAACCTCGGTTTCCCGAAGCAATCGTCCACAGCCACAACTTTCTGATATCCGAGCTGTCGCATCATATCAGCAGTGTCCACAGCATAGCGCGTGTTGCATTCAAAGAGCATATGCCCATTCGGGCATAGAGCCTCCTTGCCATATCGGGCTATTGAACTATAGAAAAGCAGAGGATCATCATCAGGGACAAAAAGAGCAGCAGCAGGCTCATGCTCCAAGACATTAACGTCCATATCATTGCGCTCGCTGTCGCAGATATAAGGCGGATTGCTCACTATTATGTCCCATTGGCGTTCGATTGAATCTGTGGCATCCATGTCGGACAAGGCAAGGGCGTCGCGTTGCTTAAACACCACGTCTGCCTCATGTTTCTTGGCATTCTCCGTGGCTATTGCAAGGGTTGCCTCCGAAATGTCCCATGCCTCTAAGTAAGCATCGGGCAACATCTTCTTCAAACTCACGGCTATACAACCGCTACCAGTGCCAATGTCAAGAATGCGCGGTGAGGCGACGTTCATTTCGCGAGCCACACAGCAGGCACGCTCTACAAGCCACTCTGTCTCGGGACGAGGAATGAGCACTCCCTCGCCCACCCCAAAACGATAGCCGCAAAACCATGCCTCGCCAAGCACATATTGTATCGGCTCCATCTGCTCTATACGGGTCACGGCACGTGCAAGCCACATTGTTTCATCGGCCGACAACCTCTCAGTTCCACCACAGAGTATATCAGCAAATGAAAGTCCAAATTTATCTTCAAGAAGCATCCTGGCTTGCGCCTTTGCCTCACCGTCGGGATATACCACGGCAAGACGATGCCATATTTCTTCGTAAGTCATAAAATCCTATAAAATAAAAAAAGTGAACATTCGCAATGAATGTTCACTTCCGTAATCAACATTGTATAAGTGCCGCGAGCGGGACTCGAACCCGCACAGCCATTACTGGCCAAGGGATTTTAAGTCCCTCGTGTCTACCAATTCCACCATTGCGGCGACCTGTTTGGCATTTACATATCCTAATAATGATAAAATAAAAAACGGCAGCATTTCTGCTACCACTCCTTATAAAAACCATTACTATATGAAAAAGAGCGGCAAACGAGACTTGAACTCGCGACCCCAACCTTGGCAAGGTTGTGCTCTACCAACTGAGCTATTGCCGCATAACGCTTAATTGCGGGTGCAAAGGTACAAATAATATTTTAATTAAAGAAAGAAATGAGAGAAAAATTTTAAGAAATCGCAAAAATTTCCATCACCACTTTGTCGCTTTCATCATTTCTGGCCGAGCGGAGACCGCCCGACCTATTTATGTATGTGCCTTTTTAAGATATTTCTATTGTGCAGCCGACAGCACCTGCTTCACGTCCTCAATACTTCTGTCGAACGGACCGTTATGCTCAAGCTTCAGAGTGCACATGGCAGCAGCAAACTTGCCCGACTCCTCATAACCCATACCCTGGGCACGACACCAGAGATAGCCAGCCGAATAAGTGTCGCCACATCCAGTGGCATCAACTATCTCGCATGGCTTGTATGCAGGAATCGTATAGAACTTTCCTTCGGCAAGGATTATTGAGCCTTCGCTGCCAAGAGTCACACATACCTCCTTTACACCCCACTCTGCCAATCGAAGGGCAGCCTCATGCGGGTCGGTGAGTCCGGTGATTACCTCCATCTCGTGCTCATTCACCTTTATAATATGTGTATGTGCAAGTATCTCTCGCTTCTCAGCCCAGTCGATAGGATATACCTTCTCGCCTCTCACCTCGCGCAGATAGCCTTGCGCATCAATTGAAATACGTCCTTTAGTGGAAAGACACTTAACTACCTCGGTAGAAAAATCATCGCTGAGCAATGAGCCAAGATGGAAAACACCAGCTTCCAAATCCTTCATCTCCTCAGCAGTAAAGGGGTCGGCACGCTCAAGCACACGCTGAGTTCGGTCGTTCTGGTTGTCGCCATACCTATTCTCAAAGTATACAGTATGACGGCTCGGATAAGTGAGCACGTCGATGCCTACCTGACGCATGTCGTCAACTGATTTCATCTCCGACTCACCAAGCTTGGTGACGAGCTGAAACGACACATTCTTCGGCAAATGGTTGAAAGCGTAAGAAAAATAGAATGATGTGCCGCCAGCCATGTATACGGTCTGTCGCGGCGTGATGATTTTGTCTTTTGTAATATGACCTATGCAGCAAATATCCTTCATTTATCTGATTTTTGTACTATTAATTTTGCAAAAGTACTGCAAATTGGCGAAATGACAAAAGTTTTAGTCTTTATTTGCACAATCTGCTCGTTGTTGACGGCACGATTTCAACGATTATTTTAAAAAAGTCTTGTTTGAAATATCATTTTAAAGACACAAACACCAAAAGACATTACAATTTACAACCACAAACCCGATAAAAACTTCATATTGTAAGTAATTTCTTATCATATATCAAAAAGTTTTTATTTTCTCCAATATCTTTGATTACTTTTTGAAACTTATTTTGTACTTTTGCAATCACTTTGATAGGGATTTTAATAGTTTACTAATTAAAAGCAATTAAGATGGGTAGAACACAAGACCATCAAGCCAATCATGCGTTGACTGGCGAGAAATTTTCAGGACTTTATAATGCCGCCTACGAACACGATGCGTGCGGTGTGGGCATGGTAGTGAATATTCATGGTAACAAGAGCCACGAATTAGTAGACAACGCTCTGCGCGTGCTTGAGAACATGCGTCACCGCGGTGCCGAGGGTGCCGACAACAAGACTGGTGACGGTGCGGGTATTATGCTCCAGATTCCGCACGAGTTTATTTTGCTGCAGGGAATACCTGTGCCAGAGAAAGGAAAGTATGGCACCGGTCTTGTTTTTCTGCCCAAGGACGAGAAAAAGCAACAGGAAATTCTATCCATAATGATTGAGGAGATAGAGCGCGAAGGACTATCGCTGATGCACCTTCGTTCTGTCCCCACCAATCCCGACTGTCTTGGCGTTTCGGCACTTGAGACAGAGCCAGCCATCAAGCAGGTGTTCATCACGGGGGTTACCGATGACAAAGTGCCTACCTTTGAGCGTATACTATACATTATACGTAAGAAGATCGAGAACCGCGTAAAAGACAAGGACTTTTACATCTGCTCGCTTTCAAGCCGCAACATTGTTTACAAGGGTATGTTGTCGTCGATGCAGGTGCGCCAGTATTATCCCGACCTCACAAACAATTATTTCACATCGGGCCTGGCTCTCGTACACTCGCGTTTCTCCACAAACACATTCCCTACATGGAGTTTGGCTCAGCCGTTCCGCCTTTTGGCTCACAACGGAGAAATCAACACCATCCGCGGCAACCGATCATGGTTCAAGGCCCGCGAGAGTGTGCTCTCAAGCGAGGCCTTGGGCGACATACGTGGCATCTCGCCTATCATACAGCCCGACATGTCCGACTCGGCAAGCCTTGACAATGTGTTCGAGTTCTTCGTGATGAGCGGTTTGTCGTTGCCTCATGCCATGGCTGTAATGGTGCCGGAAAGCTTCAACGACAAGAACCCTATCCCCGAAGACCTCAAAGCATTCTACGAATACCACTCCATTCTTATGGAGCCATGGGACGGTCCTGCCGCCCTTCTCTTCAGCGATGGACGATATGCCGGAGGCATGCTCGACCGCAACGGTCTGCGCCCCGCACGATATACTATTACCAAGAACGACACCATGGTCGTGGCATCCGAGGTGGGTGTCATGGACTTTGACCCAACTGAGATTGCCGAAAAGGGACGCCTGCAACCAGGCAAGATTCTCCTTATCGACACTCAGGAGGGTAAAATCTACTACGATGGCGAGATCAAGGAGCGTCTTGCAAGTGCACATCCCTACCGCCAGTGGCTGTCAACCAACCGCATACAGTTAGAGAAGCTGCACTCAGGTCGCAAGGTTGACAACTCGGTTGACGACCTTACACGCAAGGAACTGATGTTCGGATTTGGCGAGGAGGATGTCGACGGAACAATCGTACCAATGGCTACCAACGGTCAGGAGCCTACTGCCTCAATGGGCAACGACACTCCACTGGCCGTTCTCTCAAGCCATTCGCAGGTGTTCTTCAACTATTTCCGCCAGCAGTTTGCACAGGTGACCAATCCTGCCATCGACTCCATACGCGAGTCGCTTGTGATGTCGCTCTCGGAGTATATAGGTCGTGTAGGCTCGGGCATCCTCTCGCCCGACGAGTCTAACTGCAAGATGGTGCGCCTGCCCCACCCTATTCTCACCAACACTCAGCTCGACATTCTCTGCAACATCCGCTATAAGGGCTTCAACACAGTGAAGTTGCCGATGGTGTTTGAGTGCAGCAAGGGCGAGGAAGGACTGCGTGAGTCGCTCGACAAACTCTGCAAGCAAGCCGAGCGAAGCGTTGACGATGGCTACAATTACATCATCCTCAGCGACCGCGAAATCGACGAGAATCATGCTGCCATCCCGTCATTACTCGCTGTGAGTGCCGTTCACCACTACTTGATTTCTGTAGGCAAGCGTGTGCAGACTGCCCTTATCGTTGAGAGCGGAGAGATACGCGAGGTGATGCATGCTGCATTGCTTCTTGGCTATGGAGCCTCAGCTCTTTGCCCATACATGACCTACGCCATACTCGACGACCTTGTGAAGCGAGGCAAGATTCAGGAGAACTACGCCACTGCCGAGGCCAACTACATCAAGGCTGTGAAGAAGGGCTTGCTGAAGATTATGGCAAAGATGGGCATTTCCACAATACGCTCCTACCGTGGAGCCAAGATATTCGAGAGCATCGGTCTGTCGGAGGCATTGCTCAAAGCCTACTTCGGCACAGAGGTTAGCACCATCGGTGGCGTGGGCTTGGAGACTATCGCACGTGACGCCATCAATATGCACGACAAGGCTTTCAAGAACAAGAAGAAGCTAGACTTCCTACCCAACCTCGGACAATTCCATTGGCGCAAGGATGGTATACGCCACGCATGGACCCCAGAGACTATCGCAACATTGCAGCTTGCCACACGCACTGGCAACTATGCTAAATATAAAGAATTCACGAAGTATGTCGACGAGAAGGAAGACCCTATCTTCATCCGCGACTTCTTCGACTTCAAACAAAATCCGATACCAGTCGACGAGGTAGAACCCGTCGAGAACATTGTTAAACACTTCGTGACGGGTGCCATGTCGTTCGGAGCTTTGTCGAAAGAGGCTCACGAGGCAATGGCTCTTGCCATGAACAAGCTCGGCGCACGCTCTAACACAGGAGAGGGCGGCGAACTCAGCGAACGCTTCCACGAGACTGTGGATGGCGTGTCGCTGTCGAGCAAAACTAAGCAGGTGGCTTCGGGACGCTTCGGCGTTACAACCGAATATCTCGTGAATGCCGAGGAAATTCAAATCAAGGTGGCACAAGGCGCAAAACCTGGTGAGGGCGGTCAGCTGCCCGGATTCAAGGTGAATGAGGTGATTGCAAAGACACGCCACTCCATATCAGGCATCTCGCTCATCTCGCCTCCTCCTCATCACGACATCTACTCTATCGAGGATTTGGCGCAGCTCATATTCGACCTCAAGAACGTGAACCCTAAGGCTGCCATCAGCGTGAAACTCGTTGCCGAGAGTGGCGTGGGCACCATCGCTGCTGGTGTTGCCAAAGCCAAGGCCGACCTTATTGTTATATCTGGTGCCGAGGGCGGCACTGGTGCATCGCCTGCATCAAGCATGCGCTTTGCGGGCATCTCGCCTGAGATTGGACTCTCGGAGACTCAGCAGACTCTCGTAAAGAATGGTCTGCGCAGTCAGGTTAGACTACAGGTTGACGGTCAGCTGAAGACTGGTCGCGACGTTGTGCTCATGGCTTTGCTTGGAGCCGAGGAGTTCGGTTTCGGCACTGCCGCACTCATAGTGCTCGGTTGTGTGATGATGCGCAAGTGCAATCTCAACACCTGCCCTATGGGCGTAGCCACACAGAATCCGGAACTGCGCAAGCTGTTCCGTGGCAAGGCAGAATACTTGGTCAACTACTTCACTTTCGTGGCACAGGAAGTGCGCGAATATTTGGCTGAGATGGGCTACCGCAGCCTCAACGACATAGTGGGACACACCGAACTGATAATCACAAAGCAGGACGAGAAGAATCCCAAGTCGGCATTGCTCGACTTCCGCCGCCTTCTGTTCAAGGAGCCTAACGGCTGCTCATTGTATCACACAGCACAGCAACGCCATGAACTTGGCGATGTGCTCGACCAGCACATCATACGTGGCGCACAAAATGCCATTGAACGCCAGGATGAAGTGTCGCTCGACTTCGCTATAAAGAACACCGACCGCGCCGTAGGCGCAATGCTAAGCGGAATGATTGCCCAGAAATATGGCGAAACGGGATTACCCGACAAGACTATCAACGTCAAGTTCAAAGGCTCTGCCGGACAGAGTTTCGGAGCTTTCCTTGTAAAGGGTGTCGACTTCAAGCTTGAGGGCGAGGCCAACGACTATTTTGCAAAGGGTCTGTCAGGTGGACGTGTGTCAATACTTCCGCCCATACGCAGCAACTTTTCTGCCGAGGACAATATCATAGCCGGCAACACTGGTCTATACGGAGCCACAAGCGGCGAGCTTTACATCAACGGTAAGGTGGGCGAACGCTTTGGCGTGCGCAACTCTGGTGCCACAGCCGTGATAGAAGGAGCGGGCGACCATTGCTGCGAATATATGACGGGCGGTCGTGTTGTAGTGCTTGGCGAGACAGGACGCAACTTTGCCGCTGGTATGTCGGGAGGTGTAGCCTATGTGTGGGACAAGAACCATAACTTCGACTATTTCTGCAATATGGACATGGTGGAGATTAACCTTGTGGACGACAGCAACTACCGCAAGGAACTGCACGAACTCATACGCCAGCATTATCTCTACACTGGCTCTAAACTCGCACGTACAATGCTTGACGACTGGAACCGCTACGTGGAAGACTTCATACAGATTGTACCTATTGAGTATAAGCGTGTGCTCCAGGAAGAGCAGGTGCGCAAACTGCAGCAGAAGATTGCAGACATGCAGAGAGACTACTGATTTGCGACAAGCGCAAATCAGAGTTTTGAGCTTTGAATTTTGAGTTTTGAATTATCAGCTAAGCCGATTAGGATAACTCAAAATGCGCAAAGCGCACAACTCAAAATTCAAAACTCAAAACTCAAAATTGCGACTTTAAGTCGCAACAACTCAAAATTCAAAAATCAAAACTCAAAATTCGAATTATGGGAAATCCTAAAGCATTCCTCACTATACACCGCAAGGAAGCGGGCTATCGCCCGATACACGACCGTATTCACGACTTTGGTGAAGTAGAGCAAACTCTCAACAGCAACGACCGCCGACAGCAGGCATCACGTTGCATGGATTGTGGCGTTCCTTTCTGCCATTGGGCTTGTCCTCTTGGCAACAAGGCTCCCGAATGGAACGACGCTCTTTATAAAGGCGATTGGGAACTGGCCTACAGATTACTTAACTCCACCAACGACTTTCCCGAGTTCACCGGACGCATCTGTCCTGCCCTCTGCGAGAAGGCTTGCGTGCTTAACCTTGTGGAGCATGAGCCTACAACCAACCGCGAGGACGAATGTGCCATCACCGAACATGCCTTTCAGGAGGACTATGTGCGTGTGGAACAGCCCGAGCGCAACGGCAAGAAAGTGTGCGTGATTGGGGCTGGCCCTGCAGGACTTGTTGCCGCCAACCGACTCAACCACATGGGCTACTCGGTCACGGTGATGGAGAAGAACGAGAGTGCCGGCGGTTTGCTCCGTTTCGGCATTCCTAACTTCAAGCTCAACAAGACTGTCATCGACCGCCGTATTGCTCTGCTCGAAGAGGAGGGCATCGTGTTCAAATACAACGCCCCAGTGGATGTGGAGCGTCTGCCCGAAGGCTTCGACGCCTATGTTGTGTCAACAGGCACTCCCATAGCACGCGACCTGCCAATTCCCGGACGTGAGCTTAAGGGTGTATACTTCGCACTTGAAATGCTCTCGCAACAGAACAGAGTGCTTGCCGGCATGGAGTTCAAGAAGGATGAGCTTGTGAATGCCAAGGGCAAGGATGTGCTTGTGATAGGTGGTGGCGACACTGGCAGCGACTGTATAGGCACTGCCCACCGCCAGGGCTGCAAGTCGGTGACACAGATTGAGATTATGCCTCGACCCGTGGAAGGACCCGACGACCCAAAGAATCCTTGGCCTAATTGGCCGCGCACTCTTAAGACCACTTCATCACACGAGGAAGGATGCACGCGCCGCTGGAACATCAACTCGCTTGAGTTCCTTGGCGACAAAAGCGGCAAGCTTACAGGTGTGCGCGTTCAGGAGATTACGTGGAAACCAAATCCCGAAGGCGGACGCCCGCTAATGGAGCCTGTCGGCAAACCAGAGATTATAAAATGTGAGATGGTATTGCTCGCTATGGGTTTCTTGAAACCTGAGCAACCGAAGTTCGCCCCTAACGTGTTTGTGGCTGGCGATGCAGCAAGTGGTGCGTCGCTCGTGGTTCGCGCTATGGCAAGTGGAAAGAAAATAGCTGCCGAAGTAGACAAATTCCTATCTAAGTAATTGCATTATTATCAGCCTTCCGAAATCAGAAAGGCAAGGCAGCCATACGTGGGACGGGGCTGGCGCCGGAAGAGGCGACAGTCCCGTTGTTTTTTATTTATCAATTAAAGTATTTTGCTTAAGCGCTTTCTTTATAATAATTGCATGTGAAAGGGCTTTTGGGTTAGTGTAGAATACCACTTGAGTGTTACTGCAATGTCAGTCAATTGAAACTCCAGTACCAGTCGTATGAAACTCCAGTACCAGTTGACTAAAACTTAAGCGGTACTGGGATGATGTGACACCAGATTTTTATATATACACCCTTCTCTACAGTATAAACAAGAAGCGTGCACCACCAGTGTATGTTTCATCAAGTTTTATCTCAGCTCCGAGCTTTTCGGCTATAGTTCCGCAGATGTGCAGACCAAGTCCAGAACCTTGCACAAGATTGTTGATCTTCTTATATCGCTGGAATATGTCCTTGCCCATGCCAGCCGGTATTCCCTCTCCTGTGTCTGTGACCGAGAAAGTGAGTCGTCCGGGAGTCTCTGTGGTGGAAAGATGCAAGTGTATCTCACCCTCTATGGTGTGCTTGCATGCATTGCCAAGCAGATTGACAAGAACCTGCTGAATGCGCCGGCTGTCCGACTCAATCATATAGTCATCGTCCACATCCGTAGTAAAGTACATCTTTATAGGTCCGTGCTTTCTTATCTCAGCCATCTGCACAGCATCGCGACACACACGGTTGACGGCAAATCGTGTTATCTGCATGCGGTAGTTGCCGTGCTCCACATCGGTGAGGTCCATCACGTCGTCGATAATCATCGAAAGCATGTTGAAGCTGTTGTAGATGTAATCATAGTATTCCATCTTTTCCTCTTCCGAATAGCTGCCATCGGGCATACAGAGCAGCTGCGAGAATCCATAGAGAGCGTTGAGCGGAGTGCGTATCTCATGAGTCATGTTCTGCAACATCATGGTCTTTGCCTTGTTAGCCTCCACATTCTCCTTCAGCTCGGCAAGCCTGTTCATTTCCTCATGCTTCTGGGCAGTAATGTCCTTTACCGACACCACCATGTGGCTTACGTCTCCATCCTTATTGCGGTCGCACACAACGAACGTGAGTTCCACCCATTCTATCTTTGTGTCACGATACTGTATGGATATGGAGTTGCGGTTTTGCAGGCGCGTGTTGAGTGTCGAGAGGTCGGTGAAGGCATTCATCCTCTCACGATCGCATTCTTGGCAAAAAGCTTGTAATAACTTCGGCATAACCTCTTTCACACTACCCGTCTTGGGAATTAAGTCTCCTATATAAGGACGGTTGTATATATAAGATGTGTACCAATCTTTCTCGAGATCCACATAGAAAAGACCTGAATAGGTGTTGGCAAACGATTCGACAACAAACTTGTCCTGCATGTGCTGGCTCACAAAGTCGGTCACGTCATAGTGGTAGCCTTCAAGTATTTTACTGCCGTCAGCCTTGCTGTATCCATTGCCTCCGCAACGGATATACCGGAGTCCCAACCTTGGATTAATCCATTTGTATGTAATCTCCCATTTCTCTCCATTCATAATCTTTTGTATGTAGCCTTCCACTCTTTCGGCTTCCTCATGGCATACTCCCTTATGCCATATCTCATAAAGTTCCTCTGGTGATTTGTTGCAGTCGCTCTCGAGTCCCAACAATTCAAGCATCTTTGGCGAAGCAGACATGCGAATTTTCTCTCCCTCACGCAATGTCAAACGCCATATTCCCATAGAGGCAGAATCAAGCACGTTCATGATTTTACTCATGTCCATGCTCGACCAACTTGAGTCACCACTTGTTTGTGTTTGTTCCATTACTAAATGTAGATTGATTATATTTATTTTTGTAATTTCAAAATTACAATATTTTTATTATTATATATATATTTGCTATCGTTTTTAACTAAAAATTAACATCGGGGGGGGGGTAAAAAGAAAATTTCTACTGCCAAGTCCCATTATATTATAAACTTTTCGAATACAATCCACGATGAGAAAAAGGGTTGCCACGTGAATTCAACAAGCATTAGATAACACAAAGAAGTCTGCATCTAAAGACATCATAGACCGACTTTAGCAAAAAAACAGGCGTGTCAAAACAATATAGTCTTGACACGCCATTTTTTTTATTCTCTTATAATCTTATATGATTATGCTTCAGCTGGCTGCTCGAAAGGAGTAGCTGTGCGAGGCTGCTGCTGCTCTGGCAAGTTGATCTTGCCGAACTGCTGCTCGTACTTCTGAATGTTGTCGTTCAAAGCCATGAGGAGACGCTTGGCGTGCTCAGGAGCCATTACAACGCGGCTGCGTACCTGCGGCTGCTGCATACCAGGAAGCATACATGTGAAGTCGAGGATAAAGTCGCTCGAAGAGTGAGTGATGAGTGCGAGGTTAGCGTAAACGCCTACTCCGATTTCCGGCTTCAGCTCAATCTGAAGACCCTGGGGCTGCTGGTTGTTGTTTTCTGCCATTTTTATTATTAGTTTAAGTTATTAATATTACTGTTTTGCACCACACATCCACAATCCGCCCCTATAAATGGTATCAGACGGCAAGGCGTGTGTTGTTTACAGATACAAAGATAACATTTTATATGGAAACTCACAAATTTTACTGTAATTTTGTAGCCGAATTTATTATCAAGGCTTACACTATAAGCCATAAATCTTGGTGTGTCTATGAATATAATACGTTTCATCAAGGAATGGACACTGCCTGTAGCCATAGGCACGGGCATTATTGTCTACCTCGTTTTCGCACTTGTGCCTGCGCTCGACGGATTCGCAAGAGAAGCCGACCCAGTGTTTGTAAAGTTATTGCCAACCTTCATGTTTCTTGTGCTCTTTGTAACATTCTGCAAGGTTGACTACCACAAGCTTCGCCCGGTGGCGTGGCATTGGTGGATAGGATTGTTTCAGGTGCTTACTGTGGCTGCAGTGATGGCTGCGATAATAGGCTTGCGTCTCAAGGGCGAGAGCCTTGTGCTTGCCGAAGCCATACTCACATGCATCATCTGTCCGTGTGCGTCGGCCGCTGCTGTTGTCACACAAAAGTTAGGCGGCAATCTTGAGGAGATGACCACCTACACCTTTCTCTCCAACTTTATCACGGCATTGCTCATCCCCATTTGCTTCCCCATCATCGACCAGTCGGCCGACATGCACTTCATGGAGACTTTCACACTAATATTATATAAGGTGTTCACGGTGCTTGTGGTGCCTATGATTCTTGCCTACATAGTGAAGCATTATATGCATGGGTTGTGCAGACGCATCGTGTCGGTGAAGGACCTTTCCTATTATCTTTGGGGATGCTCATTGCTGATAGTGTCGGGCACTACTATGAAGAACATTATGCACGCTGAAACCTCGGTGGCTTTCCTGCTCGTCATCTCCTTATGCTCATTCTTGCTCTGCCTGTTTCAGTTTGGATGCGGACGTGCCATTGGCTCACACTTCAAGCAGAAGGTGAACGCCGGGCAGGCATTAGGCCAGAAGAACACAGCCTTCGCCATTTGGATAGCAAGCACATATCTGTCGCCTCTGTCGACAGTAGGACCTGGATGCTATATTCTGTGGCAGAACATTATCAACAGTCTAGAGATATGGGAGGCACAGAGGAGAGGGAAGAGTGAATAGGTGTGAGGGAAGAATCATTGGAAAATGGTCTGTTTTGACATACTCTCAAGCTTCGACTCAAACTTCATTTTCTCACCCGTAACGGGATGACGGAACTCCACCATTGCGGCATGCAGATACATGCGTGTCTTTCTGTCGCCATGTCCATATAGCGGGTCGCCAAGTATCGGACAACACAAACCTTGCTGATGGGCACAATGCACACGCAACTGATGTGTGCGGCCCGTATGAGGATACAGATAGACAAGGGTGCGGCCTTCGGGCAACAACTGCTCCACGTGGTAATCGGTAATGGCCGACTTGCCGTTATCAAAGTCCACACGCTGACGAGGGCGATCCATAATGTCGGCTATCAAGGGCAAGGTTATCCTTCCCTCGCTTCTGGCAGGCTTGCCCTCAAGCACCGCCTCATAACGCTTCTTCACCTCACGCGAGGCAAACTGACGCTGTAGCTCTACATACACCTCTTCCTTCTTCGCGAGAACAAGCAAACCACTGGTGTCCATGTCAAGACGGTGAACTGCCTTGAGGAATTTTGAGTTGTGAGTTGTGAGTTGTGAGTTGTGGGCGAAGTATTCTTCGATGCTGAGGTTATTATTATTTGCAGAGCATTCTTCCGCTGACTCCTTTTTCCCTGGAACCGACAACATTCCGGCAGGCTTATTCACCACCATTATGTATTCATCCTCAAAAATCACGCTTGGCTTTTCTTCGGTCTTTGATTGAACTAATGGATTTGGCTCCACGTCAAGTCCACGAAGCATGTGGGTGAGGATGGGCAGACATTTAGAGCGACATGCTGGATAATAGTGCAAGTGATGGCGTATCTCTTGCTTTGGCGAGTCTCCCCACCAGAACTCAGCCATGCACACTGGTTCAAGTCCGTGCTTATAGGCATACTGCAACAGCTTTGGCGCACAACAGTCGCCTGAGCCTGCTGGCGGTATGGCATTAACTGTATAACGGAATATATCTATAAGGTCGCGCTCCTCGCCAAGGGCATTAAGCATGCGGTACTGATGGAACAGCCATTGCTGCAACTCGTCGCTCATATTGCGACGACGGTTGCGCAAGGTTGCAATGCGCTCCTTATGCTCTTCGATGGGACGGCACAACCTATTCAGCTCAATCTCGCATTGCTGCTTGAGTCTACGTTGCTCCGCCTTAAGATACTGACTCTCGCGAACCATTGACGCCTTCTCTGCCGCCGACAATGGTTTCCCACCCTGCTCTGCCTCACGTCTGCGGGCATCGCGCATGGCCTTTGCTTCGGCTACCTTATTGCGCATCTGCTCCAAACGCAACTCCACATCTTGTTTGGTGTTCTCATACAGCGAGAGCTGAGCAAGATAATCTTCCGATTTCTCAAGAGCGTCAATCTCTTTGTTTATATTTGATATTTCCCTTTCTCTAACCTTGAAATGTCCATCAGACTGTTGGGCATCAAACACTGGCGGCACAAAATACTCCCAATCATTGCGTCCGGCAAGCAATCCGGAATAAGCGGCAAGAAAACCCAACTGCCATTCACTACTATTAGATTCTCCACTTTTCACTATTCCCTTTTCACTCCCCCTTACCACAAGCACACCAAACATTTTGCCAGGACTTTGCTCACCATCCCATACGCCCGACTCCTCTATATACCGCTGCACCTGCTTGGCAGCAGCCACACAAAGAGGATGCGGTTCGTAACAGAAGGGATATGTAAACTGGAGGGGCGGCTGTATTGAGACATCTAAAGGATGTAAAATTCTATTCATAATATGATAAACAACTGTTCTAAACAAATAAGCGTGACATCCTCACGGACACCACGCTATAATTCTTTATTTTTTTGGAAAATGTTATCTACTTGAAGAGCTGTATCTCGCTTGCGAAATAGCTCCAGTATCTGCCATAGAAGTTGTCGTGAACTACAATCTTCACATACTTGGCCTTTACTGGCGAGTAGAACTCAGCTACGAGCGGCTGATCAATGTCGGTAGGCGTGTCGGATGTCGAAGCCTTACCCTGCTTGGTCCATGTCTCCCAATCGTTGCTGGTGTATACACTATAGCTCTGAACACTGAAACCGAAACCATAATCAGAATAGTTGTACGGATAGATAGCCACAGACGAAATCTCCTGAGCCTCGTCGGCATTGAAACCTACTATCCATGCGTCACCATCCCAATCGCTGTTGTAGTCGTAGTCGTTGAAGTCGCCATTGGTCATCGCGGTGATGTAGTCGCCTGCTCCATACGAGTAGCAGAAGAGTAAGCTGCCATCATAAGCTGTCTTGCCTGCGATAGAGCCTTCCGTCTTAACGTTGTTGAACTCACCCTTGAGTTCCCATGCAATAGAACACTTTGCACTCACGGGCAAATCAGTAGACGAGACGGTGAACACAGCCTCCGACTTCTCGCTATCCTTAAGAGCCTTCATGCTCTCTGTCTTGCTGAGCTTCACACGCACAGGCTCAGCAGACTGCTGCTGTCCTTTAGGAATTGTAACCTCGGCATTCTCCAACTTGAAGGCGTCGGCCCCAACCTTACCACTACTCTTCTCCGAATCAAAAGACACTGTTGCCTTGATGTCGCGATCAGTAGGCTGCGAGATACGCACATAGAATTCCATCACATCCTCAGGAGCGACAGCGTCGTTGGGAGTGATGATTATGGTTGACTTCATCTTCTCAGCACCGTCAGAGAGCGACGACACAATGAGCTTAGCCGTATAATTCTCTGCCTCTGTAGGGTGAAGAGTGTCGCCCACCTCCATGTCGTCGCTACATGCCGTGAAGAGCGGCGTGGCAGCAAGAAGCATTGCTGAAAGAGCAGGCAGTGTTATGTTCTTTATAATTGATTTCATTTTCTTGTTTTTTTAGGTTTTGTTATTTGCCGTCAATACGCACGTTTGGTGTCCATACTGTTGTGCCTGCAGCCTCAGCCTTGTTGCCATGACCTGTAGCATCGTTGAAGATGTTGCCCTCACCCTCATTCATCTTCCAGTAGGCCTCAAGACCATTGGACTTAGGATCGATGACATACATATTGTTGGCCACCTCAGCCTGAGAGCGTGCCTTGGTCCAGAAACGCAACTCCGAGTACTTGACATTAGCCTTGAGATAGTCCATATTGCCAAGCTGAATCTTCTTAGAGCCGAGGTTCACTATCTTGCCGGCGAGGTCCATTGAGTTGTCGAGCACACCATTCACATAGAAAAAGAGCTTTGTGCCGGTGCAGACAAATGCCAGATGATACCAAGTGTTGGCGTTGAACAGCATGTTTGAGTTCATCTGTGTGCCCTGAGTCTTTATCTGCAAGCGGTTGCCCTCGATAGGAGCGTCGCCAAAGCGGATGTAAATCTCACCATCCTTGCCGTCGGGACCCCAAGCACCAAAGATAGTCTGGTTGTTAAGCTCGCCCACAGCTGTGCCAAGCTTGTCGATATTGATGTTGAACTCTACTGTCCACTCGGTCAATTCATAATCCTGACGCATGGTCATGTGCACATTGTTGCTCGAGTTGATTGTAGGCACAGCCTGATAAACCACCTGGTCGAGCACATACACGATGGTGCTGCCCGACTGCAACACGCCCTGTCCTGCGTCCTTGCTCTTGAGCTTGAGGGCGATGGCAAACTTCTTGCCGCTTTCCTTCAGCTCCTGAGAGAGGGGCTTGATGTTGATTTCTATAGGCTGCGAGGCTGATGTGCCAGCCTCAACGGTAGCCTCTGTCGACGACATTGTGTACTGCGATGCAGGAAGCAACTCATAGTTGGTGGTGTTGGCAGCGTTGTATGCAGCCAGCACCGACTCGTCGGCAGCCACCTCGAAGGTACGGTTGGTTACTGTTGGCGACGAAAGGCGCACACTAAGTTCTGTCTGCACATCATCGTTGCCCACGGTGATTTTCTTAGAAGTATTGCCGTTGGTGTTGGTCTGGGCTATGTAAGCCTGGTTCTCAAGCACGTCGTATTCGGCATCGTTGCACGACATGAGCATCAACGACAGAGCCGCTGTGCCGGCGAGCAACAGTTTTGATATATTTGTTTTCATTGCTTTGTTTGCTTAAGTAACATTTATTTTACTGAAGGATTCTGAATCTGTATGGCCTTGCGCAGATAAGGATATGTGGTGCCGAAACCAGACACATTGTACTCATACTCCATGTGATAGGTGCCACATCCAGCCTTATTGACATACTTGCCGTTCACCATAGGTGTCCAGCGTGCCATACCCTCAAGACTCTGCATGGTGTTGCCACGGCGGTCGGTGAACTTCACGCCACCTGCCTTGGCAAAATTCTCGAAGTTCTCGGTTACGATATACTTCTTAGCCACTTCCTCGGCAGAGAGCACACCGTCGAAATTGCTGATGGTTGAACTAAGGCGGCTGTCAAGGTCGCCAGCTCCCCAACAGCTGTAGGCCTGCACGATGAAGTAGTTGAAGCATGGGCCAAGCTCCTTGTTTACACTCTGTGGCTCACCGTCGATAACGAAGAGTTTGTTAGTGCCCGACTTAGGACCAATGCGCTTTGCCATTGTCTCGGCAAACACCTTCTCAGCGGCGGGAACACCAGAGATATCACCACGATGACCATAGTTAGGCTCATAGTCCCAATCGAATCCATCATAACCATACTTGTCGATAGAGTCGCAGATAGCATTGGCATACTTGGCTATCGCCTCGTCGCCAGTGCCCCAGAATGTAGCAGCGTCTGTGCCCTCTGGTGTGAGTTGGTCGCCTACACTCTGCACAATGAAACACATAAGAGCGCGTGTGCCCTTAACCTGCTGCACAAACTGCAAGTCGGCCTTCTGCTCTATCGAGAGGTTGCGCCAGTTGCCCCAGATAGACACGAAGTCTACCGAGTCGGGTAATCCTGCAAGCGAGTTCTCGAGCGACAAGCCCGTGCCAGTCCAGTTGCCAAACCATCCGAAAGCCACCTGATGATCGGTCTTCTTGTATTCGCGCAACTGCTGATAGTAAGCCTCTGTCTTGTTGGAGTGGGTCAGGTCGGCAGGATTCTTTATCTCTGTGTCTGTCCAGTCGTCGCACGAAGCCAGAGAAGTGAGCGCTGCGACGAAGGCAAACATATACATGAATATCTTTTTCATTGTCTTCTAATGTTTTTTTTAAATAGAAAGAAAGTTAGGTTTACTTCTTTTTCTGCCACCACATCTTGGTCTCATAGTTGTCGGCACCGCCAAGCAACTGCACAGCCTTGGTGTAGTTGGTTGCATTGTTCACAATCTCCTCGTTGTCGAACGGTATGCGGTTGGGCACATAGAGCGAAGAGCCGTTTGACTGTGCCGTAGGGAACACCTTAGGATATCCAGTGCGGCGTATCTCGCTCCAAGCCTCCTGACCATCGGGGAAGAGAGCAATCCACTTCTGTGTCATAAGACGCTCGAGCTTCTGCTCGGCCGATGCATTGTCGTCCCACTTGATGGTGATGTCCGACACATGCGACATCGACTTGCCATAGCCACCATCGGCATCAACATAGTCGGCCTGCTTTGAAGTGTCGTCGGCAAGATACTTGTCGGCTCCACTCACACCCCACTGCTCAAACGAGAGTTCAATAGCCTTGTTGTAGAGTTCACCTACTGTGCCACCCATTCCGTTCCAACCTGCAAGAGCACCCTCAGCACGGAGGAAGGTCACCTCAGAAGCCGACATCCACACGCCACGAGTGTTGCTCGACACGTTGGCAGCCGAATAGATGGCGTCGGCAGTATTCTTATTGCCAATGTTGGCACCTGCGAGACATCCGATAATCTCGCGGTCGCCCTTTGTGGCAGAAGGCTTGAAATAAGAAGTGATGCGCGGGTCCTTGTAGCCGTTCATAAAGGTCTCTATGTCGGCACATGCACGCGAGTCGCCCCACTCCACCGAAGTCTTGTACTGTCCGTTGGGAGTATAGGTGATGCAAAGGTTCTCGCTGTTGTCGGTGATCACTCCGTCGGCAACAGCCTCCTCAGCACATTGCTTGGCAAATGCAGGGTCGGCATAGCGCATACGCACAGCCATGCGCAGCTTCAGAGAGTTGGCATACTTGAGCCAGTTGGCAAACTTGCCTCCATACACGTGGTCGGTCTCCTCGTTGACTGTGAGCTTCGGGTCGGCTGCCACAAGAGGCTTGAGAATGCTGATGGCCTTGTTGAGGTCGGCAATGAGCGAGTGGTATACAGTCTCCTGAGAACTGTAGGCGTTGGCATCCTCCTCTGCTCCGATAGGGAACGGACCGTACATGTCGGTAAGACGCTGGAAACTCTGCGCACGCAGGATAAGGGCCCATGCGTAGTTGATGCCCTCACCGCCAGAGATACGCTCTACCTCCTTGAATGCCGAAACTACCTTTGGTGTGCTATCGGCAAACGGATAACGCACCCAACCATTCGGGGCATTGAACAAAGCGAAGTTCTTGCCAGCGAAACCGTTGTTGGCATAGGTCATGAAACGTCCAAGATAGTTGCCTATAAGGTCCTGGTTCATCTGGTAGGTGTTCTCCTGCTCAGGATAAGCCTCGTTCTGGAGCTGTATGAGAAATGCGCCGACAGCATAGTTGTCGCGGTTGATTTCCTCGCCGTCGATCTTGTTGCCAGGACGGTTTGCGCTATCAAAACCGTCGGTGCATGAAGTGAGCGATCCGGCACCCAGCAGACATGCAGCTCCAAGAAGGAACATGCCTGATATATGTGATAAGTTAGTTTTCATTTCTACAGTATAAATTAATTATACATTAATATATATATACATTTAATTACGGATTACAACTTAGAAGTTCACCTTCACGCTGAAGCCCAACGAGCGCAGACTTGGCTGCATGAAGTAGTCGAAGCCCTGATAGTAAGTGCCTGTAGAGGCTGTTGACTCAGGATCGAACGGAGCCTTGTTGTAAATCATGAAGAGGTTGCTTGCTGTAAGACCGAGGGTGACACCCATCTTGCCCACGATAGAGCGTGGCAGAGTGTAGCTGATGTGTGCCTCCTGCAAGCGCACGTTGGTGGCAGAATAGATGTATTCAGACCAGATAGGGTTGTCGCCGCCCACTACCGAGTAGTAGTTTTCGGCTGATATCATACCCGTATTGACTGGTATGCCGCCATTGTCGCGAGCTACAGCCGATGCCTTCGACACACCATAGTTGTCGAGGATGGCCTGTGTCTGCGACATGCAGATACCACCCAAACGTGCTGTGATGAGGAATCCGAGATTAAGACCTTTCCATGAGAACTCGTTGCTGAAACCAAGGTTGGCCTTAGGCAACACGCTGCCACGATACTGAGGGTTGTCGAGGTTCACCTGCTTCACCTTGCCGTTGTCGACAAGAATGTTGCCCTCTGCGTCGCGTGCAAAGTCGGTTGACATATAGATGTCGCCCATGGTGCCACCTTCCTTAAGGATGATGTCGCAACCGTTGAGTCCGCCCTGCTTCAGATAGTTGTCGCTCTCAGCCACGTCGTCGAAGAGAGTGATAATCTTGTTTCGGTTGGCAGAGAAGGTGAAGGTAGGATTCCATGTGAAGTCGCCCCAGGTCTTGTTGTAGCCCAATGATAACTCGATACCCTGGTTGCGCACATTACCTGTCTGTATGTACTCGCGGTCGTAGCCCTCGCCTGCTGTTATAGAGCGCAGGAAGGTCTGCTTCTTTGTGTTCGACTGATAGAGAGTGACGTCTAATGTGAGTGCATTGTTGAAGAAGCGTGCTGTAAGACCTGCCTCCCATGAGTTGGTGCGCTCAGGATAGAATGTCTTCGGGAACTTATATGTTACGGTCTTGTATGTGCCTGAAGCCGGGTTGTACTCGTAGCGTGCTCCTGACGAGATGTTTGGAGAGATAGCCGAACCTACCGATGCCCATGAGCCACGCACCTTGAGGTAGTTGATCCACTCTGGCATCTTAGCCATCTGCGAGATGACTGCCGACATACCTACAGAAGGATAGAAGAACGACTCGTGTGTGGTGCCGGCAAGCGCCGAGTCCCAATCGTTACGTCCTGTGAGTGTGAGATAAAGCATCGAACGCCATCCAAGCTCAACGTTGGCAAAAGCAGAATTGATGCTATGGCGGTTGTCATCATAGATAGGACGGTTGTCGTTGGTCACCTGGCCGTAGTCGATGGCATTAGGAGTAAACATGTTTGAAGGAGCCTTGAGTCCGCCCTGATAGCCGTGCCGTGAGTAGTGTGTGCGCGAAAGCGACATACCAACGTTGGCACCTACAGAGTAGTCGCCCATGGTCTTGTTCACGTTGGCCATGATGTCGCCGTAGAGGTTGCGGTCGGCAGCATTGTTGTAGGCATAGAATCCATACTTGGAATGGGCGAAGAGGTCGATGGTAGAAGCATAGCGCTTGTCCTCGGCCTTAGAGCGTGTGTCGTCCCAACGCAAGCGTCCGGTCACGTCGAGCCAGTCGGTTATCTTGTATTTGATAGATCCGCTGAGCATGTAGCGTGTGCGGTCGTTGGTGCGGTTCATGCGCTTTGCTATCCAATATGGATTCTGCATCTGCAGAGCGTTGCCAAAGTTCCAGTTCTGCTCGTAGATGCCGCGAGAGGCGTTCCATATCTCAAATGTGCGCACAGCATCAAAGCTCTCGCCACGCGGGAAGAGATAAAGGGCGGGCAGTGGGTTGAAGTACTGTCCCTGTGCCATAAGGTTCTTGTCGCGCTCCTTGATGTAGTTGAACGAGAAGTCGAGTGTGAGCTTGTCGTTGAGCATCGATGTGGAGTTGCGGAAGGTCACATTATAGCGGTCGTAAGAGTTGTTGGTGATGATACCGTCGGCATTGGTTGAGCCGAGCGACAGATATGTCTGGTTCTTGTCAGAACCGGCTGTAATAGCCACGTTGTTCTGTATGTTCGAACCAGTGTTGAAGAAGTCCATTGGGTCATAAGAGCCATAAGCCGACTCTGCCTTCTCGCCCCATGACTTAACGTCGCCAGGACGGTTGAGATAGCTATTCTGGAACTCAGGATGAACAAACGGACGAGAGAACTGTGAGCTGTGGGAAATGGCTACGTTCACACGGCCTTCCTTGCCCTTCTTTGTGGTAATCATGATTACACCCTGAGCGGCAGCCGAGCCATAAAGGGCGGCAGCAGCAGGACCAGAGAGCACAGATATTGACTCAATATCCTCGGGGTTGATGTCGGAGATGCCCTCACCGCCAGGCTGGCTGGCATAGATTGAGCTTGACTCAGAACCGTTGTTGCGGTTGTTGATAGGCACACCATCGATTACGTAAAGGGCCTGGTTGCTCTGTGAGATCGACTTAGGACCACGCATCACTACTCGTGTGGCACCACCCATACCGGCTGAAGAGGCATTGATGTTGACACCTGCCACCTTGCCCGAGAGTGAGTTCATGAAGTTGGCGTTCTTAACCTCGTTAAGGTTCTCACCCCCCATTTTCTGCACGTTGTACGACAAAGCCTTCTCCGAACGCTTGATGCCAAGGGCTGTCACAACGACGTCCGAAAGCACCTGTGTGTCTTCCTGCATCGTGAGGTCCATCTGTCCTGCTTTGACCTTGGCCTTGAGCGGAGCATAACCCATGTAGGAGAGTTCGAGTTCCTGTCCAGGACGTGCCTTGATAGTAAAGTTACCATCAATGTCGGTAACAGTCACTTCCTTTGTGCCCACCACCTTCACACTTACGCCGATAAGCGGTTCGCCCTGCTTGTCGACAACAGTACCTTTCACTACACCATTGGCATCCTGTGCCAAGCTTTCCGTCAGACGATTTGCCGAACCAGCAGGCGAGGCTGGAGCCTTGTCTGCTGCATAGCCAACCATCGACATGGAAGCGACGAGCGACAACGTTGCTACGCTTCGCTTGCTCATCATCTTCTCAACGATTTGATTGATATTAGATTTCATTGCTATTGATAATTGTTATAAGATTGTTCTTAAGTTTTTAGGAGTGTATATATTTTTTACGGGGTGTCTTTATTAACTGATTGTTTCTATTTATATTTTATATTAAGTACGTTGTAGGTTTTACACTTTTTCTCTAAAATTACTTCAAAAATCAGAGATTTTTTTGACATTTTATTAGTAACATGCAAAGATACAAAGTTTTCATGTAAGAGCCGCTCTTTTTAACGCGAGTTAACATCAACAAGCAAAACCATTCCTCGATACACTCTCGATAGAACTTCGTTATGTTCTCGATAGACCTTCGATCGTTCTCTGTTAAACTATCGAAGAACTAACGAAGACATAACGAAGACATAACGGAGGATAAACGAAGAACTATCGAAGAGCGAACGGAGAACAATACGGGATAGATACGGCAACCATTCGGGACGTTTTCGTTTTTGTTTAACCAAAATGTGGGTTTTCTCGCTTTTTTTGCCTACATTTGCATTGTTATACAATACAAACATTTTTAAACGATTATAACTATGAGTACACTGAAAAAGATTTTTGCATCAAAACTTCTTGAAGTAAAGGCTATCAAGCTTCAGCCTAACGATCCTTTCACATGGGCTTCGGGCTGGAAATCGCCTATCTATACCGACAACCGCAAGACTTTGGCATATCCTGAGTTGCGCTCTTTCGTTAAGCAGGAGTTGGTACACCTCATCCACGAGGAATTCCCTGAGGCAACTGCTGTTGCTGGCGTTGCTACTGGTGCCATCGCACAGGGTGCTCTCGTTGCCGACGAGTTGCTTCTCCCCTACTGCTACGTGCGTCCGAAGCCGAAGGATCATGGCATGGGCAACCAGATTGAGGGCACTATTCCTGAGGGTGCAAAGGTTGTGGTTGTAGAGGACCTTATCTCTACTGGCGGTTCTTCGCTCAAGGCTGTTGACGCTCTGCGCAAGGCTGGATACGAGGTTGTGGGCATGGTGGCAAGCTACACCTATGGATTCCCTGTGGCTGAGGAGGCTTTCAAGGCTGCCAACGTGCGCCTTGTCACTCTTTCCGACTATGAGCACACCACTGCTATTGCTGCTGAGACTGGATACATCAAAAAGGAAGACCTTGAGGTGCTCGCTGAATGGCGCAAGGATCCGGCTAACTGGAAGAAATAATTCTTATACAGAGAAGACAATAAGAAATGAGTACATTCGAAAGTTCAATACGACAGATTCCGTATCCACAGCAGAACGTGTACGACAAGCTGAGCGACCTCAGCAATCTGCAGACTCTCAAGGAGCGCTACGAGCTGATGAAGGACAACATGCCCGAGGAGGCTCGCAAGCAGGCTGAGGCCATAAAGGACTTGCAGTTCGACCAGGACTCGCTCACAGTGAACGTGCCGCCGGTGGGAACCATCCGCCTTAAGGTGGTCAACCGCGAGGAGCCTAAGTGCATAAAGTTTGAGACAGAACAGAGTCCGGTGCCTTTCAACTTCTGGATTCAGCTGCTGCCCGTAACAACAACTTCATGCAAGATGAAGCTCACCATCAAGGCCGACCTCAACCCATTTATCAAGCAGATGGTGAAGAAACCGCTCAGCGAGGGCATCGAGAAGATTGCCGACGTATTGCAGATGATTCAGTATAACTAAATAAATAGAAGCTAAGGAGTCAAGAAGTTAAGCCATTATTATTTTTTTTAAATATCATTTATCTGCCAAACCGACTTATAAATGTAAAAGCAAATGGCCTGACTTCTTGGCTTCATACTTCTTGACTTCTTATCCACACAGAACCACTCCATTTAAATTTTTTAAAACTATGGCAAGCAAACTTTGGGAGAAGAATTTCTCCGTAAACGAGGAGATTGAGCGTTTCACAGTGGGACGCGACCGTGAACTCGACATTTATCTCGCCAAGTACGATGTGCTTGGCTCCATGGCACACATTACGATGCTGGAGTCGATAGGACTCATGCAGAAAGACGAGCTGCGACAGCTCTTGGCTGAACTGAAGAACATCTACGCAGAGTGCGAGCAAGGCACTTTCACCATTGAGGAGGGCGTGGAGGATGTTCACTCACAAGTGGAGCTTATGCTCACACGCCGATTGGGCGACATGGGCAAGAAGATTCACTCCGGACGCTCAAGAAACGACCAGGTGCTTGTCGACCTTAAATTATTCACACGCCATGAACTGCGCGAGGTGGTTGAGGCTACCGACGCCCTCTTCCGCGAACTTCAGAGGAAGAGCGAGCAATATAAGGACGTGCTTATGCCTGGCTACACACATTTGCAGATTGCCATGCCGAGTTCCTTCGGTCTGTGGTTTGGCGCGCATGCTGAATCGCTTGCCGACGACATGCTCTTTCTGCTTGCTGCCTATCGCATGACCAACCGCAATCCTCTTGGCTCGGCTGCAGGTTATGGATCGTCGTTTCCCCTGAACCGCGAGATGACAACCCAACTGCTTGGTTTCGACTCGATGGACTATAATGTGGTTTACGCTCAGATGGGACGTGGCAAGATGGAGCGCAATGTGGCATTTGCACTTGCTTCTGTGGCTGGCACCGTGGCTAAGTTGGCTTTTGACGCCTGCATGTTCAACAGTCAGAACTTTGCCTTTGTAAAGCTGCCAAAGGAATGCACCACCGGTTCATCGATCATGCCACACAAGAAAAACCCCGACGTATTTGAGCTAATACGCGCCAAGGCCAACAAGTTGCAGAGTCTGCCAACACAGATTCAGCTCATAATGAACAATCTGCCTACTGGCTATTTTCGCGACCTTCAGATTATCAAAGAGGTGTTTCTGCCTGCCTTTGCCGAATTGAAGGATTGTCTCGCCATGGCAGCTTACATCATCGAGCGCATAGAGGTGAACGAACATATCCTCGATAATCTGATGTATGACCCGATGTTCTCTGTAGAAGAGGTGAACCGCCTTGCAGCTTCGGGCACTCCATTCCGCGATGCCTACAAGCAGGTGGGCATGGAGATTGAGAACGGCACCTTCCATGCCGACCATAACATACACCATACTCACGAAGGCTCTATGGGCAATCTGTGCAACGACCGCATTGCGGAACTGATGAATCAGACATTGGCGGAATTCCACTTTGAGAGAGTGGACGAGGCGGAACGCAAATTACTGAAATAAATAAGCGTGTAATTCATAAGTCGTGTAATGGACGTATAAATTGTATGTCCATTACACATGATTATCGTTTTAACTCATTTTTATTTCTTATGAAATACAACCATATAACATTCGTTTTACTCTCTTTCCTAATCCTATTGGCGTCGTCATGTTCCAAGGATTCCTTCGACTTCTCGTCCATTCATGCCCGTTTCTTCTACGACAACTCTATCCATCAAGACGCCACTTTGCAGAGTGCGCTCAATCCAATGTCGCCTGGCGTGTTCTGTCGCATCTATGAGGGTAATGAGGGCAGCAGTCTGTTCTTCTATTTCGAAAGCAACCAAAACCTGAAGACCAAGCAGAAAGCAACTGCCGACGACCTGCGCCCCACACGCATTCTCGGTATTCTTCCTAAAACGGGCATCATCGTGGGCTATGGCAACCTGAGCTATCCTGCCATCCTCTACTGCTACGACTCACAATGCCCCAACTGCTATACTGAAACCAATATGGCTAACTATAAACTCGCCATTGCCTCTAACGGTATTGCCTTATGCGCCAAATGCAAAAGAGAATACGACCTCAACAACAACGGACTGTGTGCTAATGGCAAGAAACTTATAAAATACAGAGCCACTTGTACAGGACCTTTAGGAGTGCTTTCGGTGAATAACTAAAGCTATCGAATACTTTGAACAAAGCAACTTTCCCTCAGGTAAGAAAACTTTTACTCATTTCGGCTCAGCCCGCTTTGTCTTGGTTTTGATACTCCCTCCAAAAGTAAGATGCATTTAGTTTTGCCCTATCTACTGTTGATTATCCGATGAAATCGACAGTTTTCTGATAAACTCATATAGTTTATGGTAGAACGGATGCGAGGTCATTGTTGCCGCGCTTCCAAGAATTATGAGTTTCATGCGGGCACGTGTTATTGCCACATTCATGCGGCGCAAATCGCGTAAAAAGCCGATTTCACCGCCGTCGTTCGATCGAACAAGCGAGATAAGTATCACATCGCGCTCCTGACCTTGGAATCCGTCTACCGTATTAACGCTTATCAGGCGACGGTAGGGACGGAAGAATTCCTTCTGGCGTATCATCTTGCGCAGAAGTTGCACTTGGGCACGGTAAGGCGAGATAATGCCAACGTCGATTGACTCCTCCAATATGCGATTCTTGCCGATTTTATCGAAGTATTCCTGCAAAGTAGAGAGCGTGAGGTCGGCTTCGGCACGGTTAATGCGTCCGCAACTCTCACCGATGAATTCTTCCTTTCCGTCCACATTCTCGGTGTCTATCCACATCATAGGCAGGTCGTAGTCGAGGATACTGCGGTGGGTTATCCCGGGAGCCGTCTCTACCTCGCCATTATAGAAGTAGTCGCTCGAAAAGCGCATTATCTGCTCGTTCATGCGGTATTGCACTTTTAGCAAAGTCACCACTTCTGGTTTCTGCTCCACTATGCGCTCCATGAGAGTCTTGCCGAGTCCTCCCTTCAGAGCGGCAATACTCTTCACAGTAGGCGGAAGCTGACAATGGTCGCCAGCGAATATCACTCGTCCTGCCTTGCGGATGGCTATCCAGCAAGCAGCCTCAAGAGCCTGGGCAGCCTCATCTATAAATAAGGTGGAATATTTCTCGCCCTCAAGCACTCGGTTGGCTGCTCCCGTGAGCGTGCAGGCTATCACGCGAGCCTCGCCAAAGAGCGATTGGCGAATGCGAAGCTCAAGCTCTGTGGCACGACTCTTGAGTCGATCCATCTTCTGATGCCATGAGTCGGGACGCTTCTTCTGCGAACGCAATTCGCGTATTGCCTTGCGTATGCTCCACAGTTGGGGATAATCGGGATGAGCCTCAAAGCGACGCTCATAGGTGAAGGAGAGCATCTTATCGTTCACTCTCGTAGGATTGCCTATGCGAAGCACAGCCACTCCCCTATCCACAAGTTTCTCCGAGATCCAGTCGACAGCCATGTTGCTCTGGGCGCACACCATCACCTGACTCTCGCGGCGAAGAGTCTCATAGATAGCCTCAACGAGTGTTGTGGTCTTTCCCGTTCCAGGAGGTCCATGCACCACAGCCACATCCTTTGCCCAAAGCACCTCGTTCACGGCACGCTCCTGCGACGGATTGAGCCACGGGAAACGCATAGGCTCAAACGAGAACTTGGAGACGAGAGCCTTGGTGTAGAAAATATCGCGAAGAGCGGCAAGCCTTCCGCTCTTGGCACGGAGCACACGGTCGAGAGCATCAAACATCAGGCGATAGCTCGTCTCGTCGAAAAAAAGCTGGATGCCCATCACATCCTCACGCTGAAGGTCTACTATCCTGCCTGAGTCTGGCAAAGCCACCACCATGCGGTCTTGCTCGGCGAAGCTCACGGTGGCTGTGAACAATAGATAATGTATCTTGTCCTTGCCAGTCTTTGGGTCGCGCTTCATGGTGAAGAAGCATACGGGGCGGCCCGACTCAAAGTTATGCTCTATATCAGAACCTTCATGCCGTGATACTTCCACCACCATCTGATTGAGCGAGTTGTAGTAACTGCGACCCAACGACACAGGAAACCATGCATCGCCTCGGCGCACCTTACGTTCCACGCCCATTGTCTCGGTTTGCTTGCGAAACTCCTCCTTCTCGTGGTTGTATTCTATCTCAAGCAGCAGACGCTGCTGCTGAAGTTGAAGTATTGGGTTGTGAATTGTCATTGAAATATTCTCTTAAATCATTTCGTTGAAGTTATCGAAGCAAAGGTACAAATTTTCGCGAAATAATTACTAATTTTGCACATTATGATTATGTCAAACGATTTGTCATTGCGCAACGTCGCTATCGGATACTCCACCCGACACCACCGTTGCCGCACAGTGGCCGAGGGGCTTAATGCCACGGCTCCTTCATCTACACTAACATGCATCATAGGGCGCAACGGAGCGGGCAAGTCTACCCTACTGAGAAGCATAGCCCAACTGCAAAACATTCTTGGCGGCAACGTCACTCTAGGCGACAACGACATAAGCTCTTTGCCACGCGAGACTTTGGCGCGCAGACTGAGCATCGTGCTCACACGCCGACCCAACGCCGATAGCATGACCGTGGGAGAACTTGTACTGCTAGGACGCGCTCCATATACCGGTTTTTGGGGACAACCGAACGACAACGACCGTCTTACTGCCAACAGAGTATTGGACATGGTGGGCATCGGGCACATGGCAAATAGGCGACTGTGCAGTCTGAGCGACGGAGAATGCCAAAAGGCGATGATTGCCAAGTCGCTCGCTCAGGACACTCCCGTAATTTTGCTTGATGAGCCTACGGCTTTTCTCGACTTCCCCGGCAAGGTAGAACTGATGTTGCTGCTCGGCCAACTTGCCCACAAAGAAGGCAAGACTATTCTGCTTTCAACCCACGACCTTGAGACTGCCCTACAGACAGCCGACCGCCTGTGGCTGATGCATAGGGAGGGAATAAGCGAAGGCACTCCACGCGAGCTTGTAGCCAACGCGGCTATTGAGCGATATATAGGAAGAAGGGATGTGGAAATAAGCAAGGACTTTTGTCTGAGAATAATAAAATAGTGATTTAGATTTTACAACAAAAAGAATCATTAAAAAATCAAGAATATGAACAACGCATTATTAGACCTTATCAAGACTCGTCGCTCATGCCGCCACTACAAGGCTGAGCAAATCACCGACGAAGAACTCAACGCTGTGCTCGAAGCCGGTACCTACGCTCCTACTGGTCACGGCAAGCAGGATCCGGTAATCGTAGCCGTGCAGAACCTTGAGCTTAAAGCACGTCTTGCAAAGATGAACGCTGAGATTATGGGAGTGGAGAGTAATCCTTACTACGACGCTCCTACCTATCTGCTTGTATTTGCATCCAAGGACAACGCCAACGCTTTCCAAGATGGCTCATGCGTTTTGGAGAACATGATGCTCGCTGCCCATGCTTTGGGACTTGCCACCTGCTGGATAAACCGTGAATACCAAATGTTCCAGACTGAGAAGGGCAAAAACATAATGAAGGAACTTGGACTGAACGAAGCCCTTATCGGCATTGGCGCACTCTCGCTCGGATATCCTTCACGCGAGCTAAAACCGGCTGCGGAGAGAAAGGCCGACTGGATTAAAATCGTGAAATAAAACAGAGTGTATCAAAACAAAAACAAGGAGGGCTGAAAGCCCAATAATCGGCTCAGGAGAGATTGTCCGTGGATAGACAACCTCTCCTAACCAAAATATCTTGA
>DAVZIG010000005.1:0-57030 GCA_052273435.1 Prevotella sp.
ATATGAGGTGTTTTTTTTTATTTGTAAAGATATCTCTTGATGCTCTTCTTTGCCGTCTTCTGAAATTCCTCCTTCTGTATCTCGATGGCAGCGATTTTGCAGAAAGGCGGCAGCTGAGAGTTAAGAGTCTTGAGGTTTTCGTCCATAATTCCCTTCACGTCGTCGTCGTCAAAGTTCATGTCCTCCTTGTCCTCGATTTCGGGGTGAACGAGCGCCACAAGCTTGTTGCCACGCTGTATGATGATGCTCTCGCCCACGAGTGGCATGTTGTTGAGCTTGTCCTCTATCTCCTCGGGATAGACGTTCTGTCCGTTGGCTCCAAGCAGCATGTTCTTGATTCGTCCCTTGATGTAGAAGTGGCCTGACGGAGCCATAGTGGCGAGGTCGCCAGTATGGAACCATCCGTCTTCGTCGATCACGGCGCGTGTTGCCTCCTCGTTCTTGTAATAGCCGAGCATCACGTTCATGCCTCGCGCCACGAGTTCACCAGGTACGTGCTCGGGGTCGGGGCTGAGCACCTTTGCCTCCATGTGAGCCACAACCGGTCCGCACGACCCCACTTTATAATTATCGTAATTGACGAAGGTGATAAGCGGAGCTGTCTCCGTAGTGCCGTAGCCAATGGTGACAGGCACTCCCACGCTGTTCAAGAACTCCTCTATGCCTTGGTTGAGCGGCGCTCCTCCCACGATTATCTCATAGGCGTTGCCTCCGAAGGCATCCATTATGCGCTGACAGATGTGCTGCTTGATTTTCTTGCTTATCACCGGCATGTTCATGAGCAGCTTCATGCGGTTGGTCTGCACCTGTGCAAGCACCTTGCGACGTATGATCTTCTCAACCACAAGCGGCACGGCAACTATAAGGCGCGGCTTAACCTCTGCAAACGCCTCGGCTATGAGCGAAGGTGAAGGCAGACGGTTGAGGAAATAGATGTGGCATCCGTTGATGAATCCGAATAGGAACTCCACGGCAAGTCCATACATGTGTGCCATAGGCAGTATGCTCACCAGGTTACTTCCTGGCTTCACGTTGGGCGACAGACCCTTGAGTATATGGTCGAGGTTGCCCCACAGAGCGCGGTAGGGCAGCATCACGCCCTTTGAGAATCCTGTGGTGCCGCTGGTGTAGTTGATCATTGCCAGTTCCTCAGGACTCTGCTCTATATAATAATGTATATGCTCCTTGCGGAAGAACTTGGGGTAGCGCTTGCCGAAAATCTCATTGAGGTGTTCGCGTGCGAACGTGAGTTGTTCTGTGCGTGCCACTACAATGGAGAAGTCGGGCAGGTACATTATGCCTTCAAGATGAGGCATCTCGTCGGGATTTATCTGCGTCTTCACCACGTCGCCCACAAACAGCAGCTTCGACTCGCTATGATTCACGATATTGTGAATCTGCTCTGCCGTGAACTCATTCTGTATGGGCACTGCCACAGCCCCGAATGTGAGCGTGGCAAGGAAAGCCACAGCCCAATGGCTGCTGTTGCGTCCGCACAAGGCTATCTTGTCACCTCGCTTCACGCCGCAGTTCTCAAACATGATGTGTAGCTTCTCAATCTTGCGGGCCACATCGTGGTATTGCAAGGTCGCCCCCTTGTAGTCGGTAAATGCGTCCTTATCCCAAAACTTTATAATACTATCTTCAATATATGAATTGAAACTGGGTATTTGCTCCATTGCACAATCTTCAAATTTTTGTGCAAAGATACATCATTCTTTGCACATTTCCAAAACTTTTGTGCGATAATTGGTTTTTCAAGTGTATATTTATGTGTTTTATAAGGACAGAAGAGCGGGCTATCCCTCACCCGCCCTCATATACACATTGATTCTTCACTCTATATACTGTATACTGTGCACTTTCTGATACTTGCTGTTTTGCGCCGCTACATCTTGCCGTAGATGGCAAGTTTTTTTCTTAATGACTAATGACATTTTGACCACGCATAAACACAGATTATGGTTGAATGCTTTGCTCTAAAGCCTGCATTCAATTGAATTTAGGATCTACCGAATGAACCTTTAACAACAGCTAATTTTACTCTCTCGGCAGAAAAAAGTTTTTTCCTGCCGAGAGAGTAAAAAAAACAGGCCGAACGGAGACCGCTCGACCTGCTGCATTTTATTTTAAATTACTCGCTCATTTGTCACTTTATGCTCATGGTCACTTCTACTCGTATCTCATCGACCTAGCCGGATGTATATGCGAGATGAGATAGCTCGGAGCTATTAGTACAAACATGGCTATGAGCAGAGTGGCGACGTTGAGGGCAAGGATGAAGAGCCAGTTCACCTCCACGGGCACTGTGTCCACATAATACGTGACTGGATCGAGCTTCACGATGCCCGTGGTCTTCTGCAGGAAGATGAGGGCGAGGGCGAGAATGTCGCCTATTACGAGACCCTTGCCTATGATGAAGGCGGCAAACCACAGGAAGGTGTGGCGCACGGTGGAGTTGCGCGCTCCAAGAGCCTTGAGGATGCCTATCATGGTGGTGCGCTCAAGGATGATGATGAGCAGACCGCTGATCATTGTCACCACAGCCACGGCTGTCATTATGGCAAGGATTATCCACACGTTGAGATCGAGAAGGTCGAGCCAAGAGAATATCTGCGGCGAAAGGTCGCGTATGGTCTTGGTGGAATAGGTGTTGCCATAGGCGTCGCTGGTGCGGTTGACGCGGTTGACGAGCACCTCGGCAGTCTCGCCAAGGCGCGAGAAGTCCTTCACCGTAAGCTCGGCTCCCGTGGCAAGGTCGTCGGTCCATCCGTTCAGCTTGCGGGCCGTGTAGAGGTCGCAGAAGCACGTCACCTTGTCGTATTGTGATAGATTGGTCTGATAGATGCCCTGGATGGTGAACTTGCGGGCACGCACCCCACCATCGCCTATAAAGTAGGCAAAGATGCGGTCGCCGCTCTTCACCTGCAACTTCTCGGCCATGGTCTGCGAGATGAGAATCTTGTTGGTACTGCTTGAGTCGGAGAACTTTGGTATTGAGCCGCTCACCATGTTCTGGTGGATGAACGTGGAGTCGAACTCAGGACCCACGCCCTTGAACATCACTCCAAGGAAGTCGTTGTCGGTCTTCAATATGCCTTGCTTCATGGCGAAGCGCTGCACGTGGCTCACGCCGTAGGTCTTGCCGAGCACCTGCATCATGGAGTCGTTCATCTGCACGGGCTGGTCGGCGGCTGACGACTGCAGGGTGTAGAAGTTGGCCACCTGAATGTGGCTGCCGAAGCCCACCACCTTGTCGCGGATGGTGTGCTTGAAGCCGAACACCACGCACACGCTTATAATCATCACCGCCAAGCCTATAGCCACTCCTGCCGTGGCTATGCGTATGGCAGGCTTCGACACCTTCTGGCGGTCGTCGGTATGGTCGGAATAAATGCGGCGGGCTATAAAAAGGGGAAAATTCATCGTTTGTCTTTGTTAAATGTTAAATGTTAAGTGTTTTATCAAATATTAAGTGTTAAATGTTAAGTTGTTGGGAAACACTTAACACTTAACATTAAAAGATCATGCACTTAACATTAGAAATTTCATGCATTCAACATTAAATAATTAAACATTTAACATTAAAATTATTAGTCAACGCTGTCCACTCGTCCTGGGTAAGCCTCAAGAGCCTTGCGCAACACGAGGAGGGCACGCAAGAGGTCTTCCTTCTTCAGTACGTAGGCAATGCGCACCTGGTTGCAGCCCACACCTGGAGTAGTGTAGAATCCGGCTGCAGGAGCCATCATCACGGTCTCTCCTTCGTAGGAGAACTCCTCAAGACACCAGCGGCAGAACTTCTCGCTGTCGTCGACAGGCAACTTTGCCACGGTGTAGAAGGCTCCCATTGGGATGGGCGAGTAGACGCCGGGGATGCGGTTGAGTCCGTCGATAAGGCATTTGCGTCGCTCCACATACTCCTCGTAGACGTCGCGGTAGTACTCCTCTGGAGCGTCGAGCGAGGCTTCGGCCACGATCTGTCCCAAGAGTGGCGGCGAGAGGCGTGCCTGGCAGAGCTTCATCACGGCAGCGCGCACCTCCGGATTTTTTGTTATCAACGCTCCGATGCGGATGCCGCACTCTGAATAGCGCTTCGACACGGAGTCGATGAGAATCACGTTCTGCTCGATGCCCTCAAGATGGCAAGCCGAGATGTAGGGCGAGCCGGTATAGATGTATTCGCGGTAGACCTCGTCGGAGAAGAGATAGAGGTCGTATTTCTTCACGAGGTCGCGTATTTGGTTCATCTCGCGGCGAGTGTAGAGATAGCCGGTAGGGTTATTGGGGTTGCAGATGAGTATGGCGCGTGTGTGCTCGTTGATGAGCTCCTCAAACTTCTCCACCTTAGGGAGCGAGAATCCCTCTTCTATTGTTGTGGCGATAGTGCGGATTTTTGCTCCAGCTGATATCGCGAATGCCATATAGTTGGCGTAGGCAGGCTCGGGGATGATGATCTCATCGCCAGGATTAAGACACGACATGAAGGCGAAGAGCACAGCCTCTGAGCCGCCAGACGTGATGATGATGTCGTCGGCGGTGACATCGATTTTAAACCGCTTGTAGTAGTCGGTGAGTTTCTCACGGTAGGACTGTATGCCCTGCGACGGTGAGTACTCAAGTACTGTGCGGTCGATGTGCTTCAAGGCGTCGAGTCCTACCTGCGGTGTAGGCAGGTCGGGCTGGCCGATATTGAGGTGGTATACTTTCACGCCTCGTTTCTTGGCGTCGGCTGCCAACGGTGCCAACTTTCTGATTGGCGATTCGGGCATTTCAAGTCCGCGTACTGAGATTTCTGGCATATACGTGTATTATGTTTTATATGATACTTTTTCTTTGCTGTGATATGCAAAGGTACGATAAATAGAATGAAGAGCAAAATTTTTTAGGGGATTTCTGTTGATTGGACATTACTTCCGCTCAAACCCCATTGTTTGTCGTTTTTTTTGTAATTTTGCATTTTGATTGTAAAAAGTAGAAAACACCTGTTTACGAATTATGAAGATATATAACGATGCCGAATTGGCACAGATACTTGACAAGAACATTTTCCACAAGATAGGCGAGACTGCCGACGAGATGGGCGTGGAGTGCTATCTCGTGGGGGGATACGTGCGCGACATTTTTCTCGAACGACCCACCAACGACATCGACGTGGTGGTAGTGGGTAGCGGTATTGAGGTAGCTAAGGCACTACAAAAACGCCTTGGCACCAATTCCAAAACAGGCAAGCCGAGGGCACATCTTGCCGTATACCGCAATTTCGGCACGGCACAAGTGAAATACTACGACACGGAGGTGGAGTTTGTGGGCGCTCGACGCGAGAGCTACGACCGCAACTCGCGCAAGCCGGTGGTGGAGGACAGCACCTTGGAGGACGACCAGAACCGACGCGACTTCACCATCAACGCTATGGCCATCTGCCTCAACCACGACCGTTTCGGCGAGCTTGTCGACCCCTTCGACGGCATCTACGATCTTGAGGACGGAATAATCCGCACACCACTCGACCCCGACATCACTTTCTCCGACGACCCTCTGCGCATGATGAGATGCGTGAGATTCTCAGCGCAGCTGAAGTTCTACATCGACGACGAGACGTTTGAGGCCCTCTCGCGCAACGCCGAACGTATAAAGATAGTGAGCGGCGAGCGCATTGCCGACGAGCTGAACAAGATTATGAAGACGGCGCAGCCGAGCCGAGGATTCGTTGAACTGCAACGTTGCGGACTCCTGCAGCTCATCATCCCCGAGCTTGCGGCTCTCGACATTGTGGAGACAAGAAACGGAAGGGCGCACAAGAACAACTTCTACCACACGCTTGAGGTGGTGGACAACGTGGCGCGAAAGAGCGACAATCTGTGGCTCAGATGGGCTGCCCTGTTCCACGACATCGGCAAGCCGAAATCGAAACGATGGGAACCTGCCTGCGGATGGACGTTCCACAACCACAACTATCTGGGAGCGAAAATGATTCCAGGCATTTTCCGACGCATGAAGTTGCCTATGGACGCTAAGATGAAATATGTGGAGAAGTTGGTCGACCTGCACATGCGACCCATTGTGATTGCCGATGAGGTGGTGACCGACTCCGCCATAAGACGACTTATGAACGATGCCGGTGACGACATCGACGACCTCATGACGCTGTGTGAGGCTGACATCACGTCGAAGAACGAGGTGAGAAAGAAGCAGTTTCTTGAGAATTTCCGCATGGTGCGCGAGAAACTTACCGACCTTAAGGAGCGCGACTACAAGCGGTTGCTGCAGCCCGTTATCGACGGCAACGAGATTATGGAGATTTTCAACCTTAAGCCGTGCCGGGAGGTGGGTATTCTGAAACAATACCTCAAGGATGCCGTGCTCGACAATAAGGTGGCAAATGAGCGCGAGCCACTGATGCAGCTGCTGATGCAGAAGGCCGAGGAAATGAGGCTTGTACAAAAGTAATGAATCTAATAATTGAAAATAGGAGGCTGAGCGATGAAATATGCTCGACCTCCTATTTTTTCTGTTTTTTCAATCTGCCACATTTATCTTTCAGCCTTACTCATGTCGTTTCTCGACTTCGACTTTATAACAAGCCACACACCGCCAAACACAAGCACCACAGCCACAGCCTGTTTCCACGTGAACACGCACATGCCCATGGCAAGGCTCACACTAACAGCCACTACCGGCTGCATATAGTTGTAGATGCTCACAACAGTAGGGCGAAGAGTCTTCTGGGCTATCTGCATGAGGAGATAAGCAATGTAGGTGGCAAAGAACACTACAAACGCCGTTCCCATCCAGGCTCCAGTGGTGACTGCGCTCCAATCGGTAGACGCCACATGACCTATCATGAACGGACTGAGCAGTACGGCTGCCCATGTGAACATCCATTTGCTCACGGTTATGGGCGAGTAGCGGCGGATATAGTCGCGGTAGAAGGCAAGATAGAGGGCAAAAGAGAATTGGGCGAAGATACAGAGCAAGTCGCCACGTATGTCGCCCACCCGCGAGTCGTGGGCTGCCGCGCTGCTGAGTATCAATATCAAGGCTCCCGCACAACCTATACCCACGCCCAAGGCTTTCTTGCCCGTGATTGGTTCCTTGAGGATAAGGGCAGAGAGTATCATGGCGAATATCGGCAACGAGGTGGTGACGATGCTGGCGTTAGAGGGAGTGGTGATGCTAAGGCCGATGGTGAAGCAGCATTGATTGCCCACAAGACCCAAGAGTCCGGCTCCGCTGAACGCCAATATATCCTTAAACGGGACATGCTCCTTCTTCACAAACAATGACGTGAGCCAAAACAACACCGCACCGCCACAGGCACGGAAATACACGAGGTCGATGTTGTCGATGCCGTTCTGCATGGCTATCTTGCCTATAGGCGACATCAACCCCCAAAATACACAAGCCATCAAGATGCACAGATGGGCTATTAGTGGTCGTTTGTTATCCATACTTTTTGCCTATAATTTTGTATAATTGGCTGCAAAGTTATAAAAAATACGCCTCGCACGTGTACTACTTACGGATTTATTTCATAAATTTGTGGATGAAAAAAGTTCATGTGGACAAATCTTTTAAATCCATTTGGACAAATCTTTTTGAATCAAAAAACCTAAAACTACATTCGTTATGAAATACGCCGAATACATTAAACAAATTGAGATCGACTCACTGTGGAGTGGCCGACGCCACGTGGTGTGGAACCTCGACCGACAGGTGAACATACTTAGTGGCATCAACGGTGTGGGCAAGAGCACCATTCTTAATAAGGTGGTGAAAGGATTGTCGGCTGGAGGTGAGTTTCCAAGCCACATGCTCAAGGGGGTGCGCATATCGGTGGAGCCAGAGGAGGCTAAATGGATAAGATACGACGTGATACGCTCGTTCGACCGTCCGCTGCTTAATCTTGACGCGGTGGGCAAACTAAACACTGCCCTATCCGACCTCACCACTGAGCTGGACATGCAGCTGTTCTTCCTGCAAAGAAAGTATCTCGACTATCAGGTGAACATCGGCAACCGCATCATCAATTGCCTACAAAGCGGAGATGCCGACGCTACCTTGCACGCACAGCAGATTTCTGCTCCCAAAAAGACGTTTCAGGACCTCATCGATGACCTATTCTCGGAGACGGGCAAGAAGATTGTGCGCACGGAGAACGAGATCAGGTTCTCGCAAATCGGCGAGACGCTCACTCCCTACCAACTGTCGAGCGGCGAGAAGCAGATGCTTGTGATATTGCTCACAGTGCTCGTGGAAGACCAACGTCCATACGTGCTGTTCATGGACGAGCCTGAGGTGAGCCTGCACATCGACTGGCAACAGAGGCTCATCGACCTCATCCTCACGCTTAACCCCAACGTGCAGATTATTCTCACCACCCACTCGCCTGCCGTTATTATGAACGGATGGGCAGACAGAGTGACCGAAGTGAGCGACATTACCGACCAAATATAAATCCACTTTTAAAGAAAAGACTATGGGCAAACGACTTCGCGACAACATCACTTCACAATACATCGAAGCGGCCAACCGTCTTAACTCAAGGAAGGCTCGCCACCGCATTGTGGCTTATGTGGAAAGCTACGACGACATTTTCTTCTGGCGTTCCATACTCTCGAGATTCGAGAACAAGGAACGTTATTTCGAGGTGATGCTGCCGTCGCGCCTCGAACACTTGGAGCGTGGGAAAAAGGCGGCAATAATGAGTATTATCACCGACGGCGAAGTGGGCAAGAACATGATTGCCTGCGTAGACGCCGACTACGACTACATGCAGCAGGGAGCCACAGCCACATCGAAGACTATCCTCGAAAGCCCGTACATATTCCATACCTACGCCTACGCCATCGAAAACATGCAATGCTACGCTCCGTCGCTGCATGAGATTTGCGTAGCGGCCACGCTCAACGACAATGTACGATTCGACTTCGAGGCTTTCCTCAGCGAATATTCCACCACGATATTCCCGCTGTTTGTATGGAATATATGGTCGTACCGCACAGCCACTACTCAGAAATTCTCTATCACCGACTTCCTTCATGCTATCGAGTTGGGCAACATCTCGCCCGATTCTGCCGCCTCGCAGCTTGCCACATTGCGCCGGCGGGTGGCTCACCGCATAAACATTCTGCAACGCCAACATCCCGACGCCAAGGAAGGCTACCTGAAAGTGAAGGAGGACATAAAACGACTGGGCGTGAAGCCCGAAGAAACCTATATGTACATTCAAGGACACCACCTCTTCGACAAGGTGGTAATGCCGCTGATGAAAAAGCTCTGCAACCAACTGATGAGGGAACGGGAGCGGGAAATATCGCATCAAAGTGTGCACTCAACCCAATACCACAATGAGTTGTCGTGCTACACTTCGAGCGTGGGCGATGTAGGTCTGATGCTCAGACGCAACACGGGATTCATCGCCTCGAATCAATACCAACGCATTGCCAACGACATTGGCGAACGCATCGACAAATGTGTTTATAACGAAGCGAGATAGTCGGCCATTGACTTTGCGTCGGCATCGGCATCGGTGAACACCTCAAGCAGCATCGGACGGTCGGTCTCGCGCGTAAGAAGGCTCACTATGCCTATCTGCATCTCGTCCATATTTTTTGCCGACATATAGCCTATGTCGTTCTGCGTGCAGATGCCCTGTGCTGTGGTGTCGTGGGCTGCTCCTACGAAGACGTCCGCCACCGGACTCTCCTCCAATCCGGACAACTGACGGAAGATGCCACCTCCACGGTTGTTGAGGAGTATTATGCGCAGATTGCCGTTGATATTAGTGTTCCACAGAGCGTTCTGGTCGTAGAAGAAACTCAAGTCGCCTATCACGCAAACCGTAAGGGCTTCGGCTGCAAGCGAGAATCCGGCGGCTGTGGACAATGTGCCTTCAATGCCGTTCACGCCACGGTTGCACCATACATAATGCTGGGCATAGATGCAGGCAAGACGCACGGCTGAGCTGTTGGCATAATGCACACAGATGTCGATGTCAAGGTCGGCAAGCTGCTGCTCGAAATACTTCACCACAGCCATCTGCGAATAACTTGGCTCATAGGTCTCGGCATGCTCGGCACAATGGTCGAGCAAACTCTTCCACTTGGCATAGAAGGTACGGCGCTCAGGCTCATGCTCCATCACAGCCTCGTTGTCGGCGTAGTCCTCGGGATATTCGTAGAGGTTGCACAGCGAGGCAAGGAGCGTGTCGATGTCCTCCATTGGTGTTTCTAATATATTCTCAAGGGTCATGGTGGGGTCGTGAAGGTCGAGCGCGTCAGGAGCAACAAGGCAGGCTGGAGCCTTCGACTCGCGCAACCAGCGGCGTGTTGACTTGCTTACGATAGTGTCACCTACATATATTATATATGTGGGGAAGAAAGAAGAGGTGTCGAGGTTGGATGTAGAGATGCGTCTCACCACCTCATCGAAATGCACAGTCTCATAGGAAGAGCTTGCAAGAGGCTCAACAAACACCACATAATGCTGCGAGAGCAACTGCAGAGTGGCTGTGGAGATGACATTCTTTGCCATCTGACCTATGATGATGAGCGGACGGTCGGCATTTAATACCGTCTCCATAAACTCGCTCTGCTCGTCGACTATCTTTACTTGATCCATCAAGCGGAAGCGTGTTACCTTGGGCAACTCCTCTACGTCAAAAGTGAATAGTGGCTCGGATATAGGCACATTGATATGTACGGGAGCTGACTGACGGAAGCAGGAGGCATGCAGAGCTTCATTCACAAGTCGGCGGCAAAGCCAACGCTCCTCGGCAAGGCGTTTGTCGGCTTCAGCCGAAGAAGAAAAGGGTTCGGGCAAAGATACAGCCTTGCGCACGAAGCGTCCCAAAGCGTCGGATTGCGGAAGAGTCTGTCCGTCGAGCTGTCCTATCCACTGAATCGGGCGGTCGGCAGAGACCACAACAAGTGGAATATGCTGATAATAAGCCTCAGCCACAGCAGGAGCAAGATTAAGAAGGGCTGTGCCCGACGTGACACACACTACTGTAGGACGGCCCGTAGCCAGTGCCAAGCCCAAGGCATAGAAGCCTGCCGAACGCTCGTCGGTGACGGGATGGCAGCGTATCGACTCACATTGGCTCAGATTATGGACTATGGGAGCATTGCGACTGCCAGGGCATACAACTGCGTCGCTTACTCCATATTCCAACAGAAGAGATGTAAGGATATTTATATTTTCTTTATTCGAGAACATTTTTCTTTTTTGTTTTACAGATATTTTTCTTTTATACAGATATTTTTCTTTTATACAGATATATCTATATTTGTTTTACGGATGTATTCTTCTATTTTACAAATGTCTTCCGCATAGTGTTCATTTTGGCCTCAGTCTCGTCCCACTCCGACTGGCAACTGCTGTCCTTCAAGAGTCCACCTCCGGCATATAGCGTGTAGGTGCTGGCATCATTCAGCTTCATGCAACGCAGAGTGACGAAGAGGTTGGTGCAACTGTCGGGGTCAAGCATTCCCGAGAAACCACTGTAATAGCTTCGCGGAGCCGACTCATTAGCAACAATAAAACTGCGTGTGGCAGCTTTAGGAATGCCACATACGGCTGGCGTGGGATGAAGAGTATTGAGCAAATCACCTATGTGCGACGTGTCGGCAAGTGTGAAGCGTATGTCAGAACGCAGATGCACAAGGTCGCCGGCACGGGTAGTATAGGGACCATCGACGGAGAAGTCGGAGGTGTAATGCTCTATACACTCGGTAATGTAGGTCTCGACATAGCGTTGCTCCTGTATGTTCTTTGTGCCCCACGGTGTTTTGTCGTCCTTGCTTTTGGTGCCAGCAAGAGCCATAGTCGTCATTTTGCCCTGCTCGCCACTAACGAGAATTTCGGGAGTGGCTATGAGCCATGTTCCGCTGCGCTCGGTTGAGAACAGGACTATGAACATGCGCGGATACTTGCGGCAAGCACGTGCAAAGAGCGACAAAGCTGGTATTTGCTCCGTAGCCCTAAGGTGAGCACTACGCGCAAGCACTATCTTCGAGAAGGTGCCGTCGCGCAATTGAGCGTGATAGTTCTCGAAGTCAACGGCATAGCGGCTACGCTCTGCTTCGTTATCGGCATCCACAAGCTGCGACTCCAACAAGCAGTCATCAGCTATGTCCACTGGCTCCCATTCTGCTTGCAGCAACAATATAGGACAGTCGGCCGACGGAGCAAATGGAGCTATCACAAAACCGCGCCGCCCGTTGAGTTCGGCGAGCGACGCGATTTCCTCAGGTTCTGCTGTTATGCGGTTGTGGTAGACCTGCGTTGTGTGCGGTAGACGGAAATAAACAAAACTCATAAGTTCACCTATCTCTCCCTTTCTTTATTTAGGATTGTGCATTACAAAGTTGGTAATCTCGACCGACGAGATAAGCTCACCGTTCTCGTTGTTTATCTCCACATGCCATTGGTGCAGAGTCTTTCCCTTGTGCAGTATGCGGGCTGTGGCCGTAACGGTGTCGCCCTCAAGTACAGCCTTCACGTGACTTCCGCTCACATTTATGCCCACACATATCTTATCGGGACAGAGCGTCATCGAGCCTACTCCTGCAAGATTTTCGGCAAGTGCGAGCGTTGCACCGCCACTCAGGAATCCGAACACCTGGCGGTTGCGCTCGTCCACCTTCATTCGAGCCTGACAAGTGTCGGGATCATCGGTCGACAAAAACTCCATGCCGAGAGTGTTTGAAAGCCCGTCCTGCTTCAGTCTCATCTCTTTTACTCTTTCTATATCCATATTTTTATCAGTCTATTTTTTAACGTTCATCTATAAGTTCATTCTTATGTTTAACTCATAGAATGAACCCTTCTTTTTCTATATTCTTATAAAAAGGCGTCATTTTATATTCTTCCCTCACCTCAGTTGTGTACATAATAGAGAATGTTTCTTCACTCAAACTCCAACCAAGCACAGTAAGTTGGGGATGTTACGTTGTCGTTTTATCCCTCCCGCAAGAAGTCCATAGCCTCCTCTATCTCCTCTTTTATGGCAGTCTGGTTGATGCGGATGTCGCCTATGCCGCCAAGCAGGGTGAAATTGATTGTGCCTGCCGAGTTCTTCTTGTCATGTCGCATAAGCTCAAGAAGTTCCGGATAATCGTCGCATGTGAATGTGAATCGTCCGTAGTTATCGATGATGAACCGCACGGTTTGTCTCATTTTGTCAGTTGGGAATCCAGCCTTGCAAGCACTCATATACAACTCGCACACCAAACCATAAGCCACAGCATAGCCGTGAAGAATAGGACGGTCGTGCTTCATAGCAAACGACTCGAAGGCATGACCAACAGTATGTCCAAGGTTCAGAGCCTTGCGGATACCATGCTCATGAGGATCTTCCTCCACAACACGCTCCTTCACCTTTATCGACTCTGCCACCATGCGTTGCAACTGTGCGAGGTTGGGCTGGTCAAGGTCGAAGCTCACAAGCTCTGCCCAATGGCTCTCATTGGAGATAAGCCCGTGCTTAAGCATTTCGGCGTAGCCAGAACAGATGTTCTCGTGGTCGAGCGTATCGAGGAACGAGGTGTTGATTATTACGAAACGGCTATCCGAAAAAACACCAATCTCATTCTTTAGTCCACAGAAGTTAATACCCGTCTTTCCTCCAACCGATGCATCAACCATTGCGAGCAACGTTGTGGGAATGTTTATGAAGTCGATGCCGCGCTTGAACGTGGAGGCTGCAAATCCTCCGAGGTCGGTAACCATGCCGCCTCCGAGATTTATCAAGAGCGAATGACGTGTGGCTCCTCCTTGGCTCAGGGCTGTCCATACTTCGGTAAGAGTATCAAGGGTCTTGTGTATGTCGGTGGGGCTTATCACTATCGACTGAGCACCTTTCAGGCACATGAAGCTCTGCATCTTAGGCATACATTTCTCGTGGGTGGTCTCGTCGGTAAGAATGAAAATGCGGTCGTGCTCACATTCAGAAATGGCGTTCACGAGGTCGCGCTCCAGGTTTTCTGATATTATAACTTTCTGTTTCATAATGACTCTTTTCTTTTAAAGGTTCATATATGCAAATGTAGTTATTTTTTTAGAGAAACCGAAATCTTTGACACAAAATAAAAAGCCGCAGCAATCATTATTGACAGATTGCTGCGGCTTTATTATTTCTATTCTTAAAATTTGCGGATATTTCAATTCCCGGAATATGCAGATATTACTGCATGTCGTAAACCACCTGCATGAGCTTCTTGCCCAGAGCGTCGGCCTCCTCCATAGTGGCTGCCTCACTGTAGACACGGATAATCGGCTCGGTGTTTGACTTGCGCAAGTGAACCCACTTGTCGGGGAAGTCGATCTTAACACCGTCGATATCAGTAATCTTCTCGCTTGCGAACATCTCCTTCACCTTGTCAAGGATAGCGTCGATGTCGGTAGAAGGTGTGAGATCGATGCGGTTCTTAGCTATCTGATAGCTTGGGAATGTGGCGCGAAGCTCGCTTGCTGTACACTTCTTGTGAGCAAGTGAAGAGAGGAAGAGGGCGATACCTACAAGGGCATCGCGTCCGTAGTGGCTCTCAGGATAGATGACACCACCGTTGCCCTCGCCACCTATAACGGCACCAACGGCCTTCATCTTGGTAGTTACGTTCACCTCGCCTACAGCCGAAGCCTCGTATTTGCCGCCGTGCTTCTCTGTCACGTCGCGAAGGGCACGTGTAGAAGAGAGGTTGCTCACGGTGTTGCCCTGAGTGTGAGAGAGAACATAGTCGGCTACGCTAACGAGAGTGTACTCCTCGCCGAACATCTGTCCGTTCTCGCAGATGAAAGCAAGACGGTCAACGTCTGGGTCAACAACGATTCCAAGATCATACTTGCCGCTCTTCATCTCGTCCATGATACCATGAAGGTTCTTCTCCAATGGCTCTGGGTTGTGGGCGAAGTCGCCGTTGGCTGTGCTGTTGAGGATGGTGAACTCCACGCCGAGAGCCTTGAGAAGGTCAGGCAGGATGATGCCGCCAACGCTGTTGATAGCGTCTACGCACACCTTGAAATGTGCGTTGCGGATAGCATCAACATCAGCGAGCTTAAGGTCGAGCACGCTCTGGATGTGACGGGCGTCCATAGAATCATCGCGTGTATAGTGTCCGAGATTGTCGACATCAGCATAGTCGAAGTCTTCCTTCTCGGCAATTTCAAGCACCTCGTTGCCATTCTCCTTTGTAAGGAACTCGCCCTCAGCGTTGAGCAGCTTAAGAGCGTTCCACTGGCGTGGGTTGTGGCTTGCTGTGATGATGATGCCTCCAAGAGCACCTGTCCAGCGTACTGCAAGCTCGGTGGTAGGTGTAGTAGCGAGGTCGATGTCGATTACATCAAGTCCCATGCCCATGAGAGTGCCACAAACGATATTGCGCACCATGTCGCCAGAGATACGTGCGTCGCGACCAACAACAATCTTGCCGCGACCCTCAGTCTTGGCGTTACGCTTCATGAATGTAGCGTAGGCTGTTGTGAACTTAACGATGTCGAGCGGATTGAGAGTGTCGCCCGTGTGTCCGCCGATAGTACCGCGGATGCCTGAAATTGATTTAATCAAAGTCATAACAATAATGTTTTTGAGTTTTAAATAGATTGACTTTTAATAATGTTTTTAGTATATCGCTTTATCAGCGCGCGACGTTAGCGTCCACGTTGATATGTGATCTCATATAGGCAAGGATACACGCTCTGCGAAGCGTTGCTCTGTCCTGCTGAGTGGGGTACGATGAGGCGCACCTTAGCAAGTTCAGCGTCACTGCTTGTGTAGCGTCCAAGGTTGATATAGCTGAGCGGCACAAGCCAGCCTGATGGCACAGCCGTAGAGCCATAGTTGATGTACATCACGCAGAAGTTCTTGTCGAACACACCGGTGAATGTGCCTGAAGTGTTCTTTACTGTCATCTTGTCGTAACACCATGAATACTGATAGATGTTGGTGCTCTGTAATGCCGAGTCGGATTGCAAGAGATTGTACTCATTAAAACGGCACAACACGTCGGCAGTCTCGCCGTCCTGCAACTTCTCGCCACTTCCCTTGCGCTGAATCTGCATATACACACCATCGCTCTCAAAGAGCACAAACTCGTTCTTTGCGGTGTCGGTGGTGCAGTCATGAGCCTTGAACTGGTCCTCGCTTATTACCTTTATATTCTGGTTGGCGATGTAGCGGTTTATGGCCGCACGTTCCTTCTTCTTCTGGTCGGCGTAGGTCTCGGAGTCGCTGCATGATGCGATTGCAAACACAGCGAGCAGAGCGCAAATCAGTAATTTAAATGTCTTCATCTGTATTCTTTCGTTCTTTTTATTTATCGTTTGCAGTTACAAAAGTAATATTTTTATATTTAATATATATATAATGTGGCGTTGAAGTTTAGATATTTAACTTTTTTTCTTGTACCACAAGCTTATTGCATTACTTTGTAAGCAAATCCTCATATTGAGCTAACGCGCGTCTCACCACACGCTCTGCCTCGGCAAGCGAGCATTGCAGTCGGCCTCCACTGGCGTTAAGATGACCTCCACCATTGAAGAACTCAGCTGCCATCTTGTTGCATGGGAAATCATCCACCGAGCGAAGCGACAACCAAATCAAATTGTCACGGCGGTCGTCCTCGCGCAATGATATAGACAGGCGCATTCCCTTTATCTTCAACGGCTCGTTGACAAGTCCTTCGGCGTCGCCCTTTATAAAGTGGAAGTCGCGCATGTCGCGGCGCGAGATGGTAAAGTAGGAGGCATGAAGATCGTTGAACACATTGAGCTTCTGGCTCATAAGATATCCGCGCAGACGTATTGCCCACGGACTGAAGTTGTGGAATACGTTGCGATAGATTTTGTCCTTGTCTATACCTTTGGTGAGCAACTGGCTTACGATGAAGAACACTTCTGGCTGGTTGCTGTTAAACGTGAATCCGCCAGTATCAGTCATCATGCCGCAATAAACGCAGGCTGCACACTTGCGCGACATTTCCTCGAAACCGCCCATCTGCCAAATGATGCGGAACACAAGCTCGGATGTGCTTGATATGTGTGGAAAGGAGACTGTAAGCACAGTGTCCATACGAGGATCTAGATGATGGTCGATCATTATTCTGCGAGCTGGCGACTGTTCAAGTGCATCGCACATATCATCCACACGGTCGGTGCCATTAAAGTCAAGACAGAAGATTAGTTCTGCCTCCTTAAGCAATGCGTCAGCCTTGTCGGCGGCGTGCTTGTCATAGCGTATGATGCGTTCGGAGCCAGGCAACCACTGAAGGAAGTCAGGAAAGGCATCGGGCACTATTATTTCGGGCTCCTTGCCTTGCGTGCGCAAATATTCAGCCCAAGCAAGCGACGAGCCTATTGCATCGCCGTCGGGCGACTTATGACAACAGATAACAATTCGGTTGGCGTTGATGATGTTTTCTCTTAGCGTGGCAATCTCTGCCTCGGTCAACAGTTCTATTTTCATATTCATTTATTAAATGTCCAATCGGGTTGGTTACAGATTATTTATTCTACGATTGGATATGCAAAGTTACAAATAATGTATTGTTCAAGCAACTTTTTTTGATTTTTGCAACTTTTTTTATAGCTTTGCGTCATAATAATGAAAAACGAACGATTAAACACATAGAATTATGAAGAACATTGGCAAATTTATCATCACAGCACTCGTTGCATTGACTTGTGGTGGAGTGTGCATGGCTTGTTATTCGAGCAAGGAATTCAAGGAGTCGAAGAAGAATGTTTCCGTGATACGCAACATGGGATATTTCTCGCAGATACAGATCAACGGCTCTGCCGACATACAATTCATACAGGGCAGCAATGCCAGAACTCCTATACGAATTGTTGGCTCAAAGAGCCTCGTAGACAATGTTGTGTTGGAGCGCAATGGCGACGTTCTTGTTGTCAAGAACAAGCCTACTTCTGGAAAATTCTTCTATACAGAAAGCGGCAACCTCACTATCTACATCACGTCAACCGACCTCACAAGCGTGAACATCAATGGTTCCGGCTCGTTCACAGCCAAGAGCAATATCGACACCGACAACCTGAATGTGCAGATTAAAGGTTCGGGCGATGCCTTCTTCCGCAATATCCTGTGCGACAAGGTGGCTTTTGAGACCCGCGGCTCGGGCGACATCAAAGCTATAAGCGTGGACACTCGCTCGGCTAAGATAGACATTTACGGTTCGGGAGACATCGACGTGAAGACGCTTAAGGCCGACAATGCCGATATGCAGGTGCGCGGTTCGGGAGATATAGACGCTGTGCTGAAAAATGTAGGAAGTACGAATATCGCCACTTACGGCTCGGGCGACATCGACGTGATATTCATCAACTGTGGCTCTGCCAGCGCCTCGACAGTAGGTTCTGGCGATATCGAACTTAAAGGTTCTCTCGGTTCATTAAAGCAGAGCATCAAGGGTGCGGGCGAAATTGACACCAAGGAATTGGTTGTGGGTCGTTGAAACATTAGGCTATAAATCGACAAAACATCACATTATAAATTGAAACTTCAAAAAAAGGCTCACGAACCTTCACGGTCCATGAGCCTTTGCTTGTTTATATGGTTTGTTAGAAATTAGTATTTTCTTTGCTTCTTGGGATTTATTTCTTTTTCTTCTTAGAAGCTTGCCATGAAAGCAAATCGTATGCCGTCCTTCTTTATGCCCGGTCCGTAGTAGTTCATACGGCGCACATAGTCAACTGCAAAGAACTTGAAGATGTTGTGCACACCCACTACGATTTCCCAATATGGCTTTTTCTTGTCCATCACCTTCGTTCCTTCAGGGAACTGGAACAGCATAGGATCGTTCTGGTTGCGCTCAAGCAGCGGATTGTTCTTGTCGCTGAGAGTGCTCCACATGCCCTTCACGCCAATCCACTCACGCCACTTAAGATGGCGCACAAGCGGAATGCGGTTGAGCAGTTTGCCGTTGAGGTCCCATGTGATAGAGCCATAGCAGTAGCGGTCGCTAAGGAACTCCATGTTCTTCATCATCGACATTGTGTTCTCAAGCTCGAAGTAAGTGATGTTAACAGGCGGCATACAGAGCAGCGGGAACGGCACTTTGTCCCATTGTGCACCTCCATTGAGGTGGGTGTCGATATATCCCCAGCTTCCCATCCAGAAGCGCTTGTAGATGCTTGCCTCCGTGAAGTTGAGCTTATACTGTCCGCCAAGCACGTTCTTGAAGCCCATTGTGTGGCTAAGGGTGAACTCCGGTGCGTCGAGGTTTACCGGCCAGCGTTGCTGCTTGGTGTTTATAAATGTCTGTCCCGGACAGTAGCGCATGCCGAATTTAAACTCTGACGTGCGTATCTTTGTCACGTATTCGTTGCCCTGGGCATCAGGATTGGTCACGGCTCCAGGCATCTTCTTGAACACAAGGTCGCCCGTAGGCGAATTGCTCTCAGCCTTGATAGAGGTATTGATGGAGAATCCCCAGTCGGTCTCATAGTCGAACGAGAGTTTCTGACGGTTGTAGAAGTACATCTGCTCCACCTTCTGTGTGCGCAGCGACATAAACACATTATCCTTGTTGTGGATAAGGAACTTGTCGGCAGGCGACATGACATCGTAGCCCGTCTCAAAGATGATGTTACGCTGAGGGAACTCAAACGGCACGTTCTTCTTCTTGTTGAGCGAATAGGTCACCTCGGTTCCGTAGTAGTGCTTTTGCGACTCCGTACCGTAGGCATAGTACCCCTTCCAGAAGAGGTGTGGATTGAGATTGGCTGTGGTACGTCCACTCACACGCAGACGATACTTATCAACGAAGTTGGTGGATATGAGGGTGTTCACCGGACCGAAGTCAAACTTCGACTTAGTGCGCATAGACCCCGTCTCAACATAGTTCTCAAGCAAAGCACGCAGACCGAAGATTATCCACTTGAAATTCTTAGATTGCTCGATGCGGTGGATAAAGGCATTCATCGACGATTCGCCCTTTGTCAGTTCCACAGCACGGTATTGATTCCAAAAAGCCTCGTCGCGCACCATAGCGTCGGCCTCGTGCTTCACCTTTGCCTTGCCTTTGAAGAGTTTCTTGGGCAGGTCGTCGAAGGCATAATCATCATAGCGCGTAGTCTTGGTCACGAGCACTTCGCCAAGCATCTTGTTTATCTTCAACTCGGCTGTAAGGTCGTCCACCGAGAGTGCCCACTCGCCATTTGGCAACTTGGTATACTCCTGGGTGATCTTCATATCCTCCACAAAGTTCACGTCGGAGCGCTTAGGCAATGTGAACGAGCATTTCTTTACATGGAGCGAGGAGTCGGCAAGCACGAACAGCTCTCCGCGGAAACCGAAGTCCTGCTGGTTGTTAGGAATGAACTCAAGATGGTAACACAAGTCGCGGTTTACGTATACCGTGTCCTGTATATAATAGCGGTAGAATGAGATGGCTGTCTCGCCAATGGGCGACACAAACTGATACTGCATCAGGCGCATGTGGTCGTCATAGATGTCGACATCGGTGAACACCTCCTTAAGCATAGTGTTGAGTATCTCGCCAGTCTGCAAAAGGTTGTTCACGCCTTCCTGGCGCTGACCCTTGATAATGTCCTTCTCCTCACGAGGACTCTTGCGGAAGATGTGCTGCGTGACTGTCTCCTCAACCGACACGGGCAGGATGAGCTTGCCGTTGTAGGGCGATGTCTCTATCTGGTCCTTCACATACGACTTGTTCTTGAATTTGCCCGTGGTGAGGTCCTCGGGCTTGATGTCATTCAAGGCGAACGATATCTTCTGGTACTTGTTGTACTGGTAATAGTCATTGTTTTCGAGATGCGTGCGTTTCTTTGCGGCAATGACACGCTTCATAAGCTCCACTGCCGGATTATTCTTGCGCGAATAACGCTCACGCTTCTGCTTGATGACTACCTCGCCGAGAGAGCGCGAATCTTCTTTAAGCACAATCTTCAGGTGCGAAGGAGTATTGGGGCCCACCTTTATGGTCTGCGGCTTGAATCCCACACTACTGAACGTAAGCTCCCAACCATTATGGCGTGCAATGGTGAACTTGCCGTCCATGTCGCTCGCCTCAGCCACGTGATGGCCTTTGTATATGGCGCTTGCCAAGGGTATGGGATAGCCCTGGTCGTCGTAAATTTCACCTGTAATCTGCGCTTTCACCACTGTTGTCAACAACAGCAGAAGCAATGTAATACCTAAAAATCTTTTCACCTGTAAATAATAATTTATCCTTTTATAGATTTCATGCTAATTATCACGGCTGACGTGCTTGGCGTCAAATCCACTTGCAAAGTTATACATAATAAATGAAAAAAGGCAAGAAAACTTTTTTCATTTAAATATTTTTCTATAATTTTGTACCCTTGAACGGGGCATCCGGCTCTAAACGCTTGACTTCAAGACATCGGAAACCATGCTCCCACATTATATATATAATAAGAAACAAAGAATTTTTATACATTAATTAGCGCGATGGGCAATCTGAAGACTACTTTTGTCACATTCACCAAGGCGCAATGTTCGGCATGGGTGGCATCGTGTGTTGACTTCGGAATGACACTTATGCTTGTCAGCTTATGCGGTGTGTGGTATGGCTACGCCACATTGATAGGAGCATTTACGGGCGGACTGGTGAACTGCGGCATAAACTATCGTTGGGTGTTCCATGCCTTCGGACTCAAGAAGAAGTATGTGGCTCTGCGCTACGTGTTCGTATGGGTGGGAAGCATAGCCCTCAACACCTTTGGCACATGGCGGCTCACCGAGCTTGCTGGCATCAACTACGTCATCTCCAAGACTATAGTGGCTGTGCTTGTGGCTGTTCTGTGGAATTATCAGCTGCAAAGCAAATTTGTATTTAAGAATAAGGAACTGGGCGTTAAGAGCCAAGACTTATAATTTCTGAGCTTTTGCTGCACAGAGGGTATGGCATAATTGCCGTAGCCTGCGCGGCTAAGCAACATCAGATTTTTCAACGGTAATCAGGAAGCAAAAAAAATAACAACATAAAAGAATATGAATTATAGGGATTTTCTACAGAAGGTGATTTATGTCATTATCAACCCTCTGATTAAGGGAATGATAAAGATTGGCATCACTCCCAACTTCATCACAACAACAGGCTTTGTGCTCAATGTTGTTGCCACGGCTATGTTTATCTATGCCACCGACATGCCCGAGCAGGAAGCTTACGCATGGATTGGCTGGGGTGGCGGAGTGATTCTCTTTGCCGGACTGTTCGACATGATGGACGGCCGACTGGCGCGTATGGGCAACATGTCTTCCACTTTCGGCGCTCTGTGGGACTCTACACTCGACCGCTATAGCGAACTGTGCACTCTCTTTGGAATCTGCTACTACCTGCTTCAGATTGAAGGATGGGAGTGGGCAGGCATTGTGACTTTCGTTGCCATGGTCGGCTCAGTGATGGTGAGCTACGTGAGAGCGAGAGCCGAGGGTCTGAACATCGAGTGCAAAGTGGGACTTATGCAGCGCCCCGAGCGTGTGGTTGTCACTGCCGTAGGTGCTATCTTCTGCGGCGTATGCGCCAATATATGGGTGCTTGTGGTGCCGATGATCATCATTGCGGTGCTTGCCAATATCACGGCTTTCTGGCGTGTGGCCCATTGCTATAAGGAACTTGACAAATAAACTCCATATAATAGATAATTGTCGATTGACAATTATCTATTTTTCAATCAACTTATTATGTTCAGCATCTATATCATTCTCTTCTGGCTTGTGCTGCTCGCTGTGCGCCCCACCCGCAAGATAGCACTCGCCTTGCTGCCGTGGCTTCTCTTCGCAGTGTGCTACGACTCAATGCGCTTCTACCCAAACTACAAGGTTAACCCCATCGATGTGCAACCGCTCTACGAATCGGAACTATCGCTGTTCGGCATTGCTACGACAGAGGGAACAAGGATAATTCCCGGCGAATGGTTCAGCTTGTACAACTGCAGCGTGGCCGACTTCATGGCGGGTATCTTCTATCTGTGTTGGGTTCCGGTGCCATTGGCTTTCGCCATATATCTATATTTTAAGGGCAAGCGCGAAATGTATCTGCGGTTCTCCTTCGCTTTCCTTTTTGTCAACCTCGTGGGGTTCGTGGGCTACTACATCCATCCTGCCGCCCCACCTTGGTATGCCCTCAACTACGGATTCACCCCAATACTCAACACTCCCGGCAATGTGGCAGGCCTTGGACGCTTCGACGCCCTGACCGGATTGAACATCTTCCACTCCATCTATGGCAAGAACGCCAATGTGTTTGCTGCCATACCGTCGCTCCACGCTGCCTACATGCTTGTGGCTACAATCTACGCCGTGTGGAGCCGCGAGTCGAAAGCCACAATCGCCATATTCGCCTTCATATGCCTGGGCATTTGGTGGACAGCAGTCTACACCACCCACCATTACATCATAGATGTTATGCTCGGCATCCTTACCACTATAGTGGGTATAGCTGTGCTTGAGGGATGCATTCTCCGCACATCAGCGGTGAGGAGACTTATGCAGAAATATATCGCTACCATTTAAACACACATACAACATGATAATCATAGCCGACAAACAGGATATAACACGCGTTGGGCTGACATACTTAGCCGAACAGATTGACAAAGGACTTGAATATTGCTGCACCGAGGATAAGGCTGCGCTCACAGAAGCATTGGCAAAAAATCCCGACGCAACGGTTTTTCTCGACTACACGCTCTTCGACATCAACGATGCCAGCGAGCTGCAAATCATCGCACAACGCTTCCGACTGTCGCTATGGGTCTTGTTCAGCGACGAACTAAGCTATGATTTCATCAACCAGACGGTGGCTGTAAACCGACAATTCGGCATTGTGATGAAGGACTCGCCCCTGCATGAGATACGCGAGTCGATGGTCTATGCCGTGCGCCACCAACGTTATATTTGCCAAAGAATAGCAGAAATGCTGATCAATCCTCCCACCAACGACGAGCAATCTACCGCGTTGGGCAACCTTACAAAAACTGAAACTGAAATACTGAAGCTCATCGCTCTCGGTCTCACTACAAAAGAGATTGCTGAGCGACGCTTCTCTTCGTTTCACACCGTCAACACCCACCGCAAGAACATATTCCGAAAACTCGGAGTGAACAACGCACATGAGGCAACAAAGATTGCACTAAGAGCGGGACTGGTTGACAGTGCTGAATACTATATTTAATCAGCCGAAAAACGAGCGTCCCCAACTGAAAGACTTAATGTCGCTCAGCTGGGGACGGTTACTATTCTATTATATAGCTTCTTTATCTGAGGAAGCATTACTTCATCATCATCTTCTTGCCGTTCACAATCACAAGACCCTTATAGCCCTTGCCTACGCGCTGACCAGCGATGTTGTAGATAGCGTCGCTCTTTACAGTGGTTGTGGCGTTGATGCCGCTGATGCCGGTAGATTTGTCATCAAACTTATAGAGCATAGGCAGAACGGTGTTGTCCTTCTTTGTCTCATAAGCACCAAACGATGTGTAAGTGCCGTCGCCAAACTGGATGAACTTGCCATTGTTGGTGAAAGAGAATGTGCCGTTATCAGCAGGCTCCATAATCCAAGACTGAGCCTCTTCGCCAAGCTGGAAGCTTGCGTACTTGCCTTCCATGTAAAGGTAGCGTCCGTAGCAATCCTTGATAGAATAGCCGTCCTCGAACACCTCGAATGTGAAGCTGTCGTCGTAAGAAGACTGAACCTTAAGCTCGTCGGTATAACCCTCTACAAAGGATGTTGAGAGATAACCATACTTCTCGCCTTCCTTGCGAGGCATAGCATAATAGGTCTTGTCGTCGCGCTGCGCAACAATGAGATACTGCTTGCCCGACTCAATCTCTGTAGCCTTCTTGTAGACATTGTAGTGCCATACGTAAACGGTGCATGTAGCTTTGCCAGCCTCATACTCGTCGTTCTCGGCAGACTCAGCTGTGATGACAGCCTTGCCCTCATTGCCACCAAGAGCAATCACGCCATCTGCATTTACTGTGGCAACTTCCTCATTGTCAGAAGCAAACTTAACAGCAGCGGTTGTAGCCTTTGTAAAGGAAGGAGCTGTGAACTCTGTGCCAACCTCGTGGTTTACCTTCTCTTCTGAGAAAGCAAGCTCGGCTGCCTTCTTTGTGTTGCCCGTCTTGGAACCCAAAGTCACCTCGATAGAAGTGGCGCGAACCTGAGCTGACTCAGCAGTAAAGTCAACAGAAGTGGCAGAGCCTTCCCATGTGCCTACCTTGCCTTCATAAGTATAACCACTCTGAGCGGCGAAGCAGCCAGGACCATACTTTGTGGTGTTGTTGGCTGTACAGTTGAACACAATCTTTGTGATTTCACCTGCTGTTGAAGATACAGTAAGGACATTGCCCATAAAAATTCTGTACTGTTGTCCACTAAGCTTGCCTAACATATTAGATGTTCCTTCAGCCAAGCTAAGAGTCACACCATCCTTTGTAAGAGTTGCACCATCGGTTTTTTCTGTTCCAGCAGTGAATGTCACAACAGTCTGTGCAGAAACGGCTCCACAAATGAGCATCAACACAGCCATCAATGTAAAGCGTAAATTTTTAATCATAATAGTTTTGTTTAAAAGTTTATAGATATTTGTTACGTTAGAATGTTTTATCAACACACTGCAAAGTTATACATTAATTACATACCTACAAAATGGAACTACTTTAAAATTTGGTTAATTCTTTGTGACGGCTGTGCTATAACGAAGAAAAGGGCTCGCCAAGACCGCCACCTTGACAAACCCTTTAAATTTTATGAAGAATCTTAAATTTATCCCCAAGTACTATTACATGTATTCTTGTTACTTAACGATCTTCTTCTGACCGTTCTCTACAACAAGACCCTTGAAGTCCTTGCCTACACGCTGACCTGCCATGTTGTAGCGAGCACCGTTCTGTGCATTGGTAGCCCTACTGCCGGCTATCTCATACCTATTACGATTTGTCAAGCTTCGACATTTCCTGAGCCTCCCAATCTTCCCATTGCTTCATGGCTTCTTTCCAGTCGGTCTGCTCTCCAGCCTCAACAGCCTCCTGCTGGCGTGCTGCCTCATCGCGCAACCTGTCGCGCTCGCGCTTGGCCTTCATCGAGGCTATAGTCTGGTCGTCGAGTATCTGTATGGCACCACGATGTATGGCATCATAAAGTTCCTGCTCACCAAAGGCACGTCCCGGCTCGTTAAAGTCGGAGATGTTGAATTCGAAGTCAACACGCAACTTATGGCGTATCTCTTTTTGTTTGGCACGATTGGCTGAATTTTTCAGCCTAAGAAGTTTGGCGATGGCGTTAACCTCACCATTGGAATATTTGTTTCTACCCATTGCTGTTATATTGTTTAAACCCTTAATAGCATACAAAATTAGCTTAATTTGTTAAAATATCAGCTTTTTAGCTTAAAATATTTGCTTTGTTCGGAAGAAAGCTATATATTTGCGGTATGATTTTAATGATTTCGATATTTTTTTAACGAAATCAACTTTATGAGGTTGGTAGCATCCTGCACCAACCTCTTTTTTTGCAATTACTCTTATACATTATTATAGTTATAATCCTCACATCACAAGTATACATATAATGGGCTAACATAAAAAAACGACAAAATTCTTTTGGCAGTTTCGTTAAATTATTTTACCTTTGTGCCGTTATATTAACAAGACAACATATTTATTAATCATAAAACGAGGTTTGCCTATCGAAGCACTTTTACTTCATACAAAAAACTTAAGAAAATGAAAAAATTGGAAGATATGACCGACGAGGAGTTGGCCTTATCATATGCCGATGGCAACAACCGTGCTTTCGACCTATTGCTATTTCGCAACCAGTCGAAACTCTTCTCTTACATTCTGTTCGTGGTCCACGACCGTGATACTGCCGAGGATTTGTTCCAGGAAACCTTCGTGAAGGTGATCACACGCCTTCAGGAGGGACGCTACACTGTGAGCGGAAAGTTCGGAGCATGGATTATGCGCATTGCACATAACGTGATAATGGACTGGTATCGCGATCTCAACTCACAAAACATTGTGGATACAGCCAACGACAATAACCTTTCAAATATTGCCGACAGCGATCTGCACGTGAGCAGCATCGAGAGCCAATATGTCAACCAGCAGGTGCTAAAGGATGTGCGCCGCCTGCTCGACACATTGCCTCCGTCGCAACGCGAGGTGGTGTATATGCGCTTCTATCAGCAATTGTCGTTTAAGGAGATTGCCGACACAACCAATGTAAGCATCAACACAGCACTCGGACGCATGCGCTACGCCTTGCTCAATATGCGGCGCATGGCGAAAGCGTACGACATGGCACTACAGTTGAACTAATTGTAGTGCCACGCCATCATCTCACCCCTAACCTATTCCACTTTCACCTTGTCATAGCCCATCGAACGCAGCATCTGTCCAAACTGTACACGGGCATTGTCACGCGCTGCCTGATAGTTTTTCTTTGTCAAGCAGCGTCGGCGCATGCGCTGCACCGCACGGTTGTACATGGCTTTGCGGTCTTGATGAGTCCACTTGCCTGTCTCTATAAACGAGCGTGTGCGGGCCTCATCAATAAAGTTGTTGTCGAGCAGACGCACTGGAGGCAATATCGCACACAGCGTATCGCCCTGCATGGCGAGCCAACCTTCATGAGCTTCCTTGAGATTTATGCCCAGACGCAAGGTGCCGTAATAGATACGCACAAGCTCATCGTCCGAGAAGAAGCCATGGCGCACGGTGTCGATTAGTTCCTCGTCGTTGATTTCGAGAAACGACCACTCGCCTATCTGCTCTATCGAGCGTATCTGCGAGGGCGTTATGTCTATCTTGTCGCTCATCACCACCTCGGCCATAGTGGATGTCGACGACACCTTATTTATATAGTGACGCGCCACAAGTGCCGCTACAACAACAAGCGCAACGATGAGCAATATTTTTATGATGAGCATGCGCAACGGCATGAGAAAGAAGTTGCGCAGCGAAGAATTATTGTTCTTTTTCATAATCCACAACTTTTTACTTTTTCTTCTCCACTGTTGATTTGTCGATAAGCTTCGACATGTCGCCACGCTTAAGGTCGTGACGGAACGAGATAGTGATGTTCTCGGCACGGTAACCCAACTGCTGCAACATTGGCACAAGCACGTTGGCAGCTCCTATGCGTGCCGACTCCAAGATGTCTGTCTTTGCTATGTCGGCTATTATTGCCTGACGCCCCTGCTTCTCATACGACGACAGTTCCTCGTCGGTGAAATTCCTGCGGGTAAGTGCCACATATTCCTTTACATCATCATGGTTAATGCGCGTGGACGAAAGCACAATATGCGGATCGGGCAATATTACCTCTATGTGCGTAGTGTCGCGGCGCACATTCTTCTCCGAGAAATCGGCAAAGTCGACATATGCCTTCACCGTGGCATCCACCGGTATGGCTATCTTGCGGCTGCCCAATGGCAACGGCACATTATAGTCATGGCCGAGCAACTTGCCTTTCATGGCGAGCTGGTCGTCGTGGGTTATCACCTTATGAATGTGATACTCGGTGGTGTAGAGCTTCGAACAACGCTGCGCCTGCATGATGAGCGTGGGTATGGTGTCTATCTTGGGTTGCTCTACTTCTGCCTTGGGCTGCTGCCTTTCACCACACGAAACAAAGGCAAACATCAGCAGCACAACCGCAACCATATCAATAATCCTGTTTTTCATATTTATCCGTTTTTATATTGCAAAGTTACATAATTTACATTGCCCCACAACACTTTCTGCAATAAATATAAAAGGCTGACAGCGAGTAGGCAATAAAAAACAATGATTTCATTTTGTATTGTCTACTATTTGCATTAACTTTGTGCCCCATGAAAACCAGCAGAATCACTACACGAACAATTGTTGCCTCGGCTTTCTGTGCCGCCATCGCCGCATTCGTGGCATGCACAAGCAAGCCTAAGAGCAACGACATAATCGCCAAGAAACCCGTGAAGGCCGCACCAAAGCCTACACAGAACATGGGCGACTACAATCAGAACCGCTCGGTAGAGTGGCTCGGCAGTACTTACAGCATCAACATCGAGCGAAAGGCTGACACTTCGCTCCCTCTAACCGTGGACGAGAGTGGCAACAAATACTACGACAACCGCATCACGCTGACCATTCTTCGCAGCGACGGCACGGAGTTCTTCAAGCGCACTTTCGCCAAAACCAACTTTGCCGAATACGTAGGCGACGAATACAAAAACGGTGCCATGCTCGGCATTGTGTTCGACCATGTCGACGGCGACAACATTTTTTTCGCAGCATCAGTAGGCTCTCCCGACAAGATGAGCGACAACTATGTGCCTCTTGTCGTGAAGATTTCGCGCGTGGGTGGAGTGTCTGTCTCTACCGACACCAAGCTCGACACCATGAGCAACGCTGATGAAGACGAGGTTTAAGCTGACATATCTATGAAATACAATTTTTCAATAATACCACGCACCCTACATTTCAAGCAGCCGGCTGGCACGTCGCGAGGAGTCTACACCACACGACAATCGTGGTTTATAGAAGTCACAAGCGACGACAAACCCGGAGTGAAGGGAGTGGGCGAATGTGCTCCATTGCCCGACCTCAGCTGTGACGCCCGCCCAGAATACGCCACTACTCTCGCCCAACTGTGCCGGATGATTGAGCTTACGGGCAACGTGAACTACGACATGCTCCGCCCCTACCCTTCCATCCTTTTTGGTATAGAGACGGCCTTGCTCGACCTTGAGCATGGAGGCAACGGCTTTCTCTTCGACACGCCTTTCACACGTGGCGAGGAGGGCATCCGCATCAACGGACTCGTATGGATGGGTAACTTCGACGAGATGCTTGCCCGACTTGAGGAGAAGATGAAGGCTGGCTTCCATTGCGTAAAACTAAAAATCGGAGCCATCGACTTCAACCGCGAGATAGAACTGGTGAGACACATACGCAGTGCTTTCAGCAAAGACCAGATTGAATTGCGTGTTGACGCCAACGGTGGATTCACTTACGAGGATGCCCCTAAACGTTTGGAGCAACTTGCCTACTACGACATCCACTCCATCGAGCAACCCATACGCCAGCACCAATGGGCCCGCATGGCTGAGCTATGCACCTCATCGCCCATCCCCATCGCCCTTGACGAGGAACTGATTGGCGTGAACATGACGCAGATGAAGCAGGACCTGCTCAACCGTATACGTCCTCAATACATCATCCTAAAGCCATCGCTCCACGGCGGAATGCGCGGCACACGCGAATGGATCGACCTTGCCAACGCCCGCGGAATAGGCTCGTGGATAACAAGTGCGCTGGAGAGCAACGTGGGGCTGAACGCCGTAGCTCAGCTGGCAGCCGACATCTACGGCCCGAACATAAGAATGCCTCAAGGCTTGGGCACGGGACAACTCTTCACCGACAACATCCCGATGAACCTTGAGATAAAGGGCGACAAGATTTGGAAAACAAGATAACGACTGTGACTAAAAGGCAAAAAAGGAATAAGCCCCCAAAGGCTTATTCCTTTTTTGCTTTAGAACATCGGTGGGCGATGACCGCCTCCTCCCATAGGAGGTCCCATTGGCGGACGCATGCCACCGAATCCGTTACGTCCTCCACGCTGACCTGAGCCATAACCTGGACGGTCATTACCACGACGTGCCATCTTGCCTCCAAACAGGTTGAAGCGGTAGATGACATGAAGCATGGCGTAACTGTTGATCGAGTTGTACTGCACATCGCTGCGGCTCATTGCCGACACCGTACGCGAGAAGTTGCTCTGGTTGGCGAGAATATCGTTGAACTGGAGCGACACCGTGAGCGCACGGCCACGCAAGAAGCTCTGCGACACCTGGGCGTTCCATATCAGCTCGTTGGTGTTCATCGAGTTGTCCGAATAGCCACGGCGTGAGTTCTGGTGCAAGTCGGTGGAAATACTTGTGCCCCAAGGAGCCGTAATGTTGATGGTTCCACCATAAGCAAACTGCCATGTGTCGAGGTTGGAAACCGGCTGCAGGTTGTTGCGGGTGTGCATATAGTTGAGCGAACCGTCGAGCTCCACCTCAAGCCAAGAGTTGCGGTAGCTCATTGCGAGACGCTCGCCAATAGTTGTCGACTTCGTCACATTGCGCTGTGAGTCGGCATTGCGGTTGAGCGAGAGATAGCCCACACGGTTCTGATAGTCGAGGTTGGTGAATGTGTTCACATTCCAATAGCCCGTTGTGTCGATGGCCATATTGAATATGAACATACCGCCAGCGTTCCAGTTGCCGTTGATATTCTCCGGTCGTGTGGTTCGTCCACCGGTCTGCTCGTCATAGGTCACCTTGTAGCCTATGCTGTTGCGCGTGTTAGAATAGTTCACACTCGCCATTATCGCCATCTGCCGCTTCTCTATATAGTTGTTGTATTCAGCGCGGAAGTTGTTGGTGAACGACGGTTTCAATCCCGGGTTACCCTTTGTGATGTTGAGCGGATCGCTGTCGTCGGTGATGTCGAGAAGGTCGGTCATCGATGGCTGCGAGGTGGTACCCCGATAGTTGATGCGCAGTTGGCTCACGTTAGAGAATATGTAGCGGAAGTCGAGCGTAGGTGTGATATTCACAACATTGCGCACAGTGTCGGTATAGACACCCTGGTAGTCCTGGATGAACTTCGATGTCTGAGGCTGAAGCTTTACGCCGAAGTTGAGTTGGTATTTCTCGCGAAGCATACGCATCATGAGGTCGATGTCGTGGGTGTAGTTGCGATACTCCGAGTAGCGCGACAAAGTATTGTCCTCATAATCGGTATATGGACGGTCGAGACGCATGAGCCAGTCGTCCCAACGACGGTACTGTGGCGACAGTCCTGTGAAGAAATTCTCGCCAAGGTTGGAGAAATCGTAGGTGGCACGGTCGCTCTTTGAGTAAGAGTAGTTGAACTTATAGCTCAGCTGCAAGAATGTGCCTCGCCACAGAGGCTCGCTATATGTAGTCTGCACCGAGTAGTTGTAGTTCTTTGTCGGTGTGAGGTTGTAGCGATTGGTCTGATAAGTGGAGTCGTTGCCCAAGCGGTCGAGTATCTGATACAGATGCACGTTGTTGGTAGACAGCGACTTGCTTGTGCCGTCGGTGTAGCTGAAGTCGCCGCGCAATGTCACGTTGCGTCCCTTGGAGTTGAGCTTGCGGTTGAGCTGCAACATACCCCCAAACTTCTTTGAGTCGGAATAGCTTATGGAGCTGTTCTTTGACGTGTTCACCATCTTTCCCTCCTTGGCCATCTGCTTGATGGCATCGGCCGAGAGCGGATCGCTCACGTAGTTGTAGGGGTCGTCATTGAATTGTGCCGAGGTGGAAGAAGTGCTGCCGTCGGATTTTGTAATGCTCATGTTCGGACGGAACATTATGTTGGTCATGGTGTCGGGCTTCCATTCAAACCGCATCTGAGCGTTCCACGAGTCGCTGCGGCTAAAGTCCTGCTTGAAAGAGTTGCTGAACGACGACGACGAGCTTACGAAGTTCTCTGATGACGACTTTGTGAGTGCGTCGCCGTCCTTATGGTTCCAACGCACCGAACCATCCCACGAGAATGTGCTGCCATTGTCGTAGTTGAAGTTGGCTCCAAGCATCTTTGCAGCATTAAGGCCGTTGCTTCCACGTCCGAACGAGCCGCCTCTGCCACCATGAAATCCCATGTCGTTGGTGTTGTTGAAGGAGCCAAAACCCATCACTCTCAGCTTAGAGTTGAACATAGCTCCCATGAGCCGCTCCGAATACCGGTCCTTTGTTCCGGCTGAAAAGTCGGCATTGGCAAATATGCCACGGTTCATGCCCTTCTTCAGTCCGAAGTCGAGCACGGTCTGCTCGTTGCCGTCATCAATGCCAGTCACCTTGGCAAGGTCACTCTTCTCGTCGTAAGCCTTAATCTGGTTTACTATGTTGGTGGGAAGATTCTTCATGGCAGTCTTTGTGTCGCCCACCATAAACTCCTTGCCATCAACCTTGATTTTCTTCACTTCCTTGCCATTCACGGTTATCTTGCCGTCGTCATCCACCTGTGCGCCAGGCAAACGCTTCACAAGTTCCTCGATGGTAGAGCCTTCGGGTGTGCGGAATGCCGTTGCATTATATACAAAGGTGTCCTTCTTCAGCACCACCTTGGCTGCCTGGGCTGTGACGGTAGTGCCTTTGAGCGATATGGCTGATGCCGCAAACTGTATGCTGCCAAGGTCTGCATCCTTATCGGCATTCACGTTTACGTTGCGGAAAATGGTCTTGTATCCCACATTCGAAATCTTTACAATGTACTTGCCATGCTTGGCCACCTGCAGGCGGAATGCGCCATTGGCGTCGCTCACAGTTCCTGCAACATAGGAACTGTCTGTACGCAACAGTTGCACAGCTGTCTGCTCCATAGGTTCCTTGGTGTCGCGGTCGACGATAGTGCCAGTCACATTATTCTGTGCAAAGGCAACCATCGACACTACAAGGAACAGAAGAGTGGAAAAAATCTGCTTCATCTTTTTTTGTTATGATTAATTATATTTTATGACTCACGGTTCTGTTACTCTGACTTTTTTTTGAGAGCCGTTCGATAAAATAGACGTGAAGCAGCGAAAAAGGTTTAAAAAGAAAAAGAAAAGAAAAAGAAAAAACACAAGGAATGGGAATACATTCCATCTTATGGCATTAAACCATGCCTGCCATGTGGTAATAAAGTATGTGCTCATATTTAAAAGCCACACACTGCTTTCACTCCCTGCCGAGAGAAATATTTTTCTCTGGCGAGGGAGTAAAAAAAGTCCTAACCTTTAAGGTCGTGAATAGTCTTGATAGGATCGGAAGCCTTGAAGATGTAGCTTCCGCTCACAAGCACGTCGGCACCAGCCTCAACAAGACGCGGAGCTGTCTCATCGTTCACTCCACCATCTATCTCAATCAAAGCCTTGCTGCCCGAGCGCTCAATAAGCTGGCGCAAGCGACGAGTCTTCTCTATAGTGTTCTCGATGAACTTCTGTCCGCCGAAGCCTGGATTCACACTCATCAACAGCACCATGTCCACATCGCAGATAATGTCCTCAAGCACACTGACGGGAGTTGAAGGATTGAGCGTCACGCCAGCCTTCATTCCTGCGGCATGTATTTCCTGTATGGTGCGGTGGAGATGGATGCATGCCTCATAATGCACATTCATCATCATCGCGCCCGTAGCAGCCACCTGCTTGATATAGTTTTCGGGATGCACAATCATCAGATGCACGTCAAGAGGCTTGGTGCATGCTCGCGCCACAGCATTGATTACGGGAAAACCGAATGAAATGTTTGGCACAAACACACCGTCCATTATATCGAGGTGCAACCAGTCAGCCTCGCTGCGGTTTATCATGTCGATATCGGCTTTCAAGTCAAGAAAATTTGCCGACAGCAACGAGGGTGAGATTAGAGTTTTCATTTATTTATTGTTTTGTTTAATAATTATATAACTTCGTTCAACTCAAACAATAGGAACTCACGTTGCCTGTCGCTTTCACTACACGGTAGGTGTAGGCTATCTGCCGGATGATGCTTAGCGTCTGCTCCGACGGTTTGATTTCTTCTGGGGTAAAATGTTTCATAGGCAATAATTTACAGTGTTTTGTAGTTGTCTTTTCATTATCTATAACGGCTGTTATCCGATTTTATTACATTCAGAACAAAAAAATAAAAAAGCTGTTTTTCCCACAGCAAATTTTACTTTCACAAGTTTCATGGGACTTTAATATTATAATATTGCAGTCGTATAAAACGCAACAGCGGCACAACTCTCAACGAGCTGTACCGCTATTGTTATGTTTAACTTAAAATAATTTTCGTAATCAATGAATATTCTCACGAACACTCATGCTACCTGTTAAACAATCGTTCAATTTACCTTAAACCTAATAACTAAAAACCTAAATCTATTACTACTAACCTAAACAATCTATTAACCTTTTGACGATGCAAAGGTAGTAAACTTTTTGTGTGTGCGCATACAAATCACGCTCTTTAATATATTTTTACATGATAAATTGATATAAAGCAATTCATAAAAGCATATATACAAAAAAAGACAAGACCTTTATTCAAAGTCCTGTCTTCCATATCACTTTCCCATTTTTGAGCCTCTTGTCGGATTCGAACCAACGACCCCGAGATTACAAATCACGTGCTCTGGCCAACTGAGCTAAAGAGGCGGGTGGGCAAGCTACTTGTATCGCGCCGCTACAACCAACTACCTTTGCTACGTTCCCGTCCTGGAGGATTCGAAGGGAGCTGGCCGTATAAGACTTGCCCATGTCTTTTAAAGCGAGTGCAAAGGTAATACTTATTCCCCAAACCTGCAAATTTTGAAGCAAGCAACAATAACAATTTAACTTTTATTTCGATTTAAACCTACACGCACACATATTACATATAATGGAAATTGCCATAGTTAAATTCAGACAACGGAGTATGCTCTTCGTCCAACGCCTTCATCATCTCAGGGATTTTATGCAACAACACCTTCTCGTCGAGCAACCGGCGCAGCTTGCCGAACATCACCTTGTTGGAAGCCAATATCTCCTCATGTGTGGCTGCAATGCCATAATCCTCAGCTTCCGACACCTCGGATATCATCATTCCCGAAAACAGTCCGTGCAACCCCTCCGCCTGCGCAAAGAGGTTGGCGTGACACCATATTCCAATAATGTTGCCATCATGCCGGCGCAGCATATAACTGTTAGGATGTCCCACAATCACATTTTTAAACTCTTCCACACCATCTTCCCTGAAGTAGAGTCCCTTGTCCAGCCCATGACCAAGCAGCATCACTCGTTCACGGGTGGATGCATGTTTTAGCAGATGATCTATCTTTGCACGTGAACAATCATCAACTATCACTTGTGCGTCAAGTCCCTCATACAGCATCTTGAGCACATCTGTCGTTCTGTCTTTAGGATGAATTACCAACATATTTTCTACATTTATAGTTTTTAAAATGCCTAACTCTTCATCAGAAGTCTCTGATGCAAAGTTACGCATAATTTATCAACAAGACTGTCCTTTGCCATACAAATAACAATCCTTGGCTCGTCATTCCTGCTAATATAGAGTCAATAGAAACCGGCAATCTCTCATTTTGCGTCATTATTTTTCAGCTTCTCGCTATTATTTACTTTGAATGAAGAATCCTTCCATACTCCGGCACTATCGGACGACTGAGGTCCAAACCCCACCTTTGTCCAAGCGCACTACACAGATAATGCTCCTTTACGAGAAGATCAATGGCCGCAAGCTGACTGTTGTGCAATGTTCTAAGACGTAATGCAGGAACATGACCAGGAACCATACTGAGTATTTCCTCCGACATTTCCACATCATCAGGAGTCTGCAAACATATCAAGCCTGTCTGCCCAGGACGTTGAGTGAACCAGTTGAATCGTCCATGCGCAAAGTTACGGTAGTCGGCAAGCTGAGTGTTGCCCACTGCCCCTTCAGAGAATTTAGACTCTATATCAAGAGCCACTGGATAGCTCTTGGCAGAATAAAGGATGAAAAAGCTGTCCACGCCTTCCAGTTTATGCAGGAAAGCCTCATGCTCGGTCAGTTCGTCAAGCGATATGCGCTTCAACCGATTAACAAAACCATTGATTTCCTCCTGCTCCTTCTCCGATATGTCCGTACCCACGCTACTAAGTTCGGTATGTCCAAACGCCCTATATAATAAGGTGTAGAAAGCGAGCACCGTTGTTGAGGACAGAAAACCGTCGCGTCCCGTAGGGATGTCAAAGTCAAAAAGGTTATTGGCATCATTCTCTTGCATAAGAGTCTGCAATCTTCCTTTCGAGGAAAGCACAACAGTCCCCACCTTCTGCTCTTCGGCACGACACCCATTGTCATAAGCACGAAGTATGTCGTTGTTATATCCAGAAGCACTAATGAGCAATGTAAGTGCAGCCACATGTGCGAATCCGCTTCCTGCATACAACAATGGAGTCAAGGCATGACTCATCATTCCCTTGTCAGCCGACAGTTGCTCAGCATATACAGCTGCGCTGAATGAGCCACCCGATGCCACAAACAGACGGTTGCATCTTTCATTGTCAAGCAGAAAGTTGCTCAACCGCGACACGTCTACTCTCTCCACCCAATCGAAGATCTTAGGGAATTGCTTTATCTTGTTTTCAAATAGTCCCATAGTTTTAAAATTTAAGTAATGATATTTCTATGAAGCATCAATTATACTGATAAGAGAAATTCTTGACGAACTCAAATATTCTCACACCTTCGTCAATATGCTTTTGCGAGCCTTCTATACACACAGCATTTCCTCTTGTAACACAACGGGAAAATGGAGAAATCACGTTAGTATAATGGATAATCTCTCTAAGGTGTGAAACATTATCGTTGTTAAGATAGAATACGGGGACACTAACCCAATCTTCCCCTTTTTCCTCTTCTTCCAATGAACCACCCTCAAGAAGATGCTTCATTGTTGCCTCAGCCTTTTGCAATGCAGTCTGCGCATCGTTTATCAGTCTTTTTAAATCTGTAGTCTCATCGATTTGTTTTTCGTATGAAAGGAAAGTAACCCCTTCAATATTAAAGCCACGAATATCTTTTGACGCTTTTGTTATTTCGTTGATAGCATGGCATTTATCATGGTAGGAATACAAGTACTTATCGCCTATATATTCTTTCACGGCTAATGATGCTATCATGAGACGGAACATATTCTTGCATCTTCCATTTGGGAAATACACATATGTAAGGTCATCATTTATGTCTATTTTTCTTCTTTGGTAGCATCTAAAGTCATAGCATTCCCATACATTAATTCCCATTTCTTTGTATGTTTCCATGATATACGCATTAGGGCTGCATGATTTTGCACCAAATATTTTTAGATATGTTTGATGGTGTTCACCTGAAATGTGAAGACATCCAGACGAACTCACCATGTGTTCAATAGCATAAAAATCAGAATAGGCATTGAATGCTACAAATTCATCCAATATATATACACTCCATTCATCCATACAGCGGAAACGTTCCGTCGGATTCAGACGCAAAGCTTTTACAAGACAACGTTCAAAGGCATTATTCTCAAAATCTTTTGGTAAGAAATTTCTATTTTTAAATGCCGATGCTATATTTCTCGCATTCGCTCTCTTGTAATTAAGTGGCAAATGTCCATAAATGGCAAAATACATAGTCATGGCAAGTTGGTATTGGTCTGAGTAGGAGGATGTCTCGCCAATATAATTTTCTGGAGCCCAAAAGCATCTATGAAAATTATCCTGATTCAATACAGCATCGCCTTTTGCTGGCTTTGCAGAATACTGACTGCTCTGTAATTGAAATCTTATGACGCCATTAGATGTAATATCCACAATGATATTGTCTGGACATATATCATTATGGCAGATATTCTGCTCATGCATCTTATCCAACTCCATATGTGTCGTAAGCAAAAATTTTTGTATTTGAAAAAGGGGTATTGGGCGACCATATTGTACAACAAGCCTTTTTAATGTCATTTTTTCATCAGGATTGGCTTGTTTAAGACGCGCAATTGCAAATGGACGAACAGCCCATTCCTCATTATCACCATCTTCATCCCGTTGAAAATCATAATAAGGTTTTAGCGACTTTGAATCTGAATGGAAGATATCTTCAGAACCGTCAATATCATAGATGCTATGCGGTTGGAAATTTAACGTATCAAAATCTATTTGTTTTTCCTTCAATAGTCTCATCAATACGTCAAATTCTTCTTTTGTTGGCACATGCCATTCTGCATCCTTGTCAATCTCCATTACTGATTTCTCGTATAGAAAATCCTCCTGCCTATGCATTTCGCCCTCAGGAACATCATTAAGAGACATTATTAATGAGCTGCCATCAGGATAATCTTCAAGGATAATATAGTCGTTAGTGTTATGCATTTTGCCATGATTATGTTATTGACCACACTTTATTCTCTTGGAAATCAATTTGCCAATAAATATAATTCTTATTACTCCAGTTGTGGCGATGAGCTGTGTTATTGCACCATTCTGCATAGCAAGTTTTGAGTTCTTGTATTTCTGCATTTATTTTTTTGATTAAGTCTCCTTGCAGATCAAGCATAAGAAGTTCCTCTAATCCAGCAAGACGTTCAACAATTGCTTCTATTGCCTGTGATTCAGCTTCATCAATATCCCCTATGAATGCATACGTTCTTTCCATAACTCGTAGATTTTTTTTGTTGCAACCAACTCTATTTCACTTTTGGTACATTGTTCATAAGAGGGAATATTTACTTCAAGTGTTTTTTTCTTGTTAAGAAAAACGCAACGTTGACAATGATATGCTCCACAATCTCTGCATATAGGTGCATGATTCAATTTGTATAGTAATGGATTTTTAATGTCAAGCCCACTGTTTATATCTCCGCATGAGTTAGTTTCATCCTCAAAATAGTAATCTGGACAAATGTAATATTTGCCATTTGCAGCCAAAGTTACAGATTTCCAACCTGCATTACAATTGTCCATTTCAACCATTTCCAACCTGTCGGTTATTAAATTGACTTTGACAAAATGACCTTTTTCCCAATTTCTCAGTACCTGCTGCACCAATATGTCTAATGCTTGTGAGTAAGGTTGTTCGTTTTTGGTTGAAAAAAACGCTTCATCAGTGAAAACGAAGTTTAGTCTTGCTGAGTTTTCCAACATTTTTCCAAATATTAAAGTATTGCAACAGAATTCCATAAGGGTAGTACGTAGTATATAAAATAAATTATGACGTTTTGCTGATAGAATGTCACTCCATTTATTGACAACAATTGCATCTGCATCAGTTTTACTTTCTATTGGAGCAATAATTTTATGAGGAATGGTCTGTATAAGGGTGTAATAGTTTTGGGGCAGTCTTCTCTTTGGCATGACAAAAATCACCTTCAACCCCTTACGCTTAGCGTCATTTATAAATTTTTCTAATATGTGTAAGGGTATCAAGCTCTCTTCTTGTTTGGGGTTGTCGGTAATACAAAAAGGAGTGGAATTGGTGGATAGCAACACATTGACCGTGTCAGGACTTTCTATATTTTTGTCCAATGGGCATTTGTTATTAACAGGTTTTGCCTCACCAATTATCTCTGTCTCATTCGCATTATCTATCTTTGCCCAATAGTAATCGTTCGCTCTGACACGTGCTTTATGCATCTTGCATATTGCTGTAGACCTTGAAAAAATGGTAGCATCATCCGAACAGTCATAATTTTCTGCTTGACACCAAGCACAACCAGAAGCCACATTGCACTCAAAGCATTCCTTGGTAGATTGGATGGATCTGCTTAAATAATAATAAGGTCTAATCAAATTTTTGTCAAGACCTTGCTCTAAACTGCCTACTGTCCTGGCCTGTTTGTCTCGAAGTGAATACTTCGCCATTCGTATACATGGATATAAGACGCCACTCTTGTCGATTGCCAACATCAGACCTGCTCCACACCAATTCTCGTCCCTGTTTGCGTCCAATGGTTTGCCTATCCATCTTTGGAAGAAAGAGCAACTGTAATTCTTATACATATGGTTCTCTACGATATAGTCTGCCAGCTTTTTCAACTGCTTCTCAAACAAAATATCATCTCCCTCATGCCATACGTTCTCAAACACACAATTGATGTAAACAATATGTATCCCTAAAGAATAAAGGTGTAGTACGCTCTCACAAATATATGGAATATCAGCAGAACTGATAGTGACCTTTGTTGCCGCATTGGGAAATTGTGAAAGCCAAAGAGGTATGTTTTTGACAACATTTTCGTATGACCCTCGATTTGTCATGTCGCCATTCTTTGATGGTTTCCAAACTCTGTTTAGGTCATGTTTCTTTTGTGTTCCATCAATCGTTATAGTTATACTCAGATGTTTGAGGTTCTTTTGTACGAAACGCTGAACTTTTGGATTGTCATAATTGATACCATTAGTTGTAATGGCGAATCGATAAGAATTAAACCAATGATGCCCTTTCTGATACATCTGAATTTTCAGATAGTCGCAGATACGATCAATTAGTTCTATTTCCAAAAAGGGCTCTCCACCTATAAAACTAAAAATTACTGAGTCTATATTCAACCACTCTTCAGCATCCTGAGACAAAATAAAATCGACACCTTTTTTAGCGGTTTTCCAAGTCAATCTCTCAGAATTGTTTTTTCCTACCTGATAACAGTACTTACAAGCTAATTGACAGTCCTTTGTTACAATAAATGTGATTTCTTTACTTCTGCCTCTTTTCCATTCACGGCTACTAATCATATCTTTTCCTATTAACGTGTGGGGAAGCCTATGCAACCGCTCCAACACCCCTCGCAACAACCCATTGCTACATCGTCATTATCGAACGGCTTTTTCATCTCGTTTTCCACCTTGCATTTTGTAGGGTCAAAACATTCCATTCCTTTAATCTTTTTATCAGTCTTGAATATCATAGTTGTAATGTTAAATGATTAATACTCTTGTTCTATCATACGTTTGGTCTGTGAATCATATCTATACGGTGCCTTCTCACAAGTAGACAGCATATAAAAGCCTGAGTCTCTCCATGCTTCGCAAAATAAGGTTATAGGATATTTTTCATTGGCATTTCCACTACCTGGATTCATGACATACACGAAGGAGCTGTCTATCACGTTTACAATAACAGAATGCGAGGCTTGGTTATAGATATCTATCTTGCTCGCAAGTTTTGCTTGATTGACACTAACCATTACTTTGTGTCCCTGTTCCAATTCTGACTGTAAATCTTCTAACCCGTTGCTTTGGGAATGTTTGTACTTGATACCAAAACACTTTAGCAGATAGCCATTGGAGTGCATATAGACCCCTATTTTCTCGTCATACCATCCATTTTCCTTGCCTATCTTACACAATTCTGCTTCAGAAACGTCAATACCATAACTGTAAAGAATAATCTGCTGGCACTTAATGGCGCAACTTGCAGGATAAGTCTGCAAAATATTCTCATCTGGCTCAGCGTTATGCATTATCAATAATTTGTTGATACTCGTCGGAATTATACCAGTCAAGAAGTTTCTTGGCTCGAAGCACAAGCCATGGCATACTGCAAGCTCTTACAGAGAATTCTTTAACAAGTTTATCGAATGTACCTTGTGTGGAATTTTCAAACCTTTCAGCCTGCCTGATAAAAGCATCAGTGTTGATACCTTCATAATACTTCTTTGGGATTCCAGACATCTTGATCATTGCCTTGAGTGCCACGTTGATATTCTGGCAGCAGAGCAGTCCCATCCTGTCAGCTGAATAGTGGCTCACACGATACCATTCGAGTAGAGGCAGCTTTATGATTGAGGCAATATTGAAATGGTCTATGTCGTTGATGAAAGGCGTGTACAACAAATCAAGCAACATTTGATAAGGTTTATGACCACAGATAATATGTCCGATTTCGTAGCCTAAAAGAAAATCCATTTCTTCCTTCTCCAACAAATCCACAGCTCCAGATGTCAGCAGGATTCTATTTGGTGTACCACCCACAGAATCAGAAGATATGAAATATTCCCAAAAGACAGACATTGCTGGTATATCTTCCAATCCAAGCACCCTACAACTTTCCTGTAATTGTGAAAAAAGCTTTGGCGAGCTTTGAGCGTTTATCTCATATCCGTTTCCTGTGTAGGTAACTCCTGTTACAACTTCTTGATATTTCACAACCGTCTTTTTCAACAGCGTCTCAATGCCTTTTCTGTTTCTGACCCATGCCAAGCGTGATATATCCTCTGGATGCATTACGTCAAAAGGTTTCATATGTGAAAGAGTTTTTCTTGTCATATCTTATATGTTTTGTGGTCTGCCACAATATGGACAATACTCTGAACCTTTTGTTATCGGCTTGCCACAATCCTGCCAAATGCAAATATCATGGCTGTTTCCATTTATAATACGGTCATATTCTCCCGAATTGTACCATTTAAGCAATTCTGCAGCTCTAAGTACTATCCAAGGATGCTTGCTTGTCGCAATTGTTATTGTTTTGATAGCCTTTTCCGATAAACTATTTAAATCCAATTGGAATGATTCCGCTTGTTTTATAAAGCTGTCACGTACATTATCATTGTAGAATTTCATAGGAAGTCCTGCCATTTTCACTATAGCTTGTAAGGCCACATCAATGTCTTGACATGCCAGCAAACCAGCTCTGTCAGCGGTAAACTCAGAAATTCTGTCCCAATACAATAGCAGGTATTTTATTGGTTCTGCCAAATTTCCTACAAGTGGCAGTAGCGACATTGCTTCGTTGAACATATTTGCCATTTGGTGGTATATGACGTGACCACTTTTTATATGTCCAAACTCATGTCCTGCTACAAAGCGCAACTCTTCTTCTGTCAATAAATCTACAGCACCACTTTTAAGTACAATCAGTGTGTCATCACCAAACCCTGTTGTATATCCGTTGATTCCATATTGCCATTCTGTATACAAACTTGGCATAGGATGCACATCCAAAGTCTGGGACACATCCAACAATGTTGCATAAAGTTCTGGACAAGAATCTTTGGTTATTTGGAAACATCCGCCTTTTAGTGCTATGACGTTCCATTTGATGAATGTCCAATTCAAGAATGCATTTGTGGCAGCCTCAAATCCTGTCTTACCCTTTAGAGAACTCAAAACCTTTCGGTCCAATTCGTGCTCATAAGACTTTGAATCCAATCCTATAAGATATTTGTATTCCATATTTTCTCTATTTATTGCTCATAGAATAATATATGGCTCCTCCGATTGCAAGTGCCGACAATATACCTACACCATAATATATAAGTTTTTTGTTTCTTTCTTTCACACGGACGTATTCGCTTCCTGGCACAGTTACAAAGGAAGACATAGGAGCCTCTATTTTGGCAGACTTGAGAATTTGAGATTTATCAAGTGTGAGGTTGACCAAGAGATTTTTACTTCCATCTGCAATCTCAGCAAATTTAGCATCAATACCTTTGTTGCTAAAAGTAGCTTTTATTGAATTCCACTGTTCTTCATCGAATCCGAAAGCCATTTCATTGCCTACTACAAATTTTCTCACCATATTCTGCAAAGAATCTACCATATTTTCTTTTTCTCCATTAAGCCAGCAACTTGCCATGCGGACAAACAACTGTATATCAGAAGATTCTTTGGATACAAGAGCAAACGAGAATTTCTTGCTGGAATCTTTTAGAAAAAGTGTCGTCTCGTTTTTGTTTTCACCACATCCGTGAAGAATCAAGGCACTTACCTGATTATTAGAGAAGAAATACATAATTCGTCGGTCAAGGTCGCATGAACAATTGCGGGTGACAAAAATATCTTGATGCTCAGATTCTTTAGCTTCTCCTATCTCTTTCATCAAAACATACTTCGTTTTGCCCTCAATATGAGGAAAAGATGTTAAATTGAAAATTTTAAAACCACCAATGGTATATTGACTATATATTCTCATCATAACTTTATTTTTTTAAGTTCATTAATTATTTCATGAAACAATCCATGTACTTTATCTCTTCCTTGAAACCTCAAATTACTCTTTTCCCATTTTATCATATCTGTCATGTTGTCGGAGTTTTTTCCCAATGGCAGTTTCTTAGAATTGATAATAATATAAGGATTATCGTTAAACAGTTTTTCGTTTTCCCGATAAACTTTGATAAAATCAAGATTGCCATTTATAACAACCAATTGATTTTCGTTCACAATATCTATGTAAGCGTTGTCTTTTGGTGAACAATCTTTTTTATAAAGACTCTCACATAGCCTGTTCCAAATAGTGGTGTCAAAAGCCAAAACTTGTTTGTCGCCTAATATTTTAGTATGTAAAAGCTCACCAATTTGATTTGTCTTTTCATCATTATTTGTGACAATTAATGCATAGGCTATATGGTTGACCAACTTATTTTCTTCTTCATTTTCACCCATGACACAAAAAGAAACGTCGCATGAACGATTTATTTCATCTTTTGTATTACCAACATTTGCCATATACAAGCATCTTACGTTTCTTTCTTCACACACATCATTTTGAAGTAGGAGACTGATGCTATTTGACGAAAAAAGTCGCATTAACTCTACTCTTATTCCATGGCTGTCATCCTTGATGATATGTGTGCGATAATTATGCATCCCACTATGAGTGGATGCTATCTCGCTCATAATGGCATAACAGAAATCATCTTCTTTGTGGAGAAATTGTTGGATATCGAATATCTTAAATCCCCCTACAGACATTTGAATGAATATTTTCATGTCGTCTCAATTTTTCTTAAATTGATGATTCCTCTTCCTGTGTCTTTAAGTTGTCCATCCTGTTCCATTTTGTTTATCAATTCTTCTAATTTTGAAATTGAAGGGAAACCTATTAACCATGGATGAAGTATTTTATGTCGTAATTCTATCTTTGTTTTAAATACAATAAATCTCCAAACATGCAAGCCTATTTGGTCGCAATTCTCTGGCATATATCTATTAGATGTATTGACAAACCATGAAAAGAATGGAAAATGAAGTTTATGCCCTTCATCTTCAATAACATCTTCTGACTTTAGCATTTTTACACTTCCATCCTTAAATCTGTATAATGGGGAATTTCCAAGTCGTGAGCATGACTCATTTGTAGTTTTATATAGTAATGGCTCTCCAAACTCACTGAATTCTATGCTACCAGCAGTTAAAGCAGGTATAATAGAGTAACTCCAACGCTTGTCGGCCTCAATAAATTGAATTAATTCTCCATAATAACCAGGCTCTTGAAGTTTTTTAGAAACAGCTTCCAAGTCATTTCTCCACTTCTCACACTTCACTGGAACAAAAATTATTTTTTTATAATCGTCATCCCTTCTGAATGCTACATTCACCTTGATGAACTCATTTATAGTTGTGGGTCTGTTCACACTCATAAACTTTCCACCATCTGATTTTTTGTCCATAAGGTACGGAGTATCAACTACTATTAGGAATATATCAGATTGTGCAGCATATTGTTTAAGTTTGGATACTTTCTCCTCGGATGCAAAGACATCAAAGCTTTCACCAGGACAGTCTATAACCTCAAGCTTTACATTTCCATAATAGACTCCACCTTCGGGCTTTGGAATTTTGGCTTTAAAATAGTATTTGTTAAATGTATCATCGGCATCAAAATCCACTAAATAGTGACATCCCGTAGGTTTTGTCTCTATAAACGAAACAAGATCATTACGTTTTGTTTCCAATGGTTTTGTTGTTCCATCTTCTCCCCTATATGGGGTAATCTGTATATATTTCCTGCACAGGTCAACATTGTTTGACAATTGATGAATCATGCTTGCAAGAATGGAAGACTTTCCACAACGGCGTCCTCCCATCATTAATATTCTAATATCTGCCATTTGTTTATGAATTTGAGTTTATAAGATTCGGATTGTTCAATATTACATAGCCATCACCACTCGTCTTTATATGTGAGACGAAATTCTGACAGGCTTGGTAAAAAATCAAATCAGAAGAGAACAGGCTGAATAATCCCTTGAAAATAGAGCCAAACACCCCACCTTTATTTTGATTACGCTTGTACTGGTTTAGTGCAAACGACACAAGATAATACATAGGCTGTGCACAATATACAGGCATATACATAGGCTTTCTGTCAGGAATTGCCCTGAAAAATCTATATTGCACGTCGTTTGGACAATTGTCTATACCAATGTTTACAGTTCCAGTAGCATCCTTGCCAAATTTGCTGAACACCACACCTCCCAAGGTTTGGATAGGTGTTATATAAAGTCCGATTCTGTCTTTATAGTCGGTGCGTATTTCTTCTATTAATGACTTGTAAGCAGTGCACACCTTGTCTGTGAGGTTAGACATACCTTTTTGCATGAAGTATTTCTCACATTTTAGAGGGACAATAAGTATGAGTTTATGCTCGGTAGAATTAAGTTGCTTAAGTATTGACGATATTTTACCGCACATATACGCAGACTGGTTTCTGCTTTCATTATACTTACCATTTTCCTCTATAAGATGTACGGAGTCAACTGCAAGCATTATCACCTGCGACTCTTTGATAAACTGTATCACTTGACCATGTTCCGGGTGGTTTTCATCGACAAACTCTCCAGGAAAGTCTTTTATGGTTACTCCAATGCTTGCCCGCTTGTCTTTATGAGCTCCATCTCCTTTTAGTCCCAGTTTGAATTGAAATTCAGTCACACCTTTAGAGGCATCTATACCAGGCAATGGAGTGGCATTTTCATCGGGTATCTCCTTGAAGATTTCTGCAAGTTTTTTATAGCCGTCCTCTAATTTTAATGCAGTTTCTCCTATTGCACTAAAGTAAAGTCCGTCTTTATTCAGTTTTGCATCTGAGTCGTGAAAGATACTGGTAAGTATAGTTGTTTTACCTACTCCTCGAGGTCCCATCATACATACTTTGAGCTGTATGTGTTGTCCTGTTATGTCATTAGAGCCTCCGAATAGGCTCTTTGCCTTGTCAAACAATCCCATTTGTATATATGTTATTTTTGTATGTCAACTTCAAAACAAGACCTGTCAGCTTGTGGAAGCAGGTCAATCCAATCCATCATCTGATGATAATTCTTTTCCTTGAAAATAGCTTCTTTATATTCTCCATTCCAAAACGAGGCACAATCTTGTATATAAAGTTGTCTCATCTCCTTTTTTGTAGCTTCACTCATGACTGTCTTTTCTCGGAACTTTCGTATTCTTGCATATAGAGAATGGTTGGGTATCTTTGTCAACAAGTCAAACTCGTTATCAAGTTTTTCCGTCACCTTGTAAACAAGGTTGATAGTTCTTTCCCAAATATACTTTCCCATTGCATTACTATCCAAGTCTGCCCCTTGTTTCTGAGCCTCCGCCAAATCCAACTGTATGTACTCTCTTGAACCTGGGGTGAGTATACCTAAACTACTCTCTACCTCATAATCAAGAAGATCCGCTATACTCATCTGATAATCCAGTATGAAGTTAATAGCATTTCTCAAATTAGGAAATTCTGCCAATTTTTCATCGGCAAATGCTCTAAGCCACTCGGTGGAACATTCTTGATTATCTGCTCCTACAATATATAAATTTTTCCATAATGCATCTTCGTACATTATATTAGCCACTCGCCATTTAAGGTTTTCCTGCAAAGGACCAAGTACATTAAGGTTTATATCGTCAAAACTTGCAGATATTTGTGAACGGAACTTGTTTAATCCCTTAATATATACAGACTCAGGGTTAGACAGATCGTCCATTTTAAGAACCTCCTGCAAGTACCATTCATCTGATGGCACATAGTTGTATATGTTTTCTTTGGCTTCGTTTATAGCTTTATGTACTTCAATGCATGGGTGATATTGATTAAGAGAAAGCTCTGAGTATAGCCCACCTATGGCTTGTGTGATTTGTGGCCATATATTGTCCCAATGCTCAACACCAAACATAGTCAAAGCTGCCTGTGATGCTGGAGAACCAATAACAATGTCATGTGCACGTTGATACAATTTCAGATATGTTGCGTAGCAACTTGTGAAGAGTTTGTTGGCATCATTCATTAACTCCATATCCACATCCTTCAGTTCCGTAGCCAAATGCTCAAGTGCAGGCAACAATAATTTCTCTTGTACTTCAACAGGATTTTTACAGTCTACCTTTATAATGTTCGCAAAATGCAAATCGAGGTTTTTTAAATTATTTTCCATTGATTCCACCCCATTGGCATTCCCTAAGAAACTACTGGTGTTGAATACCAAATACAACCATTTGCCGAGCATGTTCTTACCCATAGCTTCTTCTATAAGATTATACAAATTGTTGTCTTCTTTAGCCCAATGGTCTCCTGTGCTAGCAGGTAATCGTATCAAGAAAGAAGCATCACTGTTGTCTCTAAGAGTTTTGAGCATCTTCTCTTCAATGCCTAAAGAAGTATCCCCCAATCCGATTGTATCAACTAATACAATCTTACCAGCCTGGGCATATGTAAACTCAGTGAATATTCTTACTTCTTTAACAGCTAAGTAATTGTAAGTGAGTTTTCCCTCTAAGTCGTACTGGGCTACATATTTTCTTATTTCTTCTTCATTAATATCATCGTTACCTCGTTCTACTAAAACTCGGCATTCGTCATAGTGCTCAATATATTTTAAGAGATGAATAAAAAGAGACTGTTTTTCACTTGTCATTTTGCTTAGCAATTCTTTTTTATTCTCTTTTTTTGCAAGGAACTTTAATGAAGGGATGTCGTAGAATTTTTCTATGCTATGATTTAAACCAATAGCCTTTAAATACGCATTTACCTGCTGTTCCATTTCCTTGGCACTAAAGTAAATTACTTTGGCATATGCTTTTGATGCTCCAATTTCATTGCATATTATAGAGGTGGTTCCAGTACAGTCGCCAGCATTAGATGCTGGTATTACGCTGTCAGGCAAATGACTGATAGATTGGAGAAGCAAGCTTTTGCCCTGACGAGCACGTCCGACAACACTTATGTTGATGCTATCACGATTAAAACGATTGAATAAGCGTTCGCATTCTTTTATACATTCTTCGATTTTTGAAATTGTATCACTTGAAGAAGCGTCTTTTACACGATTAATTAAAGTTGGATCTTCTGTAAAATAACCATAAAAATCACCTTCTTTGTTTTCGTTCTGACTGATAAGGTCCAATCGTTTTTTCTCGAAATCCTTGACTTTCGTTTCAAGACTTTCAAAGAAATTCTTACAGGATATAATCTTGTCAAGGTATCCTTGCCCAACGTATTCGCCTAAGCCCTTGCGTTGATCTATTATTTTTTGAATTTGTTCACTTAAGGTCATATTATTTGTTGTTACATTAGTATAATCATTTGATTTATATTTTTGTAGGCTTTTCTTGAATTCAATAAGAACATTCCTTAAAGGTTCTTCGAGATAAGAGAAGCCTCTTTCAGCAATATCATCAGGTATTCCATACAATGCTTCTGCTATACCACCTGTAATGCAAGCTATTGTATCGCTGTCTCCACCTATTGATATTGCATTTCTTATGGCATCCTCAAAATCTGTTGCCTCTAAGGCACAGATTATTGCTTGTGGAACACTGCCTTGGCATGTGGCGCCATTTATTCCTTGTTCAGCTTTGATATCCCATAAATAGTTTTCTTGTAAATAATTAACAGATATGGATAGGTCGTAACCATATTCTTTTGTTATAATATCTTTTATTTCAGAAATGGTTGTGTTGTTGCGAGCGAGAAATATTGCATGAGCTATAGCTTGTGCGCCCTTTATTCCCTCAGGATGATTGTGAGTGCATTCTGCAGATTTTTTTGCTGCAGATAGAGTTTCTTCTAAAGAGTCAAAGAACCATCCAACTGGAGCAACTCTCATTGCACTACCGTTACCACAACTGTTGTAGGCAGGGGCGAGGCAGCCATTACTACTTTGATGAATCCAATTTTGGAATCCAGTACCATAGCTACCCATAGGGTTTGGATAAGCCATAGCCCATTTGTAATAATAGTATCCTGGATTTCCTCCTTGCAAAAGCCATTCTGCCGTAGCTATTGTCAAAATAGAATCGTCTGTAAAGTTCTTGTTCTCATCAAAAAATGAGAATTTTTTTGACTTTACATTGTTGTGCTCAAAAACACTACCAACAATGTCTCCAATAATACTTCCTAACATATTATATCAAATTATAAGAATATGTTTATACTTCCCATCACCAGGCCCAACAACGCTCCCAACCACACAATGGCCTTGAGTTCCTTGTCCATAACCTGGAATATGAGTTTTTCAGTCTCGTTTACGTCCATTTCGTTTATGCGCTCCCTTACTATCTTGCTGATGTCGATGGAGTCGAGAATCTTAGGCAGATGTTCGGTGATGACGCTACGATATATGGATTCTATTGTGTCTACAGCTTGGGCAAGCTGTGCTTCGTGTCCTTCAAGCAATCGGCAAACGGGTTTGCTCAGGAAGTTGTCAACCTCACCATCAACCATATTCGACACTATCTCCTTGCCATTGTTGCGAAGCATCGTGTTGATGTTATTAGCAAGGAAATGCTCGGCTGGCTCTCTGAGCATACTCAAGAACTTAGCAACAATGTTGCTCCCGAAAAGTCCTGCTGCCATACCGCCGATGCCACCTAATGCGCCACCTATACCGGCAAGCAACTCTTGCGCTCCATCAATAGTAAGCTTCTTCGCAACATAGTCGATGGCCACATGTGCCACCTTTTCTCCCACAGAAGAGTCGGCTAATTTGTAGTATGTCTGTTTAGTTATACTCTGGTTAACACTCTGCGAAATGCTGTCAATCTCTTCCTTCGAAAGATAATGTTTAAGAAACTGAGCTACAGTCTCGCTGTTATTCTGTTGCGTGGCGATAAACTCTTCGACGGCAGACCTGATTTTTCCAATCATTTCCTCCGACAATAGATACTTCTCCAGCACTTCATTATTCATCAAATTCTCACTGATCACTCCTCCTACTGCCTCAGCTATTCGTCCTTTCTCCTTGGGTATGATGCCAGGAGTGAATGGTATGTGCATACCGAACAAATACTTTGCTGTGTGAGGGCGGAACAGCATTCTTATAGCGATGTCATTGGTAATGTAGCCAATCACACCGCCTAACAATGGTGCAAGGATATAAGATGCTTCCATAAAAAATAATGATTGTTTTCTTTAAGGCACATTTCTTACCGACACCCCTGTATATGAGTCCTCCGCCTTATGGCCTTGAACTTCGGGGGAGATGCAGGAGATAAGTCCTACACATGAGGGAGTTACACCGCCTCGTCGGATGTCCGCATTAGACAATGCGAAAGGGTTGTCTTTAGATTTTGTGTTCATCAATCTAAGTCAACATTCCATTACAGACTTATATTGCTTGGGGCGAATGTAAGCATTCTTTTTCGTAGGATATTCTGGTTAATATGTATAGGACACTTATCACTCGTCAAGCTTTTATATTATGTTTGTCAGTAAGATCGTTCAAGACAAAGGTACAAACAAAACTTGAAAAACTACAGCATTTGAAACTTTTTTTTCATCTCTTTCTCTTGAAGTGTTAAAACTCCAAAAACTTGATCAAACAATCTGCCATAATTATGCAAAATACAAAGATAAATACTATCTTTGGACGCATTAAACTAGAATAAACGTCATTTAGTCATCATATTAACGACTTTGACACTCACACTTCAATTAATAATTTTATTATGTTTACCACACAGTTTTGGCTTATTGTTATAGGCATTGCCCAGACAATTGGTTGCAGTTGGATTTACAGCAAGTTTCAAGAACGTTCTTACAAACGGGATATCCGAAGCAGACACTCCTATGTCTTGCTTGCCATATTATTGGCAAAAGAAGAAAAACTAAGATGTAGTATAACCGAATGCAAAGAAGATGGTACGGGAGAAGTGTATCTTTGCCTACCGCAAGGAATAGTAAAAGTTTTTTCCCACGATAGTGACAGATTTGCCATTTCACTTGTTGGTGCAGTCACAATAAATGACATACACGCCGACATGGCTCGTGAGCTTTGCAAGGAATTAAACAATGAGAAAAGTAGAATACGTTATAGTGTAGGCTTCGAACCTACATTATTTAAAACAGTATTTTCAATTACCTGTGACTTTGAAGAAAATGTTGACGATGAATATACAGAATACGACATCCTTAGTTATGCCCAAACTTACTTAGGACCTAAACAACAAGAATTACAAATATTGTGGGAAAGTAAAACACGAATTACAACATCCGACATTCCCTAACTATAACATATAACTGATAATTATACGTCATACTAATAACACTTACATATCATAAAAATAACGTCACAGTACCAATTGAGTAACACTGCAGTACCAGTAGAGTGAAACTCCAGTACCAGCCGTATGAAACTCCAGTACCAGTTAGGTAACACTGATGCGGTACTGGCATTACTACGTCTGTCCAGTAATTTTAAAGGGCGGATGAACACGCAAAAATGGACTTAGCAAGAAAATTATGGGATTATGTTTGCATATTAAAGAATTATGTAATATCTTTGCAACAGTGTAAAACAGTTAGACACTAGTGGACAGAAACCACTGGCAGCAAGGTTTACGACCTTTCGGGCAGAGAAGTAATCGACGACAACGCCAAGGGCGTTTGCATCAAGAAGGTGAACGGAAGAATGGTGAAAGTAGCAAGATAGATTATAATAGAAAAAGGGTGTAAAAGTAACATTTTATACCTTTTTCTTTTTTTATCTCAATAAATTATAGTACATTTGCATGTAAATTACTGATAATAAACACATTATTAATTTTAATACAGAAAATATGAAAAAGACTTTACTCACAATGGTTGCCATGATGGCAACATGCAGCGCTGTAATGGCTCAGAACGGTATCGTTGAAATTCCTGACGCAGAAGGTCACGGTATGATGGCAACAACTATGTCGCCTAACGGCAAGTATATTGCCGGCGCAGACGCAGTCACAGGCGGTGGTTTCATGTACGACCGCGAGAGCAAGCAGATTGTGACATTCGACCCTATCGTGTTCAACCCTGATATTGATACCGACCTCCAGATTAAATCCATCTCCAACAACGGTTTGGCAGTAGGATGGAACGGTGCAGCCAGCACATTCGATTTCGCCACAAAGAAATGCACAACATTTGGCGAATTAGAGCAGTATTTGTTCCTCGGCATCAGTCCTTCGGGCAACAACATCGTAGGCGCACGCTATGACGGCGAGAACGAAGAGGGCACACCTTGCATCTTCAACAACGGCACACCGGTTGACCTGCCAGAACCATCCGACAATTTCCTCGGTTATACTTCAGCAGGAGCATCAGCATTGTCGATTGGCGACAATGGCATCATCTCAGGCTACTTCGTTGACGACATGGCTACACGTCCTGCCACTATATGGGCACCCAACAAGGATGGAAAGACATACTCGGCTTATCCTATATCACGTCCTTACTTCGCTCCGTCATCAGAGTCGACAATGCCTTATGCCACATTCACATGCGACCAGACCACTATGAGTCCTAACGGCAAGTGGCTCGTTATCAACTACGAGAAGTACGTTGGCGATTTTGAGGCTATTACTGGCATAGCACGTTATAATCTTGAGAACGACTCTGTAGAGTTCTTCGTTCCAAACGAAGAGGAGGATGAGCGTTTCTCAGAAGTTGGCAACGAGGTATTCGGATTCGCTGTTTCTGACGAGGGTACTATCGTTGGTTTCTACGGTGGTGCTTACGGCCCACGTGTAGGCTTTATGTGGAAGAAGGGCGACAGCACTATCCAGACTCTCGCTACATCATTCCCAGGTGCAACAAAACTGGCTGAGTATGATGAAGGTTACTTCAACACTCCATGCGGCATCTCTGCTGACGGTCGCTACATTACAGGTTTCGCTCTTGTAGCTCCTGCCGATGATGAAGAAGGAGGCAACTATGTATCTTGGATTCTCGACACTGAGGACGAGTCGGCTACAACAGCTGTAGAGTCAGTGGCCAAGGACAACGACAAGGTTGCCAAGGTTAAGGCTCGCTACTCTCTCGACGGTATGCGCCGCGATGGCAAGTTCAAGGGTGTGAACATCCTTCGCATGACAAACGGCAAGACTGTTAAGAAGATCGTGAAATAATAATAAGGCTAAAGAGAATACACCTTATTATATATATAATAATAAAGCCCAGGGCATTGATTGCTCTGGGCTGTTTTTTGTTGCGAAGATACAAGATAGGCAAAATTACTTAACCATCACCTTGCGAGTTGTGCCGTCAGACATCTTGAGGATGTTCAGACCCTTAACAGGAGCTGAGATCTGAGTACCATCAGCAGCGAAGCGAGCTACAACAGTTGCGTTGGAGTCTGTGCCGTTGATTACCTTGATGCCAGTGGTCTCACCCTCGTTGATATCCATGAATAAGCACTGGTTAACCCATACGTTCTCAACGTCACCGTTATAATACATGGTACCATCAATATTAATTGCTAACGGGAGGCTTACGAAAGCCACAGCATTGAGAGTCTTGCCAGTTGTGTAAGAAATGGTCTTCTTCGGGATTGTTATCTCGTAAGTCTTCTCGAAGTTGTCACCATCCCATACAATCTCGTCACCCCATGGATTCTCTGTAGCGATAGCGATGAGAGTGTTGTCGTGACTGTACTTAGAAATATTGTTTCCTGTTTCACCATTATACTGCTGACCTTTAAGTCCATCCTCTGTGATGTAGAGGTTGAGTACTGCATTCTGGAGAACCTTAGAAGCATTAGTCACACCCTTACCGCTTACAGTTACAGTGAGCTTTGAGGGCTGCATGTTTGGTTTTGCAGCAAGCTCAAGATTTGACTTCATACCAAGCTTAACCTGTGCAGGAACCAATTGATCCTCGATATCAAAAATCTTGCTGAACTGCTCTGCATTCTTTTCTGGATCAAGAGAAGGCAATGGAGCTCCAATAATACCACCACCGATGTTGAAACGGTTGAGGTTGAATGATGGGTAACCAGAGATTGAATAGTTAGTGATTACAGATGCGTCCTTAAGTGTATATGGGTCTGGTTTGTTTGGATCCATATCACCGTGGATAGCTACCCAAGCCACATCGTTGCGCGACTCCTGAAGCTTACGAAGAGACTCATAGCCAAAAGGACAGTATCCGCAAGTCCAGCTTGTGAAATGCTCAACCAAGTTGAACTGACGATCGGTTGAAGTTGTATAAACACGGAACTGTGCATAAGCCTCATCATCCTTAAGGTAGCCAGAAGGAGCCTCACCATTAACACTCTTAACCTTTACGCCAATAGTGTGAGGACCATCAGCAAGATTGTATTTTGTAAGATCCAATTCTGCATTAAGCTGTAAGGCTTTTTCTCCAATAGGATCTTCTACTGGTAAGGTAGCAACTTCTTGGTCGTCGATAACAACAGTAAACTCACCTTCAGCCTCTTTAGAGCCTAAGTTCTTAACAACAAACTGGAAAGGAAGCTTGTCAGTAGCCTTTACCATTTGATTGGTAATCATGCCGCCCATTGAGAGGTCATCGGGGAAACCGCCATCCTTCTCAATAATAAGCTGAATACACAAAGCAAATTGAGTACCCAAATCATACAGACCTTCGCCCTGATCAAGGTTAGCGTATGCAAGAACATTAGCGTTTGGGTCAACATTCTGACCAGCAAGGAACGGCGTAGCCTCAGCACTATTACCACTCACCTGAGTATAGCCTAAGCCAACATATAGGTCTGTACCATCAGCAGGAATCTCGAACGGTTGATCAAATTTCACCTCATTCCATTTCTGGTCATAAGAGCCATCAGCTTTCTGACTGCTTGCTACCGTCTTAATTGTAGCCGCACCTGCAACTGGTTGGAGTGCCTTGTTTTCTACAACATACAGACTTGGAGTCATCTCGACACCAGCATTTGTCAAGAAACGCATACCAACAACCTTGGCACCAGGATAAAAAGCTGAGTAGTTAGCAGGGATTATCTGCATCAACTCTTTTACTTTGCCTGCAGCTTGAGGAATACCAACACCACCGACAGGATTATCTGCACCAGTCAGGTAAAGATACTTCTGATTTTCAGCAAGCTCTTTCTTAGGAGCAACCTTCTTTACATTGTTAATCTTGCCAGCCTGATTTAGTGTAAGAACTCTCTTAAACTGAGTAGTTTCGAGAGTCTGCTTACCAATAATACCTCTTGATACTGTTTGTGCATTAGCGGCAGTCATAGACGCCAAAAGCACAGCGATTGGAAGTAAAAATTTCTTCATAATATTTATTTTAATTAGTGGTTTAACAATATCTACCTTATAACTTTTAACTCAAGTTGTATAGTATCGTTCATACATTTAAATATTTTCTACAAAAGTATAAATAAACCTATTTAACCAACAACAATCCATGTTAATTTTATATAATTTGACTACTAAAAAAAGGAGTGGCTGCGCTCCACACATTTGCTGTGCGGAATGCAGCCACTCCATTTATATTATATTGTCTCTGCTTAAAGCA
>DAVZIG010000006.1:0-49913 GCA_052273435.1 Prevotella sp.
TTACCTTTGCCATATGTCAGATATTCTTTATTTGAGTTTTTAGCAGCACTAAGATTAGCACTATACTATTTAATTATCCTATACCATACTGTGTATGTTCCATTACTATTACATTCTGCATGGATTTCGAAATCGCTTCCACTTGGAATTTTATTAGCAATCTTTGTGGCAAGGCGTAAGGCACCGGATTTAGTAGAGCAAGTGCCACCGTTCTTCCATCCTTTTCCAGTAGGTGTTTTACTTGGCTGAATACCATCATTTATAATAGTGGTATCACACGTCTCTCCTTGTGTAACCATATAGAATATATCACCAAGAGTATAAGTAAAATCCGACAGTAGCAACATTTCGTTATCTTCTGCCGTATAGACTATGTAGCCCCCGTATTTATACTCACCCGTGGTGTCGTTTATGATAATCATAAGCTTCTCCTGAATCATATTTGCCAGATGAACCTTATTACTATCTGCAACCTCTGATGCCACCTCACAATCATTATTGCCACATGAGATGAAGCCAATAGTCAGAATGCTTGCTGCAAGCATACCGAACAAAATGCTTTTAATCTTTTTCATAATCGTTGTATTTTAAACATCGTTTGGCACCATTGCCGATGCAATATTACAACATTCATCTCATATCTTCAATAACAATCTCTGTGAAGCCGCCAAAATGAGGGGTAAAGTTGCACTCTACCATAAAAAACTACTTGTCCAACCATTGTTTTAGTTTGCAAGTGCGTTCCTTGCTGACTTCTATGCATAGGTCGGGATAGCATTTCATTTGCAATATCGTCTTACCCTTAAACCATTTCTTGATAAGTCTTACATAATTGATGTGTACGATGTATTGCCGGTTGGCACGAAAGAAAAGTGAAGGGTCGAGTTGACTACAAAGTTCATCAAGAGTGTGGCCTATGGCTACAGAATGCCCATCGGTGAGATACAGACGGGTTATGTCGTTTTCTGTCTTGATATGCGAGATACGTTCTATGCCTATCACTTCGCTGTAGTCGGCATGAGACACAAGGAAACGCTGGCGATAAATGTCAGCTCCTTGCTGCATAGACCTAAGCAGTTGCGTGAATCTATCATAAGGAGTATTGCATCTGCGGAATTTAACCAATGCTCGCTCCACATCCTTCTTTTGTATAGGTTTGAGCAGATAGGCAATACCATTGTAGTCGAAGGCACGGATGGCGTATTCGTCATAAGCGGTAGTGAACACCACACTAATGTCGCCTATCACATCGGCCAAAGCATCAAACACCAATCCGTCGCCAAGACGAATGTCGGCAAAGATGAGGTTGCAGTCGTTGTGGGAAAACAGATAATTACGCACTTCGGATATAGTGGCAAGCTGCTGGCTGACAATAATTTGCGGGTCTATATCGGTCAATATGCTTCGAAGTTCAATGTAATTGAAAGTTTCGTCTTCTATAATAGCTATTTTCATGTGTATTTATTTTTGTTGAATAAACGGGAAACTGATGCAATAGTATTTGTCGTTGTCTGATTTTTCCAAGTTTGCCACTCCAAACAGTTTCAGTTGTTCTTGTAGGTTGCTAAGACCCGTGCCGGAATGTGGTTCTGTGCCAGAAAGCGGACTCCGGTTATTGCAAACCCTCACCCTTCCATTATTAATGGTTATAGTGACCGTAAGAGGAGAAGCGACAGTCATGGCATTGTGTTTCACTGCATTCTCAACGAGATGCTGAACGCTTATTGGCGGGACATATGCCTGTTGCGGAATCTGTCTGTCATCGGGTAGGTTGATTCTCACACTCTTGCCATGTCGTATACTGAGCAGTTTGGCATATTCCCTCACCAATTGCATTTCCTCAGCCAGCGGAACAAGCTCCTTTTTCATGCCATTAAGTATGTGACGATACATCAGAGCAAGAGCAGCCACGAATTCCTTGGCCGTTTTGGCATCGGTGGTTATCAGAGAGGAAAGAGTACTAAGGTTGTTGAAGAAGAAATGTGGATTTACCTGCAATTGAAGGTTGTGTAGCCTGGCATTAGCCATTATGCGTTCGGCTTCGGCAACCTTGTTCTCCAATACACTACGCTCGTGCTCAATCTCCATTTTCTTTTGCCAAAACAATGAGTTCATTTTCACGGATGACACCAAAGTGGCAAGAATGCCAAATATAAATATATCCAAGAAGTAATCCACGAAGTTGGATTCACCGAAAAGCCTTTGACACAACTCGCTCAAGCCACATGCCGTGAGCATGTCAAGTATAAATAGTATTAATGTGGGCACTATTATCCATCTCTGCAGGAGGGTGTAGCCGGTAATAAGACGCATCATCACCCTACTGTAAATAATGGAAAAACATGTGAGCAACAAACACACCAATACATCTATTCCCGTCTTGACGAGAAAGCCATCGAAATCCGTGAAGATAAGGTATATGAGGCTCTCGTCGGCAAAGCTCCAATAAAGGTAGTAAAGCACGAGACAAACCACCGTCATCAATGCCAGCTCCTGGAAACGTTGTTTCATAAGCAAGATTATTTAGTGTCCGTTGAAATAATGGAAGTATAGTAACAATATGCGGTCGGGCTGTAATCGCCCGACCTCATGTCTGTGAAAGGAAAACTATATCTGATAGCAAGTAAAAAGCGTTTATTTTAGAACTTATTGTGTAGAATGCTTAGCCAACAAATATTCTACAAAAATCCTTGCTGCACTCTCTACTTTGGCTGCACAAGGACGACTCTTGTAGTACTCAGCTGTGCGTGCCGAGGCCACATACGACGACTGGGCTTTTTCATAGCCTTTAAGCCCAAGGATCTCTGCACATATAAGCGAACCGTTCTGCTCCTTCGACTTTGCAAGCAGGTCTTGCACTACTTTATAACAAGCCGACTTGCCTTCACGGTCGCTTCCCTCTGTCTGTCCACAGTCGAGACCTACAAGTGTAACAATACCCGACACGGCTCCACACATCATACGCATACGACCTACTCCACCGCCAAAGCCTGCTCCTATACGCTTGGCGAGATTATCGTCCAAACCATACAAGTCGGCAAAGGCAGCCACTACAGACTGACAACAGCCGTAGCCTTGCATGAAATTATCAACAGCTTGCTGAACACGTGATTCTATTGAATCCTTGGCTAATATCTCGCGTAACTCACGCTCATACTGCACGGCATCCTTAAACCAAATGCCTTGCATGCCATAGGCTCGCGCTGCCTCTATATTCTCAATCTTGTCATCGGCAAAAACACATTCCTCTGGTTTTAATCCTAATTTACGGCATGTAAGCTCGTAAATCTCACGCTCTGGCTTTACTACATGCTCCTCGGAAGACACTATTCTGCCATCGAGCAACTGGAATATGGGGTATTGCTTCATCGTATAATGCACACGGCTGCACCAGTTGGTCAAACCGTAGAGCTTATATCCCTCAGCCTTCAGCCTCACGAGCAAGGCATGCATTCCGGGCATTTCGCCAAGCACAAACTCTGTGTAATGGTCGCCAAACTGCTGTATCTCTTCCTTCCATTGTGGCATTGCCTGCTGCATGTCGGCGATTATCTGCTCGAATGTACGGTCTTCGCGGTCGAGACGCTCGTTCCATTTATTGTCCATCAAATGATGGTAGAATTCCTCGGACACCTCATGACTTTCAAAGAATCTATCAATAACGACGAAATAATCGTAGTCGACAAGCACCTTGCCAAAATCAAAAATCAGGTTCTTTATCATATAATCTTATTTACATTTTGTTTTATAAAGAAAATCAAGCACTTCTAAGGCAGGCTTCTTAAGTTTTATTATTGCCATAATTCATGAGATTAATATTTTATCAGGCAAACTTACAAATAAAATCCCTAAGAGCCAAATATTTGGACAAATAAAAAAAAGGAGACAATGACAATGGCGCCAATGCCTCCTATATAAGGGATTATTCTAAAAAATTAGATTATACTGTTCTTCTTTGTCCACTCAACAATCTCGGGGATGTAACCGAATGCGAGACCTGTGACTGTGTCGGCACAACCGTAGTAAACTGCAATGCGACCTGTCTCCGGGTCGTGAACCTCGGCACATGGGAAGCATACGTTGGGCACGTCGCCCATGCACTCATAAGGAGTCTGCGGAGAGATGAGGTAAGGACCTGAGCGATGTGTAGCCTTCCAAGGCTGCTCAAGGTCGAGAAGTGCTGAACCGAAGGCGTAAACATAACCATTGCAAGAACGGAGAACACCGTGATAGAACAACAACCAACCCTCTGAAGTCTTAACAGGCACTGGACCTGCACCAATCTTCATACACTGCCAAGCTGAAAGCTCAAAGGCTGCAGGAGCCATAACATGACGATGACGTCCCCAGAACTCCATATCAGGCGACTCGCTATAGAAGATATCACCAAACGGTGTATGACCTGTGTCACTCGGACGAGAGAGCATTGCGAAGTTACCATTTATCTTCTCTGGGAAAAGCACACCATTACGGTTGTAGGGCAAGAAAGCGTTCTCAAGCTGATGGAATGTCTTGAAATCCTTTGTCCATGCGATGCCAATAGTTGGTCCGTGATAGCCGTTGCACCATGTAACATAGTAGCGGTCCTCGATGAAGCAAACACGTGGGTCGTAGCCATATACCCACTCGCCAATTTCCTTATTATCGCACTCAAAACGAAGTGGCTCCTCATTGATGTTCCAATTGACACCGTCCTTAGAGAAACCTACATGGAGCACCATACGACGGTTGGTGTCGTCGCAACGGAACACTCCAGCAAAGCCCTCACCGAAAGGTACTACGGCACTGTTGAATATACTGTTGCTTGTAGGAAGCAAGTCACGCGGAATGATAGGGTTCTTTGAACAACGCCAAAGCGGTGTACGCTGTCCCTCGGGACGGTCTTCCCAAGGCATGTTTGGCAACGGATTGCCAGAAATGATTAGTTTGCTCATTTTTTGAATTATTAATGATTAGTTATTAATATTAATTGCACAAAAATTTTACTTCTTCTTGTCTGGATAAGTGAACGGCACAAACCATGTGATGAGAAATGCCGGGATGGTGCATACGAGCACGAAGATGAAGAAATGGCGATAGCCAAGCCAGTCGCTCACATATCCGCTGAGCATACCAGGAAGCATTACACCAAGGTTCATAATGCCCGAAGCAAAGGCATAGTGGGCCATCTGATGCTTGCCTGGAGCTATCTGCTGCATCATGAAGAGAGTGAGGCCTACGAAGCCGAAACCGTAGCCGAAATACTCAAGCACAATACCGCCACCAATGAGCACAAGACTCTCTGGCTGGTAGATGGCAAGAAGCGTGTAGGCCACAAACGGAAGGTTGAATACGCAGCAAAGCGAGAAGAGCGACTTCTGCAAGCCACGGTGGGCCACATAATAGCCTGCAAGGATACTGCCTATAACGAAAGCGGCTGCTCCAAATGTGCCATAGCACAAGCCTATCTCCTTCTCGGAGAGTCCAAGGCCCTGGTTGGCGCGGTCGGCCTTAAGGAACAATGGAACTATCTTCATCACAAAACCCTCGGCAAAACGATAGAGCACGATGAAGAAGATATAGTAGACGATATGACGCTTGCGGAAGAGGTCGACAAACACATTACCAAGCTCCACCATGGTCTCCTTGAATCCCGGACGCTCGGCTGCATCCTTCTTGGCTTCAGATGGCACAAACTTGGCGTTATAGAAGCCAAGAAGCACCATAATGATGCCTATCACAGCCATGATTATAGTCCATGCTATCACTGTGCCTTGATGTTTGGCAGCAGCGGCGGCTGTGGCATCGAGTCCGGTTGTGTCGCCTGTATACATCTCGATAAGCATACCGGCAAGATAAACGAGTCCGCCTGTGGCAGCAATCTTTGCTATGTTGTAGAAGGCGCCCTGCCATCCTATGTAGCGTGCCTGGTCGTCCTTTGAGAGCGATGCCATGTATACACCGTCGGCTGCCACATCATGAGTGGCACCACTAAAGGCGATTATGGCAAGCAGGGCTATGCTCACAGCAAAGAAGCTGGACAAGTGAAGAGCCAACGCCACCAGTCCGAAGATACAACCTGTGGCTATCTGAGTGAATATCACGAAGAACTTCTTGGTCTTGTAGATTTCGAGAAGCGGACTCCAAAGCGGTTTCAATGTCCATGGGAACATGATGATTGATGTCCAGAAAGCTATTTGAGCATCGCTCACGTCAAGTCCTTTGAACATAAGTGTACACACCATGTTCAACACCACGAATGGCATACCCATGGCAAAATACAAAGTTGGCACCCATGATATGGGGCTTCGTTGACTGGTCTTACTTATTTCCATTTAATTTGTTTTAGGGTTTATTTTTTTGATTAGTTTGATGCAAAGTTAGTGTAATTCTCAAAAATCACAAAAAGAATTGGTTGTTTTTTAATAAAAAGCGGCAACGACTGGTTTGTCATTGCCTACTTTATTATTATTCTATGCCTTCCTTGCGCACAAGTTCATCATAGGTGCGGTTCATTTCGGATGTCATGACCGTGAAATTATGGTCGTTTAAGCACACATGATTGAACATTTGTGCCAAGTCCTCATCACAACCACTGAAGTTGGCAGCCTCATCAAGAAGCAACACATTCATGGCATCAAGCAACAGACGGAACAATGTGGACTGATTGAACGACTGCTTGCCTGCCTTGGCCGACTGGCGCAGACCACGCGCATAAGCGTACATCACAACACGCACAACAAGCTCTATGGCACGGTCGGACTCTACTGTCGCTGGTGTCTCGGTGGACTGACGAGTGTAGCAGCTCAAGTGTTCGGCAACTGTAGCACAACGCCCACCAAGAAGTGAGGAGAAATTACGTTTGTACTCTGCCACCATCGACTCGTAGAGCAAATCTGATGCACATGCCGTCTTGACAAGCGCCATCATATCGTCGCCACGCTGTTGCGACTCACGCACCACGCGCTCTATCTCCTCGTACTTGAAGTTCATTGCCGCAAGCGGAAAGAACATTGTGTCGAAGAACACGGGGGCTATGTGCTCATAATGGTCGAGCATCAACTGCTTGACATTCTTCGGCTCGCGTCGCTCTGTTGCAGACATCTCGCTATTGTCGATTATGCCCGACGAGAAGGCATCAAAGAACGAACGTACAAGAGCCGCAAGTAGCTTATGTTTGTCTATATTCATTATTACAGTATTTGTTCGGCAATAATTTGTTACACCTTATTATATATAATACTTTTCAGCAAGACTTGATTATTTATTCAGCAACGCTTGCCGCAAGAATCTCCATCACATACACGTCATGCAGTCCGCCTTTGGCTCCATACCACTGCTCTATCGACTTGTCGAGCATTTCATCTGGACGTATCTTTGTCTTGTAGAGCTTGCGACACTCAAGTGTGAGGCGTGCCTCTGCAAATGTCACACAACCATTGTCTGTAGCCTCAGGAGTGAGCGAGCATTCCTTTGCCTTGTCGAAATCGCGACCTGACTTTGCTCCACAGAAGGCATAAGCCTTGCGAGCCTCCTCGGAATGGCCAAGGAATACGAGGTTGACATTCTCATTCTGCTCAATAAACTCATGAGTGTAACGCTCTGGACGTACAAACATTACAGCCACTGGCTTGTTCCACAACCAACCGAGGCATCCCCATGAGGCTGTCATCATGTTGAACTTGTCTTTTGTGCCGGCTGTCACGAGCATCCACTCCTTGCCTATTGTTGTGAATACATTGTCGTGTAATTCTGAAACTTCAATCTTTTTCATTGCTTAAACTGTTTTTTTTCTGAACTTTCGCAAGTTAAGAGAATCCAGAACTTCTTAGCGAGAAGTTGGGCGCGAAAACTTCTTAACTTCTTTCGCTTGCGAAACTTAAATTGTCATATAATATGGGGCTTATGATATTTTTTTGGGAATGGGGTGATACAAATTGGATATTATTTATAAGGGGTGGGGTGAGCGGTTGCTCGCCCACCCCCTACTTTTGAGCAGATATTTTCAGACATATCATTTAAGCTGTAATTCTTAGCCCTATCATTCCATATTACGGAATCGACCTTCGTTTAGTCGTTGTAATGTGCTGTAATCTCACATATCTTTATCACAACCTGCATAGCCTTCTCCATCACCTGAATGCTGACAAACTCGTGAGGGCCATGGAAATTGCAACCACCAGCGAAGATGTTAGGACATGGCAGACCCTTGAACGAGAGCTGTGCGCCATCTGTTCCACCACGGATTGGCTCCACCTTAGGAGCAACACCACTCTCCTGCATTGCCTTGAGCACAATGTCGATGACGTGCATGTTGGGATCAATCTTCTCCTTCATGTTGTAGTACTGGTCCTTGAGGTCAACAGTCACTGTGCCCTCGCCATACTTCTCGTTCATCTTCTTTACGCAATCCTCCATGAAGTCCTTGCGGTCCTCAAAGCGGTCGCGGTCGTGGTCGCGGATGATGTATGAAAGGGTGGCTTTCTCGCAGCATGAGTTTATGCCAAGCAGATGATAGAATCCCTGATAGCCCTCGGTCTCCTCAGGTGTCTCTGTTGCAGGAATCATATCAGCAAACTCAACAGCAAGACGCGATGCGTTGACCATCTTGCCTTTAGCATAGCCTGTATGCACACTCACACCCTTAATATGAACCTTGGCACCTGCAGCGTTGAAGTTCTCATACTCAAGTTCGCCAAGGTCACCACCGTCGATAGTGTAAGCCCACTGGCAACCGAACTTCTCTACATCGAAATGATGAGCACCCATACCTATCTCCTCATCAGGATTGAAAGCCACACGGATGTCGCCATGCTTAATCTCATCATGGTCGCGCAACCAACACATAGCCTGCACAATCTCGGCAATGCCTGCCTTGTCGTCGGCTCCAAGCAATGTTGTGCCGTCGGTCACAATGATGTCCTCGCCAACATGAGCCTTAAGCTCAGGAAACTTTAAAGGACTTGACACTATGCCTTCTGAGAGCACGATGTCGCCACCGTCATAGCCATGCACAATGCGCGGCTTGATGTTGGCTCCGCTGCAATCTGGCGATGTATCATAGTGAGAGATGAAACCTATTGTAGGAATATCCTTCTTTGTGTTTGCCTTGAGAGTGGCATAGATGTAGCCCTGCTCGTCCATCTCAACATCGCTCAAGCCTTCGCGCTCAAGTTCTTCCTTGAGATAATTGGCAAAAATGAGCTGTTTGGAAGTACTTGGTACGGTTTGCGACTCCTCGCTCGACTGTGTGTCGAACTTGGTGTAGTTCAAGAATCTTTCGGTAATGTTCATTTTTTATTTATTAAGTTTATGTTTTTTATTGTTTACTGACTGCAAACTTACTCATTTTTTTTCACTTTAACCCAAATAATTTGACTAATTTTACCATATCCAAATTAATCACTAAAAACAAAGAATTATTTATGAGCAAACTAAAGAGAATTATCTTCCTTATCATGGCATTTGTGTGCCTTTTTCAATTTATTCCTTCTGCCAACGCGGCAACACAGGGCGACGATTTTGAAACATTCATGACACGCATCCGAAAAGAGTTTCGCAAGAAACCAAATATCGATGATGCCCTGAAACTCTTCAACGACAACACGGGAGCTTTCAGCGACATCGACTATAAGCGCAATGACATTCGCTGTTGTGGGTAATGACGGCAAGGTGAAGAACGAGCCTAAGTCTACAACTTCAGGTTCTGTGAAGGCTGTGCAGTATGATGGTGTTGGCTATGTATTTCCTAATGGCGGCAACGTTGTAGCTGAACTGAAGAAGCAAACACTCTATGCGACTTCACAAATACTGGAGTTTACGCAGGAGCGACAAAGGCTTTTAAGCTGAAATAGAAAATAAACTGGAAACAAATAGGAAACGAGCAACAAACAAATAGGAAACGAACAATAAACAAATAGGAAACAACAACGGCACGACTCTCAACGAGCCGCGCCGTATTGCTTATGTTTAACTTAAAAAACTTTCTTTAGTAAATGAAAATCCTCACGGACTTTCATCATTACCTGTTAAACAATCGTTCAATTTACCTTAAACCTAATAACTAAAAACCTAAATCTATTACTACTAACCTAAACAATCTATTAACCTTTTGACGATGCAAAGGTACAAAGATTTTTTGTGTACGCAAACATTTCGCTGTTTTTTTAGCGTCTTTTAGATGTTTTGTTGATTTAAAACAATTATTTGTGTACGTACACAACAGTTATTAACAGATTGTAGCAGTCGTTTAACATGCGCGTAATTAGTTATGTGTCTTCACAATCTGTGTAGGAGCCTGCTCCTTGTTGCGGCGATTGACTACTGTGACAACAGCCTGTGCAAGATTGAGGAAAGCAAGACCCGTGATTGAGGTATTGTCGAGAGCTGCAGGAGTACCGTTGTCGCCGTTCTCACAAATGCTCTGTACGAGTGGAATCTGCGCGAGCAATGGCACGTTCATCTCCTTTGCCAAGTTCTTGCAGCCTTCCTTGCCAAAGATGTAATACTTGTTCTCCGGAAGTTCGGCAGGAGTGAACCAAGCCATGTTCTCAACCAATCCAAGGATAGGCACGTTCACCTTGTCGTTGCTGTACATGTCGATACCCTTGCGGGCGTCGGCGAGAGCCACATTCTGTGGAGTAGAAACGATTACAGCTCCTGTTATGGCAAGTGTCTGAAGCAATGTGAGATGAATGTCGCTTGTTCCCGGAGGAGTGTCGAGCACGAAATAGTCGAGCTCTCCCCAATCGGCATCGGCAATGAGCTGCTTCAAAGCATTCGAGGCCATACCGCCACGCCACAAGGTTGCAGTATCAGGATTTACGAAGAATCCTATAGAAAGCACCTTGATGCCATACTTCTCAATAGGCTCAATAAGGTCGCGGCCGTCCTTCTTTACAGCATACGGACGAGCGTCTTCCACCTGAAACATCTTGGGAACCGACGGACCGAAGATGTCGCAGTCGAGCAAACCTACCTTATAGCCAAGACGCGCCAATGCAATGGCGAGATTGGCGGCAACAGTGCTCTTGCCCACTCCGCCCTTGCCGGAGCTTACGGCAATCACGTTCTTAACGTTAGGCAGAAGTTTGCCCACCTCTGGACGTGGCTTTGAGAGATATTCCGTGCTGATTGTCACCTCCACATCTTTAGATACATGGTAGTGGATAGCAGCCTCTGCTGCCTTGACTGTTGACTTTAGGAAGGGGTCGGTGTCGCGCGGGAATACGAGCGAGAACGACACCTTCATGCCATCAATGCGCAAATTATCTGCCACCATGTCTGCCTCGACAAGATTTTTCTTGTTGCCTGGATACGTGACTGTGGCAAGCGCATCCATAATGAGTTTTGGATATAATGTCATATCTTAAGTTTTGAGTTTTGAATTTTGAATTGTCAGCGAAGCTGATTTTGAATTATGAGTTGTGGATTTTAAGTTGTCGGCAGAGACGATTTTGAGTTTTGAGTTTTGAGTTTTGAATTTTTATTTTATATTATCCAATACTTAATTAAAAACTCAAATTTCAAAATTGCCATCGGCAATAATTCAAAACCCCAAAATCACAATGCCGTTGTCTTCGGGCTTCGCTTATCACGATGATAGCTGCGGTATTCGTCGAGAGGAATCTCCACCTCAGGCTCCTTCAGCTCACCGCTCTTAGGCAGCGAGAACTTCATATACTTGATGTTCAGTCCACGCTCTATCCACATGCTCTCGTAGTAGGTCTGAATGCCGAGGATTTCCTGAGTCTGAGGGTCAAGTCCTTCGGTGTGATAAAGATCCTCCGTGCGGAACAGCAGCGGCAAGTTGTTGTGCTGCTGCATGTATGTAGTGTAGGTGAAGAGGAAGTTGGAGTCGGTCTTCAGGTGTATAGTGCCGCAATCCTGAAGGAAGTGGCGATAGCGCTCCATGAAATAAGTAGAGGTGAGTCGCTTGCGCGGATTCTTCATCTGTGGGTCGCTGAACGTGAGCCATATCTCCTGCACTTCACTCTCAGCGAAGAAACGGTCGATAATCTCTATGTTAGTGCGCAGGAACGCCACATTCTTAAGTCCCTCGTCGAGAGCCTGGGTTGCTCCTGTCCACATACGCGCTCCCTTGATGTCCACTCCGATGAAGTTGACATTGGGGAACATCTTGGCCAGCCCCACAGTATACTCTCCCTTGCCGCAGCCAAGCTCCAGCACGATAGGATTGTCGTTCTTGAAATACATCTCGCGCCAACGTCCCTTCATGTCGAACGGCACGTTGTCGGCTACAGAGAACGGATACTGAAACACGTTCTCATATCTTTCCATGTCGGCGAACTTCGCCAGTTTTCCTTTGCCCATTTATTGGTTGGTTATATTTTATATTTGATATTGCAATTTCAAATTTTGCAAATATAATAAAAAAAGGTCGGTTTTCAGTCTTTTTTCTTCAATTATCGCTTTTTCCATTCTTTTTTCACCATTTCGATGTCCGATTTCACCACTTAATACGTTATATCTATGTAAGAGTTATGAAACCAAGTGAATTCAACAATATCATCCTGCCCATGCGCAACGAGCTGTTAGGCTACGCGCTGAGTGTCACAGGGTCGGCAGACAATGCCGAAGACCTTGTGCAGGAGGTGATGCTTAGGCTGTGGAACATGCGCTCGCGGCTTGATTCTAGCGACAAGCTCAAGTCGCTCGCCATGACAATGACCCGCAATCTCTTTCTCGACCAGCAGCGGCATGAGAGCCACACAGCGGCAATGCCCAAACATATAGACATTGCCGTGGACGACAGAAGGGCGGAACTATGCGACGAGGCTAAACTAATAGGCGAGATTGTAGACCAACTGCCGCCTTTGCAACAGCAGATATTCCGCATGAAGGAGATTGAAGGCTACACAGCCGACGAGATTATACAGATTACGGGATGTACAGCCGACAACCTGCGCCGCAACCTTTCGAGGGCACGAATGAAGATAAGAGAGACTTACATTAAAATAATGATGAAAGGAACAGGAAAATGATTAAAAACATCAATACTACAATAAAGGAAGCCGACATCCGCACGCTTATCGACCGCTATATGTCGGGCGAGACAACCAACGAGGAGGAAGCTATACTGCGCTCATGGTTCCGACTCGCTGGCGACAATATTCCTGAGGAATGGCGTCCGCTGCGTGCTTTGTTCAGTTTTGTGGATGAGGAACAAAGCTTTATTGAGCCAAAGCCTCAACTCAGTCCATTGCTCATCGCATTGCACAAGCCACACACATGGATTTCGTCGGCTGTTGCGGCAGCGGCAGTAGCCATAGCCTTGCTTGTGCCATCAGTAAAGAATGGCATGGGAACAACACCGCAAAACTATGCAGTGATAGACGGAGTGGTCTACACAAATCCGAAAGTAATAAACGAACAAGTGGACGAAGCTCTGCAAACAGTAACATCCAACAACGAGGACCCTTTCAGCGCACTCGACATGATGAAATAAAACAGTTTCTTAAATATATAATATTATGTATAGACTATTAAACATACCTCACAAACCTCTGCTCATTGCCGTCCGGCTGGTTTTGTTGATTTGCTTTGTCTTCTTATGGACATTGCAGACACACGCACAGGAAGGTCTTGCCGTAAACAACATATTCCAACAGTACGGCCACTCCAAAGGTTGCAAGATGGTGGTGATGAAGAACGCCAAACTGCGTGGCTATCATCTCGACACCTACCAGAGTCTTACTTACAACGACAAATACGCCGCTAACATCAATACTATATTGAAAACCGACCGACATGCGGCCAAGAAGATACGTGAGGTGGTGGACAATGGACGAATTGCCAGCGGATATTACATGATGCGGCCTCTACCTTCGGGCAAAAACAGATATGTTCTTTTCAGCAATTCCTACGATAGCAAGGGAGCCGTGATTTACATCGAGGGCGATTTGTCGCCCGAGGACATCATGACGATATGCTACACAAGAATAGGTTGGTAAATATGCACTATATTGTCTGTACTCCTTATCAGAGACTTTTAAAGAAAATACATGATTAGAAACTCATTAAACATAAGAATATGAATATCAGAACACTACTCATGGCAGCGGCTCTCGTCCCTGCCCTTGCTTTCGCACAGGAAAACGACTCTACTACATACACTGCAGTAGCAAAGAACTCTCACGACACTACTTTTGTGTTCAACAAACAGAAGTATGAAATAAGCCAAAACGGCGAGCGCACAAACGTGAAGGTATACAAGAAGAACGGCACGGAACTGAAAAAGACTCTTGAGACACAGTATCTTGACGGACAGCAAGTGGAGCAGGTCTATATCACATCGCCGTTCATCCCGAAAAGAGCCTACAAACGCGCAAGACAGGAATACAGCCACTATCCTATCTTCTATTATGGATTAGGCGCGCTTGGCGGATCAGCCTTCAGCACATCATCCGACAACCGAAACGTTAAAGACGGCAAAGCAGGCGAATGGGGTTTCTATGGATGCACATTCGAGTTGCCGATAAGCAATTCATGGGCTGTAACATCGGCAATGGCAATAGCATTCGTCAGCCACCATTTCAGCAACGACTATGTGCTTAATACCGTTGACGGGGTCACAAGCCTGCAACCTTTCGCTACTACATGCCACGACGAAGGAGAACACGAAAATCCGTCGAAAAGCTATCTGAGCTACTGGGCTGCACGTGTACCTATCATGCTCGAATGGTCAAACCGTATAGGAAGCGACGACTTGTTCTTTGCTTTCGGTCCGTCGATAGAGTTCCGCTCCAAAGAACGCTCACGCTACAAGCTTGGCAAAAGACATACTGTAACAAAGGACGTCAACATGAATCATGTAGGCTTGAACCTTGAGGCACGCCTTGGCTACGGATTCTTCATGCTCTACGCACGCACGGCATTGACTCCTCTGCTGCGCACAAAGTATGCACCCGAATGGCATCCATTTACCGTAGGAATGGGATTCAGTTTTTAAGTGTAATATATTTTAGCACACTAACTTTTGTGAAACTTTTCGTAACGAGAAATATCGCAAACAAAAAAGTTATAGCAGATCTAAATATTTTTTCCTGCCGAGGAAAATAATTTTCTATGCTGAGAGAGTAAAATAGGGTGCTTCCTATAATTGTGATTATCTCAAGAGAGAAAATCTTTTTCTTGATGACTAATGACTAATGACTTGATGACTGAATTGACAAAGATAAAAATCGCCATGCAGTCATCAAGGCATTAGTCATTAAGAAATTCTTATTCGAGTATCTCGCGAAGCGGTATCATCACGAAGTCACGCTCATGCATCAAAGGATGCGGCAAAGTGAGCGTGGGCGTGGTGATATGCAAGTCGTCATACATCAGTATGTCGATGTCTATCGGACGGTCGTGGTATTCTGCGTCAACAGATTTTGCCTTGCGCCCGAGTTTTCGCTCAATATTCTGGGTTATAATAAGGATTTGCTCTGGCGACAACACGCTCTTTATGCGCACACACATATTCAGGAACATGTTGGCCGACTCAAATCCCCACGGCTCTGTTTCGAATGACGATGATTCACGGTCTACCCTTCCCACTTCATCATTTATCATGGCTATGGCACGACGCATTATAGCATGGCGGTCGCCAAGATTGGAGCCAAGCGAGAGATAAACCGTATGAAGACTTTCTTTTGACACGCCCTCTTCCACCTTAGTCATTCACAATGAGCAACGCGTCGCCGTAGCAACCGAACATATAGCCATGCTTCACGGCAAGGTTGTAAGCCTCCATCACGAGGTCGTAGCCTCCGAAGGCGCAAGTCTCCATGAGCAATGTCGACAACGGATGATAGAAGTTGGAAATCATCGAGTCGGCAAGTCCGAAGTCATACGGTGGGAAGATGAACTTGTTGGTCCATCCCTCATATTCCTTCAACATTCCGTCGGTGCCAACAGCTGTCTCAGTAGCCTTAACCACACTTGTGCCTACAGCACATACGTGGCGGCCTTCCTGCTTTGTCTTGTTCACGATGGCGCAAGCCTCAGCACCGATGTGCATCTGCTCCGAATCCATCTTATGCTTTGTAAGGTCCTCCACCTCAATGTCGTGGAAGTTGCCAAGTCCGCAATGCAGAGTGATGTAGGCAAAGTTGATGCCCTTTATCTCCATACGCTTCATCAGCTCGCGCGAGAAGTGAAGACCTGTGGCAGGAGCCGTAACAGCACCCTCGTTCTTGGCAAATATACACTGGAAGTCATCGAAGTCGTCCTCTGTGGCATGATGATCCTCGCGGCGGTCAATCACATAGCGTGGCAGCGGAGCCTCGCCAAGCGAGTAAAGCTCGCGCTTGAACTCATCGTGCGGACAGTCGTAGAGGAAACGCAATGTACGTCCGCGGCTTGTTGTGTTATCGATAACCTCAGCCACCATCGTGCCACTCTCGTCGAAGAAAAGCTTGTTGCCAATACGTATCTTGCGTGCAGGCTCAACGAGCACGTCCCAAAGGCGCATCTCCTCATTAAGCTCACGCAGGAGGAACACCTCAATCTTGGCGTCGGTCTTCTCCTTTGTGCCATAGAGGCGAGCCGGGAACACCTTGGTGTCGTTGAAGATGAAAGTGTCGTGCTCGTCGAAATAGTCGAGCACATTGCGGAAGTCGAGGTATTCACCCTCAATAGGCTTGCCGTCGGCGTCCTTCTTAAACATGTCGATAGTTTGAGATTTCTTATGCAAAACCATCAGTCGGCACTCATCGCGACGTGTGATGCGGAAGGTCTCCTTCTCGCCTTTATCGTTCTCAAACTCACGGTAGATGCTGTGAGGATAGAGTGCAATTTGGTTTTCGGGTAATCTGAATTTAAACTGTGATAACTTCATAGTCCTTCTTTATTAATATTCATCTTCTGTAGTTTCTATTGTCTGCTGGGCGAGCCACTCTTCAAACTGCTTCAGTTCGATGCAATTCTCCACGCGGTAGTCGCCCGAGCGTGTGCGGCAAAGTTCCGTGAGATAAGCTCCCGAATTCAATGCTCTGCCTATGTCGCGTGCCAATGCGCGGATATATGTGCCCTTGCCGCATGCCACACGTATCGACATCTGCATCTTCTCTGAGTCGAAATCCAAGAGTTCTATCTCGTCAATGCGTATCTGCTTGGCTTTCAGCTCCACGTCCTTGCCCTTGCGTCGGAGGTCGTAGGCTCGCTGTCCGCTCACCTTGCATGCGCTGAACGTGGGTGGCACTTGCTCGATGTCGCCCTCAAAATGGCGCAACACTTCTTCGATGCGCTCGCGTGTAATGCCATCGGTGGGATAAGTCTCGTTGACGGGATGCTCCATGTCGTAGCTCGGAGTGGTGGCTCCGAGCTGCAATGTGGCTGTATATTCCTTGCCATGCATCTGAAACTCCTCTATGCGCTTGGTGAACTTGCCCGTGCAGAGCACGAGCACGCCAGTAGCAAGAGGGTCGAGTGTTCCTGCATGACCAACCTTTAATTTCTTCACCCCAAGACGCACGCAGAGACGCTTGCGCACGTATGCTAAGGCGCTGAAGCTCGTCATGTCAAGAGGCTTGTTGATGGCGATGACTTCGCCTTTGGTGAAATTCATATTGTCTTATTTTGATTTTAAAGCAATGAACAAACTATTGTCACGGCTCCTGCTATTGCACAGTAAATGCCGAAGTATATGAGTTTGCCTTTCTTCACAATGTTTATCATCCACTTGCAGGCAAGACATCCACTCACGAATGCGGCGATAAATCCTACGATAAGCGGCATAACGCTGATGTCGCCGAATGCGTCCTCGCCCTTTACTGCCTTAAGCACGTCGAGCAATGCCTCGCCAAGGATGGGAGGAATCACCATAAGGAACGAGAATTGAGCCAGCTTCTCCTTCTTGTTGCCAAGCAGCAAGCCTGTAGCAATGGTAGAACCTGAACGCGACAAACCCGGAAGTACGGCACAAGCCTGTGCCAAACCGATGATGAAGGCATCCTTCATAGAGATGTTCTCGCGCTGGCGTGGCTTTGCATAGTAGGAGAAGGTGAGCAATGCGGCTGTCAAGAGCAGACAGCAACCAACAATAAGCAGACCCGAACCGAAGATTTCCTCCACTGTGTCCTTGAAGAACACGCCTACGATGCCGATAGGAATCATCGACACAACAATGTTGAGGAAATATTTTGTCTCGTCGTTCATCTTAAACTTGAAGAGTCCCTTCAATATCCAGTCGATTTCTTTCCAGAGCACAACGAATGTACTCATCACTGTTGCCACGTGCACCAATACTGTGAACGCGAGGTTTTCCTCGCCCTCTATGCCAAAGAGATAAGAGCCAATGGCAAGATGACCACTACTGCTGACGGGCAGATATTCCGTGAGGCCCTGGATAATGCCAAGGACCAATGCTTGTAACCAATCCACTTTCTATAAATTTTAATTGATGATTATTAATTATTAATTTTTATTTACTAAGCTTTCGCAAGTTCAGAAGTTAACGAACACTTCACGAGCGAAGCGAGTTATCTTCCAATAACTTCCAATAACTCATCTCGGTTGCGAAACTTAAATTATTTACTGATTAATATTGATGTTTATGAGAATGTCATGTCATTACGACTTGCGTTTTCACAAACGCACGGTTATGCAGAACATTCATTCTTCATTAATCACTCAAACATCAATCTGAGAATCCTAATCATTCGGTTTACGGATAATCGCATAGATGATGGAGATGAAGCCGAGGAAGCAAACCACCGGCGCTACCTTCACACGGCGCACGCTGAAGATGTCGTTGTCGAACACCGACTCGTCGCTGCCACCACCACTCATAAGGATGAAACCAAGAATGACAACCAACATGCCCACCGCAATAAGGATGAAGTTGGTCTTGTCGAAAGCATAATTTCTTTTGTCCACAATTTTTTTATTTTTATGTTAAATTTTATACAGGTCTCCTGCTTTCATGCGCAAGAACTTGTTCACGGATATTGTTGAGCATATTGCCGTGATGAACAGTCCAAAGAACACCACCACGCCAGCTGTTACTGCAAGCACTTCCCACGTAATCACCTCAAGAATGTCTGGCTCATACATATATAATATATATATGGCTCCGCCAAGGGTGCAGCAAGCTATAAGCGAGGCGAGAAGTCCGAGCGCCATATACCGGCGCACGAAAGGAGCACGTATGAATCCCCACGACGCCCCCACAAGTTTCATGGTGTGGATGGAGAAGCGGCGGGCGTAGATGCTAAGGCGCACGGTATTGTTGATTAGCGCGAACGACACTATTGTCAGCAACAGAGCTATAGCAAGCAGCACAATGCTTATCTTGGCTATATTGCGGTTGACGCTGTCGATGAGGTCTTTCTGGTATTTCACCTCGCTCACCTTGGGATAGTTCTTCAGTTCTTTAGAGATGTACTGCAACGAGTCGCTGTTGGCATACTCGGCGTTGAGAGTCACCTCTATGGAAGAGAGGAAAGGATTGGTGTCGGCAAACTCGCGCGGATCGGCACCAAGTGTCTGTATGCCTTCGCGCAACGCCTGCTCCTTGCTCACGTAGTCGAGCTTGCAGATATAAGGACGCTGTCGCAGCTTGGCACAAAACTGCTCTGCCTCACCTGGAGTCATGTCATCCTGAAGCATCATTGTCACCACGATGTTTTGCTTTACATAGGTCGAGAGATTGCGTGCCGTGAGTACGGAGAACACAACAAGTCCCAACAATACAAGCACCATTGCGGTGCTTATACACAGAGTTACCGCCTGCAATCCTTGACGATTGCCGGACTTTTTTCTTTTCTTTGCCATTTCGAAATGGGTATATTATACCAAATTTCCTGCAAAATAACAAAAAAAAAACGAGATAGTCGAGTGATTAACCACTATTAACACGTATCTTTGCATGTGTAAACAAAACATAGCATTATGTCAACAATTCTCTATCCATCACCCATTGTAGGCCCCATACATAGCCGCCGACTTGGCATCTCGCTTGGAGTGAACGTCAACCCGAGCGACGGAAAGATTTGTACGTTCGACTGCATATATTGCGAAGTGGGCTACAATGCCCTGCGCCGCACATTCACTCCACGCCCTTCGCGCGAGCGTATCTCCTCGTGTCTTGAGGAAAAACTTAAGGAGATGAAGCAAGCTGGCTCAAGCCTCGACGTGATTACATTCTCAGGCAACGGTGAGCCTACGGGCCATCCCGACTTCCTTGGCATTGTTGAGGACACAATACGCCTGCGCAACGAATATTATCCTGCTGCCAAAGTGTCGGTTCTCACCAACTCCACCCTCGCCCATCGTCACGACGTTCATCGCGCCCTCATGCTTGTCGACAACAACATCATGAAGCTTGACACCATCGACCCTATATATATAAATAAGGTGGACCGCCCCGTGTCGCCTGCCTACGATGTGAAAAAGATCATTAACGAAATGCAGTCGTTCAACGGTCATTGCATCGTTCAGACTATGTTTATGAAGGGCACCGACGACCAAGGACATGACGTGGACAACACTTCCGACCGCTTTGTCACGCCTTGGATTGAGACTCTGCGCCGCATCCGTCCCAGCGAAGTTATGATATATACTATCGACCGCGAGACTCCTGCCACCGGATTGCGCAAGGCTACGCATACCGAACTTAATGGAATACGCGACCGTGTGGCTGCTGAGGGTATTGAGTGCATTGCGGCTTACTGAAAAAAACAAGAGACCTCTTGTTTTGTACAAAATAAAAATGAACTATTAGTTAATGATAAATTAATTTCTTAACTTTGCAGACGTAGTCTTAAAAAAACATCATAAAGATATGAAAACAATAAACACACGCCGCTCCATACGCAAATATTCCGACCGTAATGTGAGCGATGAGCTTCTCAACCGTCTCCTCTCGGAGGCTATGCGCACACAGACAATGGGCAACCTGCAATTCTATAGCGTCGTCGTGACACGCGACAACGAGATGAAGCAGCAACTTGCTCCTGCCCACTTCAATCAGCCTATGGTAACTTCAGCCCCTGTGATACTTACATTCTGTGCCGACACACGCCGCACATCAATTTGGGCCGACAACCGACAAGCCGTGCCTGGCTACGACAATCTGCTGTCTTATCAGAACGCCGCCACCGACGCATTGCTATTCTGCCAGACATTCTGCAACCTTGCCGAAGAGGAAGGACTGGGACTCTGCTTCCTTGGCACTACTGTTTATATGCCTCAGATGATTATCGACACGCTTAAGTTGCCGCGTCTTGTGATGCCTGTTGCCACCATAACACTCGGTTGGCCCGACGAACAGCCTCCACTCACCGACCGCCTGCCGCTCGAAGCCATCATGCACAACGAGACATACACCGACTATACTCCTGAGAGCATCGACCGTTTCTATGCCGAAAAGGAAGCCTTGCCAGAGAATAAGGAGTTTGTGAAAATCAATCACAAGCAGACTCTCGCACAGGTTTTCACCGACTGCCGCTACACCAAGAAGGACAACGACGCTATGTCCGTAGGACTGTTGGAGACGGTGAAGAAACAGGGATTCATGTAATTCAAGCTATAGACTTATGCCCAAATCACTTTCGCTTTACGAGCTGAACACCCTTGTGTCGTCGGTAATTACCATCGACCTGCCAGATGAGTATTGGGTAGAAGCCGAACTCTCGGAAATACGCGAGGTGCGCGGTCATTGCTACATGGAACTCGTGGAGAAGGACGAAATGAGCAACGCTCCAATAGCACGAGCCTCAGCCAAGTGTTGGGCATCGCGATGGTCGATGCTGCGCCCGATGTTCGAACGTGTCACAGGCCAGCGTCTTCATGCTGGAATGAAGGTTATGTTGCGTGTAAAAGCCCAGTTTCATGCTGCCTACGGGTTCTCGTGGATAGTGAGCGACATAAATCCTGAGTATACCATGGGCGACCTCATGCGCCGCCGTCAAGAGATAATACGCCAATTGAAGGCTGAGGGAGTGTTTGATTTGCAAAAGAGTCTGCGACTGTCTCCTTTCACCCAAAGCATTGCCGTAGTGTCAAGCGACGGGGCTGCGGGATATGGCGACTTCTGCCATCAGCTCTCCGACAACCAATATGGATATGCTTTCCATGTTGAGCTTTTTGCTGCTACCATGCAAGGCGAGCAGGTGGAACAGAGCGTTATCGATGCTCTCAACCGCATCTACGACAGACAGGATGAGTTTGACGCTGTAGTGATAATACGTGGTGGAGGTGCCACAAGCGACCTCTCGGGTTTCGACACTCTCGCTCTTGCCGAAAACGTAGCCAACTTCCCTATACCCATTATTACCGGCATAGGACACGACCGCGATGAAAGCATACTCGACATGGTGGCCAACACAAGGGTGAAGACTCCTACTGCCGCTGCCCAACTGCTCATCGACAACCTCTCACGCACCGATGCCTTGGTTGAGCAGCTGCGTCAGCGCATCGTGCTTTCCACCCAACGACGCATGCAGACAGAACGCTTGCGCATGAAGTCGGTGGCTGAGCGCATTCCAGTGCTTTTCTCGCTCGTCAGCGTCAGGCAACAATCGATTGTCGACTCGCTTTCCCGACGTATAATGACTGCTGTAGCCCGACAGACCGACAATGCCAAACTGCGCATCGAACGCCTTGAGACAAGACTTGCCGACACCATCAACCGCCGCCTTACAGCAGAACAGCACCGTCTTGCTCTGCTCACACAACGCATAGAGACCGAAAACCCTGAACGCTTGCTTAAGCGCGGCTACAGTATCACCACCTATGAGGGACGTGCCGTACGCGATGCTTCCACACTGCCTAAGGGTGCCGAAGTGGAGACACGTGTCGAAAAAGGCATCTTTAAGTCAAGAGTGGAATAAAATAAGGTTTAACAACATCTCATCAAAGAAACAATTATGCCACGTGAATTAAAATACGAGACTGCAATGCGCCAGCTTGAGGACATTGCCGCAAAAATGGAAAACGGCGAACTCGACATCGACTCGCTGTGCGAACAACTCAAGACTGCACAAAAACTTATTGCGCAATGCAAGGACAAACTGACGAAAACCGACGCTGAGATAAACAAAATACTAAAGTCAGCGGATTAATGAGTTTTGAATTTTGAGTTTTGAATTGTCGCCTTTGGCGATTTTGAATTATTGAATTTTGAATTTAACAATTTCTAATGAGCAACTCCTATAATTCAAAACGCATAATTCAAAACTCAAAATTCTATCACTCCACATTCTGGATGAACAAAAAATAAAGCAGAAAACAGTTGGCAGTCTGTCTTTTTATTAGTACTTTTGTCCTTAAGAAAATAGTAACAAATTATTCATTCTTAATACAGATAATGTTATGAAGAATATCGCATGGTCTGAGTTGTCTTTCGGATATATGCCGACTGACTATAACGTACGCTGTTGCTACCGCGACGGCAAGTGGGGCGAAATTGAAGTTTGCTCCGACGAGTATTTGAAACTCCACATGGCTGCCACCTGTCTGCACTACGGTCAGGAGGCTTTCGAGGGACTTAAGGCTTACCGCTGTCCCGACGGCAAGGTGCGCGTGTTCCGCATGGACGAGAACGCTAAGCGCCTTCAGTCTACATGCCGCGGCATCATGATGCCTGAATTGCCTACCGAGCTTTTCGAGGAAATGGTGAAGAAGGTGGTGCGCCTCAACCAAGAATACATACCTACCTATGAGAGCGGCGCAACACTCTACATCCGTCCGTTGCTCATCGGTACTTCGGCTCAAGTGGGCGTACATCCTGCCTCAGAGTACATGTTCATTATCTTCGTCACACCAGTAGGCCCGTACTTCAAGGGTGGATTCTCAAGCAATCCTTACGTTATCGTGCGCGACTTCGACCGCGCAGCTCCTCTCGGCACCGGTATATATAAGGTGGGTGGCAACTACGCTGCAAGCCTCAAGGCCAACTCCATTGCCCACGCCAAGGGCTACGCCAGCGAGTTCTATCTCGACTCTAAGGAGAAGAAATATGTCGACGAATGTGGTGCCGCCAACTTCTTCGGCATCAAGAACAACACATATGTTACTCCGAAGTCGTCGTCAATACTTCCGTCCATCACCAACAAGAGTCTCATGCAGATTGCTGAGGACCTCGGCATGACCGTTGAGCGCCGTCCTATCCCTGAAGAGGAGCTCGACACATTCGAGGAAGCAGGAGCATGTGGCACAGCTGCTGTTATCTCGCCGATTTCTCATCTCGACGACATGGACACTGGCAAGGTATACAACTTCGGCGACAAGCCAGGACCTTGGTCAACCAAGCTCTACAACACTCTGCGCGGCATTCAGTACGGCACTGTAGAGGACAAGCACGGTTGGACTACTGTTGTGATTGAATAATCCCCTGATTATCATTAAGCAATAAAACATAAAAAGTCAGGCAATCAACAAAACACAGAATGGTGGATTTGTCGATTGCCTGACTTTTTTGTTTCTATTTTTAAAAAGGCTTGGAGCTATCGGTTCACCCAATATATCCAAGCCTTATTAATATTTATTGTTTTTAGAACTTCGCCATCTTGATAGCGTCAATGGCGCACTCGTCGCCCTTGTTGCCATACTTGCCACCGCAACGGTCAAGAGCCTGCTGCTTGTCGTTTGTTGTGAGCAAGCCATAGATGATAGGTATCTCGCTTGTAGTGTTGAGGCGGGCGATGCCATAAGTCACACCCTGGCAGATATAATCGAAGTGAGGTGTCTCGCCACGAATCACGCTACCAAGAATGATCACAGCGTCATAACCACCATGGAGCACCATCTGATGAGCGCCATATACAAGCTCAAAGCTTCCCGGCACGGTCTTCACATGGATATTCTCGGGCAATGCGCCATGCTTCTCAAGAGTCTTCACGGCTCCGTCGAGCAGCGCACCGGTGATTTCCTGGTTCCACTCTGCCACAACAATGCCAAAGCACATGTTGCTTGCATCAGGGATTGACGAAAAATCGTATTCTGAGAGGTTGTGTTGTGCTGTTGCCATAATGTTAGTTTACTTTTCTGCTACACGTTCAATGTACTTGTCAATCTCAGAAGACTGAACAACCTGGGCGTTCACATACTTCTTCTTAATGTCCTGATAAATCTTCAGAGCCTCGTCGTTCTTCTTCTGGCTCTCAAGGAGCTGGGCAGCCTGAATGAGGAATGTTGGAGCGAGACTGTTGCTTGTTCCGTCCTCAGCCTTGCTGTCGGCCATGTCGGCAGCCTTCTTCAAGGTGGTGATAGCCTTGTCCACATTGCCTGTATTGGCATAAGCGTTGCCGAGGGCAGCCACAGCCGACGGGCTGATCATAGCGTCGCTCTTGGTTGAGAACTTCTCAAGAAAAGCCACAGCATCGGTCCACTTGCCAAGATTGGCGTAGCAAAGACCTGCGTAGAGGTCGGCAAGGTTGGCAGCGTCAGTACCGCTATAGTCGCTTGCTATCTTAACGAAACCTGCATAACCAGCGCCGTCGCCGTTGAGAGCCTTGTCAAACTGCTCCTGGTTAAAATACTGCTGTCCCTTAGCAAGAGCTGTGCTTGCCTTGTCCTCGCGCGGAGCCTGAACATAAGCCTTGTAGACGAGCAGACCGGCGATAACAACTACCACTGCCACAACGGCAATGAGTATCTGCTTCTTGAACTTGATGAAGAATGCCTCAGTGGTGCTGGAGCTTTCAACATGGGAATTAGCTCCAAAGTCAATTTTGTTTGTCATTTATTTGTTTTGTTTTTAATTTCAGATATATACACAAAATGTGTGGCAAAATTACTCAATTTATCTCACATACTGAAATTTATACTATCTTTTTTTCTTTTTTCAATAATAAATGGGGTAACTTTGCAAATGCTTGGCTCAATGCCAGCCAACCCACTTTGCAATACACATAGATTATTTCTACAGATGATACTGAAAAAAATATCCATACTCAATTTCAAGAACATACGCGAAGCCTCGCTTGAGCTGTCGCCCAACCTCAATTGTTTTCTCGGACACAACGGCGAGGGCAAGACCAATCTGCTCGATGCCGTATACTATCTGTCGTTCTGCCGGAGCGCGTTCAACCCTATCGACTCGCAGATTATCACCCACGACCAGGACTTCTTCGTCATCGACGGCATTTACGAGAATGAGGCCAACGATCCAGTCTCGATATATTGCGGAATGAAGCGCGGCACAAAAAAGCATTTCAAGCGCGACAAGAAGGAATACAAACGCCTCTCGCAGCATATCGGCTTAATTCCTCTTATCTTCGTATCGCCTGCCGACCAAACTCTCATTGCCGGTGGCAGCGAGGAGCGACGCCGACTCATGGACGTGGTTATCTCGCAATACGACAACGGCTATATCGAGGCTCTGAACAGCTACAACAAGGCTCTGCAGCAACGCAATGCCTTATTGAAGATGGACGACGAGCCCGACCCTGCACTTCTCGACATTTGGGAGCAGGAGATGGCCCGCCACGGCGAGCGCATTTACAAGGCGCGGCAGGAATTTGTGGAACGACTGATTCCAGTGTTTCAGAACATCTACCGTCATGTGTCCGACGGACATGAGGAGGTTTCATTAAGATATGTGTCGCATGCCCAACGCGGTGACTTGCTTGACGTTATCCAGCGCGACCGTTTCAAGGACAGAGCTGTGGGATATTCCTTGCACGGTGTCCACCGCGATGACTTGGAGATGATGCTTGGCGGCTACCAGATGAAGCGCGAGGGTTCGCAAGGACAGAACAAGACGTTTGTGCTTGCCCTTAAACTCGCTCAGTTTGACTTCCTGCGCCGCACAGCATCACAAACCACTCCCCTACTCTTGCTCGACGATATATTCGACAAACTCGACGCTCACCGGGTGGAGCAGATTGTGAAACTTGTGTCGGGCGACGGTTTTGGACAGATATTCATCACCGATACCAACCGCGACCATCTCGACCAGATTCTTCGAAATGTGAGCTACGAATATAAACTGTTTGACGTGGAGGGAGGAGAAATAAAATGTTCAGACGTGAAGTGAAATCTATCAGCGACCTGCTGAATATGTATCTGCGCCGCGAGGGACTGGAGACTCCATTGCTACAGAAACGCGCCATTGCCGCATGGGACACTCTCATGGGACCGACAATAGTGCGCTACACTGGCGACAAATACATAAAGAACCAAACGATGTTCGTGAAGATAACCAATCCCGCTCTTCGCCAAGACCTGTCGATGATGCGCACAAAAATTGCACAACGCATCAACCAGACCGTGGGAAGCCAGGTGATTGTGGACATAAGGATATACTAACGTGCCAAGGTATAGGCCCGCTCAGCCAATCACCTCGTCCATCCTTACGTCGTACTCGTCGGTGGGAATGCTCTCCACCTTTTGGAACGGGAAGCAAATGCCTATCTTATACGCCTGGGGAACAAGCGGAAGGAAGCGGTCGTAATAGCCTTTGCCGCGCCCCATACGGTTGCCATCGGAGTCGAAAGCCACACCGGGAATGATGGCAAGGTCGATATCCACATAGTCGGCGAACACCTCGCCTGTAGGTTCCATAATATTATAAGCCCCAATGGCAAGGTCCGACGGACCGGTATAGCGTCGCAATTCCATAGTTCCCTCTCCCGTCACACGTGGCAGCAGAATAGTCTTGCGGCTCATAAGCAGCGAGTCGACAAGAGTATGAGTGTCCACCTCATCTGGCAGAGAATAATAAAGCATAACAGTTTTAGCCTCTTTCGTCCGGCAATGCGACAAAAGACGCTGAACAACCGCAAACGACATTTCATGCAACTCCTGTTGCGTGAAATGTCGTTTGCGGTTTTTTATTTCTTTGCGTAGTGTTTGTTTGTCCATGATTGCATATTGATTTAAGTAGTAGTAGTAGAATACGATTGATGTTTTTCCACATATTGGCTTGTCCACACTACCACTCAGCTGACAGATGGGTGTCTCTCAACCGAACGACGGACGTCTCTCAGCTGAGCGGCAGGAGTCCACCAGCCGAGAGACCGTCAATAATAATCCTTATTACTTCTTCTTTCCTTTTGCTCCCACCATCGGTTTCTTCGGGAAGGCAGCATTGCTCTTAAACACCTGCAAGGCAGCCTTCACAGTGGGATCATCCTGGTTGATATATTCCGTCCAAGCCTGCTCGTCGAGCATGTTGTATATGATGCGCGAGTTGATGTATCGCTCCAGCAGCTTGTGCGACTTGCGTATCATCAGATTGCGACGCTTCAGACCATTCTTGTCGGCAAAGGCAGCAAACTGCTCCACCATGCCCTGACCTGCAAGATATTGCGACAGCTCCATCATGTCCTTGTAGGTGCTGAGCTTCGGACGGTTGTTGTCGGTGTAGTTGAAGGCATACTGAAGGATAAGTCCCGACATGGCCGCCTGCTTGTAGTAGGAAGTCATTCCGAGGGTGTCCTCAGCCACAAAGATGTCGGGCGTGATGCCACCGCCACCATATATCACTCGTCCGATGCCAGTGTGATAAGCCGGACCCGTGTGCTTGATACTGTCCTGCGAGAAGAACTCGCCGTGTTGGTAGCGTGCGAGCAGATCGTTCTCGTAGTCCTGGTTATCGCCTGGCACAAAGGGCTTCTGTATGCAACGGCCCGACGGAGTGTAGTAGCGGGCTATCGTGAGACGTATCATCGAGCCATCAGGGAAACCAAGCTGCTGCTGCACCAATCCCTTGCCAAACGAGCGGCGACCAATGATAGTGGCGCGGTCGTTGTCCTGCATGGCACCGGCGAATATCTCGGATGCCGAAGCCGAAGCCTCATTAATAAGCACCACAAGCGGTATCTTCTGATATGAGCCATGACCATCGGACGTGAAATCCTTGCGTGGCGACTTGCGTCCCTCCATATATACAATGAGCTTGTTCTTAGGCAGGAACTCGTTGGCCATCTGCACGGCCGGATCCATATATCCTCCCGTGTTGTCGCGCAGGTCAATCACGAGGTTGGAGAATCCCTCCTGCGACAGCTGTGCCAAGGATATGAGCAATTCGGGATATGTGGTTTCGCCGAAGCTCTTAATCTTGATATAGCCCGTTGTATTGTCGAGCATATAGGTGGCGGCAATGCTCTTCTGCGGGATGTCGCCGCGAGTCACAGTGAAGTATTTCACTGCCTTTTGTCCGTAGCGCACCACTCCTATCTTCACCTTAGTGTCCTTAGGACCCTTCAACCGGCTCACAGCCTCGTCCTGAGTGACAACCTTACCCACGAAAGGCTTGCCGTCGACACTCACGATCTTGTCGCCAGCGAGTATTCCAGCACGTTGTGCCGGACCATTCTTCACCACATTCTGCACATGTATTGTGTCCTTGCGTATTGTGAACTCAATGCCCACACCCGAGAACGAACCTTTCAGCTTGTCGTTTTCCGACTGCGCGTCCTTGGCGCTTATATAAGCCGAATGCGGATCGAGGTCCGACAATATCTGCGGTATCGCCATATCCACAAGCGAGTCGATATTAACCTTGTCAACATACTGGTCGTCGATGATGTGCAAGAGATTCGACAGACGGTTGGAGCCAGAATTGATGATGTTGAGTCGGTTGCCCGAGAAATGATTTGCGTAGAATGTGCCGATGAGTATGCCTATGACTACGCACAGAGCCATAAGCAACGGCATAAACCTGTTAGACTTATTCACATTCATAATCGTCTGGATTTAGATATGTTACTTCTATATTGGCGCGTTCAAGCAGGTCGATACCGTCGGTAAGACGATACTTCTCGGCATATATCACACGCTTTATGCCCGACTGGATTATCAGCTTCGCGCATTCGATGCAAGGCGACGCCGTGACATAAAGAGTAGCGCCGTCGCTGTTGTTTGAGCTGCGTGCGAGCTTGGTTATGGCGTTTGCCTCGGCATGGAGCACATAGGGATGGGTGACATTGTTGTCATCCTCGCACACGTTCTCAAAACCGCTCGGCGTGCCATTGTAGCCGTCGCTGATTATCATCTTGTCCTTCACCACCAAGGCGCCCACCTTGCGGCGCAGGCAATAGCTGTTCTCTGCCCAAATACGAGCCATGCGCAGGTAGCGCAGGTCGAGACGGAGCTGCTTTTCTTTCTTATCTTTTGATTCCATTGCGTTCGAGTAATGCGTCGATAGTTGGTTCTTGTCCACGGAAACGCTTGTAGAGCGTCATCGGGTGTTCTGTGCCACCCTTCGAGAGGATATTGTCGCGGAAGCTCTGTGCCGTATTCTTGTCGAAGATGCCATTCTTCTTGAACACGCTGAAGGCATCGGCATCCAGCACCTCTGCCCACTTGTAGCTGTAGTAGCCGGCTGCATATCCGCCTGCCATGATGTGCGAGAACTGTGTCGTCATGCAGGTATCGGGCAACTGCTTGGTAACCATTGCCTTTTCCCAGGCATGCTTCTCAAAGGGAATGATGTCGTCCTTGAACTCATCCTTCTTGGTGTAGTAGGCCATGTCGAGGAGTCCGAAACTCACTTGTCGCAGACAAGCGTAGGCGGCCATGAAGTTGCGGCTGCGCACAATACGCTCGATAAGCTCGTCGGGCATTGGCTCTCCGGTCTGATAATGGAATGCGAAGGTGCGCAGGAACTCTTTCTCTACCGAATAATTCTCCATAAACTGCGACGGCAGCTCCACGAAGTCCCACCACACATTGGTGCCGCTAAGGCTCTCGAAACGTGTATTGGCGAACATTCCATGAAGCGAGTGACCAAACTCATGCAGGAATGTCTCCACCTCGCCAAGCGTAAGCAAGGCGGGCTTTTCGGCTGTAGGCTTGGTGAGATTCATCACCACGCTCACGTGAGGACGCACATTCACACCCTTGCGGTCGATCCATTGTCCTTGGAATTCCGTCATCCATGCTCCTCCCTGCTTGCCCTTGCGGGGATGGAAGTCGGCATAGAACACGGCAAGATAGGAGCCGTCCTTGTCGAACACCTCGTAGGCCTTGACGTCGGGATGGTAAACCTGGATGTCCTTCGACTCCTTGAACGTAATGCCATACAGCTTATTAGCCAAGCCGAACACTCCGCCTATCACCTTCGACAACTCGAAATACGGGCGCAGCATCTCAGCGTCGAGGTTATACTCACGCATCTGCAACTTGTGGGAATAGTAGCTGAAGTCCCACGGCTCCACCTCAAAGTCGTCGCCCTCTATCTGCTTCGCCTCGCGCTCTATGGCCTTCACCTCCTCCACGGCTGTGGGCTTGTATGCGTCGATAAGGTCGTTGAGCAGCTTATACACGTTGCCGGCGTTCGACGCCATGCGGTGTACAAGCACATAGTCGGCATAAGTGTCATAGCCAAGGAGCTGGGCTATCTCGCGGCGCAGGTTCACCAGTCGCTTGCAGATATCGAGGTTGTTCTCGGCATTGTCATGCGTTCCCTCGGTGTTGCGTGCCATATAGAGCTGCTTGCGGAGTTCGCGCTGTGTGGAATAGGTCATGAACGGCGAATAGCTCGGATAGTCGAGAGTGAAGAGCCAACCTTGCTTGTCGGCCTCCTTTGCTGCAAGTGCGGCAGCCTCACGTGCCGTGTCGGGCAGTCCGTCGAGCTGTGCCTCATCAGTGACATTAAGCGTGAATGCCTTGTTCTCCTTCAACAGATTCTGCGAGAACTGCAACGAGAGCATGCTTGCCTCCTCTGTCAGCTTGCGCAGCTTCTCCTTGCCCTCATCGTCGAGCAAAGCACCCGAGCGCACAAAACCATCGTAGGAGTTGTCGAGAAGCATCTGCTCCTCGGGGGTGAGCTCGCGATGATGCTCGTAGACATACTTCACTCGCTCGAAAAGCTTGCGGTTGAGCTTCACGTCGTTGGCGTGCTTGGTGAGTATCGGACTCATCTTCTGCGCCAAGGCGTCAAGCTCATCACACGTCTCGGCACTCATCATGCACGAGAATACGGTGGACACACGCGAGAGAAGGTCGTAGTAGTTTTCGCCTTTCTCATTGTCCACACGCACAATAGTATTTTCGAATGTAGGCTCTGCCGGGTCGTTCACGAGCTTGTCTATTTCCTCGTCGTCGCGGCGGATACCCTCAAGAAACGCCTCCTCATAGTCTTCTATACGGATGCGGCTGAAAGGTACTGTATCATGTGGGGTGTTGTAAGGTTCAAAAAACGGATTCTTTCTCTCCGAAGCGTTTGTGTTATTTTCCAACATACTAATTCTGAAAAAAAATGTGATATATCAGTTGCAAAATTACGCAAAATATCAGAAACGTGGATGATGCTGGTTTATTTTAACTTATATTATAAGGTGAAGAAATGTACGTTGAATAGTTGTGCCTACCATAAAATCTTCATCAAAGAGTTTGGCGATTTTCTGATGCCTTGCCATCAACATTGTCAGAATGTATACATCCAATGGCATGATACGATTGTTTCAAGGCACAATACGGTCATATCATGGCATGATACGATTGTTTCAAGACATGCGACAAATATTTATATCACGTTCCAGACATTAGTATCACGATTGCAAATGGTCATATTCACGGGTGTCGTTAGTCATTGTCTTGTGTCGTCAAATCGCTCCATATTCTGGAAATGGTTTTTCCAGAATTGTCAAAAAGTCATTGTCATTTAGTCATTTACAAAACAATATTGCACAAAAAATCCCCTGCAGAACCAATAGCATGATTCCACAAGGGATATAATTGTTATGAACAAAGTCCTCGCGACTTTCCTTATTTAATTACTACTTATCGCTTCAAGTTCGGGTTGCGCTCCACCTCTGTTGGCGGATAGATGTGGTAAATTGAATTATCACCCTTCCATGTGCCAGTAACAACCATGTTCTCAGGAAGCACGAGGTCCTGTTTCAGAGTATATTCAAATGGCACACCATCGGCTGTCTGGCTGTGTGTGACAGTACCTGCAGGAACAAGAACATCGCTCTGAGGACCTACACGATAGTTGAACACATCCTGCAGACGCTCCATGCGGAACTCATCCTCACGGCATGTAACCATGCCGAGAACGTTGCCAGCAACCTCATATCTGTGCTCGTTATAAGCAGCCTCAGCAAGCTGATCGTTGGACATAGCGTCGATGGCTGATACAGCAGAGGGATCGCTGTAGGCGCGTGAGCGAACCTGCTTCAAAGCTTCTTTAGCCTCAGAGATATACTTGCCTGAACGTGCTGAGGCCTCAGCAAACCAGCAGAGCACCTCTGCGTAGCGGATGAGCTGATGGCGCTTGCCAAGAGTCATACCTGCATAGAGAGGCTTGGTGCAGTCGAAGTCGATTCTTAACGGACTACCCTTCTCGTCGCAGTTTACAGAGAAGCCTGTGAACATCGGACGGTAGTCGGAGAATACGGCGTTGGTCTTGTCCTTGCCCTCAGCATCCTTTACCTTATAGTAAGGCTCACCGTCAATAGTTGCCCACCAGTCTACGTTGTTGCCCTCACCAGTAAGGTATGTCTTTGCATAGACAGCATCCTTACGCGGACCTTCTGGATACTGTGCCCAGAAGCGACGCTCTGCGAGGAAGTCGCCCCAACCGCCCCATGGCAATGAGCCAGGAACATGGCAGCAAGTGAGCTGTGAGTCGTCCCAACCCCAGCTACCTGTGTTGGCATTGTAGTAGATGCCGAGGATACACTCGTTGTGGTTGTCATTGCCATAGCTGTATACGCTGTTCCAGTTAGGAAGCAATGTCTGAATGTTGCGTGCCTTTACAGCGTCAACAACCTCCTTGGCCTTGTCGGCAGCAAGCGCATAGCAATCTGCCTTCTTGAGTGGATAGCCTGCCATTGACAAGTATACAGATGCAAGCATCGACTTAACAGCCTGTGACGAAACGTATACGTTGGCATCACCAAGATGCTTGGGTGAAGCAGAATATGTCTCGGGCAAGTTGCATTTCTCGGCTTCCTGCAAGCTCTTCACGATATATTTGTAGAGCTCCTCCACCGATGCGCAAGGAATAGCGTCTGTATTATTCTTAAGGTCTACCGATATCACCTCCTCTGGAGATACTGGCACCGGACCCCAAGTGCGTACAAGTCCGTAGTAGGCGTAAGCACGCCAGAAGTAGGCCTGACCAAGCTGCTCGCCCAATTCAGACACATCAGCCTTCATGAACTTGGCGCAGTCGATAACGTAGTTGGAAGCCTTGATGATATTGTAGTACCAGCTCCAAAGATCGTTAACACCCTTCAAGTCTGTCGGGGCTTCAAAAGCGTCGGCAGAGAGATAAGCGGCCTTGTTAGAACCAGTTGTCGACGTTACGTCGTCGCCCATACACTGCACGATCATAGTGTTGGAGTTGCACTGGAAACCCTGAATGTTGGCATACAGAGAGTTTACGGCAAGGTCGAGGTCGGCATTTGTCTTGAACAGCGTCTCATTGGTCAACTGTCCTTTTGGATCCTCAGTAAGGAAGTCGCTACATGATGTTGTGAGCAACATTGAAGCTGCAAGGACGCAGCCTGATAATATATTTAATTTCATGACTTATGTTTCCTTTAATTATTTAGAAGTTGAATCTTGCACCGAAGGTGAATGTTCTCGGAGTTGGGTAAGTACCGCAGTCGATACCGCCAGTAGCATCGCCGTCGCCATTGTAGCCAGCTGGGTTAGAGCCCTTGTAGTTGGTGACTGTGAAGAGGTTCTGAACGCTGAAGCTCAAACGGATATCGGCAAACTTGGTAATGCTCTTGGGCATGTCATAAGCCAATGTGATGTTCTCGCAACGGAAGTAGTTGGCATTCTCCACCCACTTAGACGAAGCACCGATATAGTTGTTGTTGGCTACGTTCGGATTGGGCATTGTCTTGCCTATCTCCTTGAGGAAGTCGGCGTCGGTGAACATACGAGAGTTACCAATCTTTGAGTTCATAGCAAAGCGCAATGCGTTGAGACGCTGCACGCCAAATGCTGAGTTGAAGAACGCATTGAGGCTCCAGTTCTTGTAAGAGATGGTGTTGTTCCATCCAAGTGTGAAGTCAGGTGTTGACTTGCCAAGCACCTTGCGGTCTGAATCCTTCGGGTTTCTTACTGCCACGCGCTCGCCTGAATCGTTTGTCGACCAGTATGTATCATAGCCTTCGCTGTCGATACCAGCCCACTCCTGACCATAGAACGAACCGAGAGCCTCGCCTTCCTTGATGATACAAGGCTCCACTACTACCGACTGGAAGCTGCCAGTGTGGATAACAGGCTGCTGATCGGTAAGCTTCTTAACCTCATTCTTCAGGTAAGTGCCATTGAGAGAGGTCTGCCACTGGAAGTCCTTAGTCTCAACAATGCGAGCGTTTACTGTGATGTCCAAGCCCTGGTTAGCCACCTTACCGAGGTTGGCCATGTATGTGAATCCACCCAAAGCGTTGGATGTTGTTGTAGAAAGAAGAGCGTCGCTTGTCTGCTTGTTGAAGTAGTCGAGGCTCACCTCCAAACGGTTGTTGAAGAAACCGAGATCTACACCCAAGTCAAACTGCTTGGTCTTCTCCCACTTGATGTCGGGAGTAGCAATTCTGTCGAGCTTGTAGCCTACGGAAGGATTGCCCACACCATAATATGTATTGGTTGTTGAGAGCAACGCGAGTGTAGAGTAAGGAGCAATGTCCTGGTTGCCAATGACACCATAGCTTGCGCGAATCTTCAAGTTGCTGAGCAGGTCGCGTGAGCCTTCCATAAACTTCTCGTTAGTCACAGTCCATGCACCAGCGATTGACGGGAAGTAGCCCCACTTGTTGTTGGTGAAACGGCTTGAACCGTCGGCACGGAATGTACCAGTGAGCATATACTTGTCGGCGAAGTTGTACATTACACGACCTACGCCTGAGAGAAGTGTCCATTCGGAGAAACCGTTGGAAGCCTTCTGAGTGCGTGCGTTCCCAACGTTCCACCAGCCGACATTCTCAGTAACAAGGTTCAAACCTGTGATACCCATGTTTGTAGTGGTGCTCTTTGTAGCCTCCCATACGCCAGTGGCTGTGAGATGATGGTCGCCCCATGTGTTGGTGTAAGTAAGGTTGTTGGTAGACTGAAGCAATGTGCGCTGTGAGTTGCTGTTGCCCATGTCTATCTGACCCGTACGCGACACCTTGCCTGAAGTAAGGCTGTATGAAGTATGGTTCAAATAATCCACACCATTGCTTGTCGTGAATGTCAAGCCTGGGAGGATATTGAACTGCAAGTCGATATGACCATTGAACACGTCGTTGCGGCGCTCGCTCTGGTTGCCTACAAGCATACCGTAGGCGTTAGGCTCGATAGTGCCGTACATATCCTGTGCATACTTGCCATTATCATCAAACATGTTCATTGTTGGAGATGAGTTGAAGGCAATCCACAATGGGTTGTTGGTTGTGCCTGGAAGGCTTGCCACACCCTTGCCTATGCCACGAGAAGCGTTGAGGTCGACTGTAATATTGAGCCAGTCTGTGAGTTTTGACTTTATGTTGGCCTTAGCAGCGAAACGCTCATACTGGCTACCCTCAAGAGTACCCTCGTTCTTCATGTAGTTGGCAGAGATGTACGACTGCATACCGTCTGTACCCTTTGTGAAGACGAGCTTGTAGTTCTGTGTCTGGCCATTGCGGAACATTACGTCAACCCAGTCAATGCCAGGATTTGTGCCGTCCAAGTAGTCCTTAACCTCGTTCTGTGTCTTGCCGTTATAGTCGATCAATGCCTGAGCGTAATCCTTTGTGCTCATCATCTTAGGCAAGTTGGTAGCCTTGGAGAAACCATAAGAAGCATCGAATGTGATGCGAGTCTCGCCCTTGACGCCAGTCTTTGTTGTAACGATGACAACACCGTTGGCACCACGCGAACCGTAGATAGCTGTAGAAGAAGCGTCCTTCAATACCTGCATGCTCTGGATATCCTCAGGGTTGATGCCGTCGAGACCAGACTCGCGCACCATACCGTCGACTACATACAAAGGATCGTTGCTCTTTGTAATAGAGTTGGAACCACGCACACGAATCTTGACTGAACCACCAGGGATACCATCTGAAACTACATTCACACCCGACATACGACCATTAAGAGCGTCAGATGCCTGAGTGATAGGCTGATCCTTGAATGCCTTGTTGTCCATAACGGCAACTGAGCCAGCCAAGTCGGCCTTCTTTACAACACCGTAACCGATAACCACAACGTCGTTAAGCATCTCTGAGTCTTCTGCGAGAGTGACATTAACATTGCGCTTGCCGCCTACAGCCACTTCCTGAGTCTTGTAGCCTACATAAGACACTACAAGAGTAGAGTTGGCAGAAACATTTACTGTGTATTCACCGTCAAGGTTGGTGACGGTTCCATTTGATTTGTTGCCCTTTTCAACCACGCTCACGCCGACAAGAGGTTCACCGTTTGAATCAACGATGCGGCCTTTGACCTGGCTTTTCTGAGGACCTTGTGCCACGGTATTAATAGTGTTTGCATTCACATCAGCTGCTGATGTATTGGTAGAGCACATAAGCATACCTACAGCAAACGGGAGCACCATGCGCTTCGACATAAAATGAAACGCTGGACTTTTAACATTTTCCATAAATGTGTACTTTAGTTAATAAATTGGTGTTTATTATTTTAGTTGTGAGCTACTCGGACTCTATATACTTTCTCAGCAATTGTCCTTTCGCTTAGGTTTATTTCTTTTTGGGGCGTTTTTTATTTTGATTGTTTATTGTCTTTTCTTTATCGGTTGTTTTAGGTTTCCATTTAGGATTTTTTGGATTTTATTTCAATCCTTTGCTTTTTTCGGTTACAAAAGTAGTAACAATAAATGATACCGCAAAATATTTTTTTTAGTTTTTTAGGTGTAAAACAAAAGTTTTTCTAAGTTTTACAAATCAAAAGCAGGAAACACCCGTATTTTTTTTAATTTTATAAGTAAAATTCGGAGCAGACAAATGATTTTTACAAAAAACGATTGTTTAGTAATTAATGTTATAAAAAACTGCAATAAAATTCATTTTTGCCAAACAACACAAGAGAATACTACAAGACACGGCAATCTTTGCAAATACCACAATAATGACGTAACTTTGCAAACGAAAACAAATCTACGAATCATCACAAACAATCATTTTCAGAAAAAGTATGAGGAATTTTTTAGCTTCAATTATTTTCAGCATGCTGAGCACAGGGATTGCCTATGCCCAAAGTGCCGACAACCATAAGGTGTGGTCGGACTCTCCTGCCTACACCCTATTGTTCGAAAACCAGGAAGAAGGATTCATGCCATCCAAACCCATCAAGACATGGAACGAAGGAGAGGGCAACAACTATCTGCTCGGCTATTGCGACAGCATAACCAATGGGAAATATCCCAACCCCGTGAGATTGTGGGAAGCTGAACCTTATCCTATTGGCAACGGACGACTGGCTGCCTCGGTTTTTCATGGCAACAATAGAGACAGGTATTCGCTGAACGAGGTGTCGTTCTGGTCGGGAGGCAGAAACTTAGGCACTATCAACAATAAGGGCGACAAGGGTTACGACGTGAGCGGACCGGATGTGGAAGAAGACGGATTCGGATCCTATCAACCAGTGGGCGACCTTATCGTCAATTTCGATGCCCCGGTGCAGTCGGATTTCATAAGACAGATAAGTCTGGACAAAGGCATCGTGGAATCATCCGCCAAGAGAAACGGAAACATTATCAAGAGTTCGGCTTTCTGCAGCTTCCCCAATCAGGTGATGGTTGTGCGCTATGAGTCGCAACGACACAAGCATCTCGACTTAAGGCTCTCTTTTGCCAAACAAAGAAAGCAGGACATTGTAGAGACCAACAACCAAGAACTGTCGCTCTACAGCATATTGAAAAACGGCATGGAGTGTCAGACTCTCATTAAAGTTATCAACAAAGGAGGACAACTGACTGCCGACAACGACGGATTGCATCTGAAAAATGCCGACAATTGCACCTTATTAATATATATAGCCACAAACTATGAGATGAACGCAGCAAAGGGATTCAGAGGCATCAACGCCAAAGAACGCCTGAAGCAGCAAGTGGCTCAAGCAGAAACCTGCTCATACAGCCTACTTCTCAACAACCACCTATCCGACTATCAAAGACTTTACCAACGACAGGAACTGAACATCGCCTATGAACCCGACAGCATAAGCAGCCTGCCAACGCCTCAACGCCTGACTGCATACAGAATGTCGCACAACGACAACGGACTTGAGGAACTGGTGTTCAGATTCGGACGTTATCTCATGATTCAGACTTCACGTCCAGGAAGTCTTCCTGCCGGACTGCAAGGCATTTGGAACGGAATGATAGCAGCCCCTTGGGGCAACGACTATCATAGCAACATCAATTTCCAAATGGTTTACTGGCTGCCTGAGGTGGGCAACCTCTCCGAATGCCACATGCCTATGCTCAACTACCTTAGAGCCATGCGCGAACCTTTCAAGCAGAACACGCGCGAATATCTTAAGGCTATAGGAGAGCCTGCGAGAAACACATCCGACAACGACGGTTGGATTGTTTACACCTCGCACAACCCATTCGGAGCGGGAGGTTGGCAGGTGAACCTGCCCGGAGCCGCATGGTATGGACTGCATCTTTGGGAGCACTATGCCTTCACCAACGACACCATATACCTAAGCCAACACGCCTACCCCATGATGAAAGAACTCTGCCATTATTGGCAGAAGCACCTTAAAGCATTAGGCGAGGGCGGCAAAGGCTTCTGCTCAAGCTACAAGGCGGTGGACGTGAGCAAATATCCCGAACTGAAGAGTGTGAGAAGAGGCACATTGGTTGTGCCTGCCGGATGGTCGCCCGAACATGGACCAAGGGGCGAGGACGGCGTGGCTCATGACCAGGAAATAGTGGCCGAACTTTTCCTGAACACTATCAAGGCTGCACGAATACTTAAGGTGGACGAGACGTGGATAAAGCAACTGCAAGACATGGCAAACCGATTGCACTCTCCACAAATAGGAAAGAAGGGCAACCTTATGGAATGGATGATCGACCGCGACCCCGAAACCGACCACCGACACACATCACACCTATTTGCCGTGTTCCCCGGAAGCACCATTAGCACAGAACGCACTCCCGCATTGGCAGAGGCTGCACGCAAATCGCTGACATTCAGAAAGACAACAGGCGACAGCCGGCGATCGTGGGCGTGGACATGGCGCAGCCTACTGTGGGCACGACTGCACGACGGACAACAGGCTCACAATATGATTGAGGGGCTTATTTCCTACAATATGCTCGACAACCTGTTCACAAGTCATAAGATACCTCTGCAAATCGACGGCAACTACGGAATAGCGGCTGCCATGATTGAAATGCTCATACAGTCACACAACGATATCATCGAACTCCTGCCTGCTCCTTGCCAGCAATGGCGCGAAGGTAATGTGCGCGGACTTAAAGCAAGAGGCAACATCGAAGTGGACTTTAGCTGGAGCGACGGAAAGGTTACTTCATGGACTCTCTACTCCACCCAACCGAAGAAAGTGAAGGTTAGAGTGAACGGCAGAGAACAAACCATCGCCACATCACAAAGAGATATGAAGTTATAGATGCTATGGTAGGTGATGCTGTTATTATATAAATAATTATGAACACCTACTTAACAAAAAAAACGACGGTTTGCAAATGCGTTGAAGCACTTGCAAACCGTCGTTGGTTATATTCTTCTATTGTCTACACGGGCATTACATCATGCCGCCCATGCCTCCCTGACCCATAGGCATAGCCGGAGCCTTGTCCTCTGGCTTATCGCAGATGAGGCACTCTGTTGTGAGGAACATGCCTGCGATAGAGGCAGCGTTCTCAAGAGCAACACGCTCCACCTTGGCTGGATCGATAACACCAGCAGCACGCAAATCCTCATAAACATCCTTGCGAGCGTTGTAGCCGAAGTCACCCTCACCCTCGCGAACCTTCTGAACCACTACAGCACCCTCGCCACCTGCGTTCTTAACAATCTGACGAAGAGGCTCCTCGATAGCACGGCGAACAATGTTGATACCTGTCTGCTCGTCGGCATTGTCGCCCTTGAGGTTCTCAAGAGTCTTCTGGGCACGGATGTAGGTAGTACCGCCACCTACAACAACACCTTCCTCCATAGCAGCACGTGTAGCGCAGAGAGCGTCGTCGACACGGTCCTTCTTCTCCTTCATCTCAACCTCGCTGTTGGCACCTACATAGAGTACGGCTACACCACCTGCGAGCTTTGCAAGACGCTCCTGAAGCTTCTCCTTGTCGTAAGAGCTCTTGGTATTGGCAATCTCATTCTTAATCTGGGCAACACGGTCGGCGATGAGTTCCTTCTGACCTGCACCACCAACGATGGTTGTGTTGTCCTTAGAAACAGTAGCCTTCTCGCAAGTACCGCAGAGGTCGAGAGTAGCCTTATCCAAAGAAAGACCCTTCTCCTCGCTGATAACAACGCCACCAGTCAATGTAGCGATGTCCTCAAGCATAGCCTTGCGACGGTCGCCGAAGCCCGGAGCCTTGACAGCACAAATCTTCAAGCCTGCACGCAGACGGTTGACAACCAATGTGGTGAGAGCCTCTGAGTCTACATCCTCAGCGATGATGAGCATCGGGCGTCCGCTCTCTGCTGCTGGCTGAAGGATAGGAAGGAGGTCCTTGAGGTTGCTTATCTTCTTGTCGTAGATAAGGATGTAGGGGTTGTCCATTACACACTCCATCTTGTCGGCATCTGTCACGAAGTAGCCACTCAAGTAGCCACGGTCGAACTGCATACCCTCTGTCACGCCGATGCTTGTGTCGCGGCTCTTGCTCTCCTCGATGGTGATAACGCCATCCTTAGACACCTTGCGCATTGCGTCGGCCAAGAGCTTGCCAATCTCAGGATCGTTGTTGGCAGAAACGGTAGCCACCTGCTCTATCTTGTCGTAGTTGTCGCCTACAACCTCAGCTGTCTCCTTAATGTGATTGACAACAGCTGCAACAGCCTTGTCGATACCGCGCTTGAGGTCCATAGGATTGGCACCTGCTGTAACGTTCTTCAAGCCTTCTGTAACGATAGCCTGAGTAAGGATAGTAGCGGTTGTAGTACCGTCACCTGCGTCGTCGCCAGTCTTGCTTGCCACGCTCTTAACGAGCTGGGCACCTGTATTCTCGAACTTGTCCTCGAGCTCCACTTCCTTAGCAACGGTTACACCGTCCTTAGTGATCTGAGGAGCACCAAACTTCTTCTCGATAACAACATTGCGGCCTTTAGGGCCAAGAGTTACCTTAACAGCGTTAGCCAACTTGTCGACACCGTTCTTCAACAGGTCGCGTGCATCTATATTGTATTTAATGTCTTTTGCCATGATTTTATGAGTTTTGAATTTTGAGTTTTGAGTTTTGAATTGTTCGCTTACGCGAATTTTGAATTAAGAATATTGAATTCTGAATTACTTTTCTACAACGGCGAGAACGTCAGACTGACGCATGATGAGGTATTTTGTACCCTCAACCTCAAGTTCTGTGCCTGAATATTTGCCATAGAGAATTTCGTCACCCTCTTTAAGAATCATTTCCTCATCCTTAGTGCCATTGCCTGCGGCAACGACAGTACCATGCTGCGGTTTCTCTTTTGCTGTGTCAGGAATAATGATTCCGCCAACTTTTTCTTCTGCCTGTGCAGGAAGTACAAGCACTCTGTCTGCTAATGGTTTAATGTTCATAATTCTTATGTTTTTAAGTTTTTTATTATTCTATATTGTTTGCGAGCGGAGTCTGTTTCGAACACCGTTCGCAAACGTTATAGCTAAAAGCGTGCCAAAAACTTAAAGAAACGAGTTTTTGCTTGGTACATGATTATTAAGGGTGACAAATCTGTCATATATGTCTGCCAAATTTTCAGTTGCTCTTCTACTGCAAATCTCCATTCACATCACGATAAACGTTCTTTATCCGTCACCTCTCCGCCGTTCGGGATACGTTCGGGATGCGTTCGGGATGCGTTCGGGATAGATGTCAGAAACATCCCAAGTAAAATAGATTTGATGACCGAAGTGGAATGGGATAACTATAATCTGTCGCAAGAAAATGTTGATGCATTAGTCGATATTGGCATGTGAAATAAGGGAACAAAAACATTTATTGTGTATATGGCTGTGACCTACTGCATATTGGTGCTTGACTACACTTGCGTCAACCTCTACCATACCTGGTGTGCTATGGGTTGTCACAGCCTTATGTCTGTACTTCTACAAACTATTGACCTTGAGAAGAAGCCAAGTCTGTGCTTGTTGACACATTGCAGACTTACCTTGAAGGAAGGATAGACCTGTTTGAGGGGCTTAAAATCATACAGTTGGAAAAAGACTGGAAGCAGTATCCCGTGATTCGTCTTGACATGAGTCGCGGTGGAGCCAATGCCGAGACCATACGCTCATATCTCGATATTCGTTTTGGTGAATACGAAGAACTCTACGGCATTACTCCTAAGCCTACTGCCATGCTTGCCGACCGATTTGACGCTATCATCAAAACAGCATACAAAAAGACGAGATTGAAGGTTGCCATACTTGTAGACGAATATGATTCTCCACTACAACATTCATGGCACACTTCTGAGCATGAGGCTTGTACAGAAGTCTACCGTGAGGTGTTTGCCATACTCAAAGCCGACGACGAGTACGAAAAATTGGTGTTCATAACGGGTATTACCAAGTTTACACAGATATCACTATTCTCGGTTCTCAACAACCTCACCAACATCAGTTTCCTGCCCGAATATGCAGCAATATGCGGAATTACGGAACAAGAGATTGCCGATAACTTCAAACCCGAACTGGAGAGAATGGCAGAGATGAACGGATGGTCATTGCAAGAAACCCATGACAAATTGAAGGATTACTACGACGGCTATCATTTTAGCCGCCGCAACATGGTAGACATATATAATCCTTTCAGCCTCATCAATGCTCTCGACACTCAGGAGCTCGGCAACTTCTGGGCTGCGTCAGGGTCAACATCCATGATTGCCAAGTTTATTGACAACATCGAACTGCGTCTTAGCAATTTTGAGCAATGCACTATTATGCGCAATATTTTAGAATTGTCGGACGTTACAGGCGGAGGCGCTGAGTTGTTTCTTTATCAGTCGGGGTATCTGACTATAAAGAAATACGATGAATTTGGATATATCCTCGGGTTTCCTAACGAGGAAGTGAAGCAAGCTCTATACGAAATAATGGTTCAGTTGTAGAAAAGCTATAAGCCCGACAAGAAGTAAGCACGCGCATTACTCTTGTCGGGCTTGCTGCTTTATATAAAAATTCCCATACACTTGGATAATGTTCCACATAATCTGTCAGCAACAATATATTATATAATTTGATTTTCGTGCCATAATTCATTTAGATATAATTACAAATTACATTATTTTCAGCTTCTAAGAAGCTTTGACCCACTCATGTCAATATGAAATTCCTTTTACCGTTGACTCTCTTTCCACTATTTCGCCCCTCAGCACAACATCCTCCACTTGCTTGTGGCTGTCAGATATTTTCACCATGAGCAATCGGCAAGCCTCTATAGCCATTTGCTCTACAGGTTGTTCCACAGCTGTAATAGTTGGATGAACAAGTGTACAAAGTGTAGTGCCAGACACACAACAAATGCTAACATCCAATGGTATATACAGACCTCTTTTCTGAATCACGCTCTTTGCACCTATGAGTGCTGTCTCTGTAAATCCAAACACCGCATCAAATGGTATATTCTTGTCAAGGAAATTGCCCATAACACTACTACCCTCTTCGGCACTTAACGCAGGAGCTAAAACAAGGTCGGAATTATAGGCTATATGAAACTTCTCAAGTGCATCGCGATAACCACGCAGACGCTCGTAACCATTACGTATGCGCGAAGGTCCCGGGATATGAACTATTTGCTTGCAACCACTACGGATGAGCTGCTCAACCATGAAGAACGACATTATATAATCGTCGAGCCGCACTTGCGAGGCCTCAACATTCTCCACAGTACGGTCGAAGAACACCATTGGTGTGCCATGCGACATTATACGTCGGTAGATATCGGCATTGCGATCCTTGTCGCAAACGCTGATTAGAAGTCCGTCAACCATGCAACGCTCCATCATGTCTATATTCTCACGTTCCTGAACATAGCTCTCGTTGGATGCCGCTATCAGCACATTATATCCATGCTCGCGCAATATTGCCTGCACATGACTGATGAAGGTCATATAAAAAGAGGTGACTATCTCGGGAATGATGATGCCTATATTGTGTGAGCTTTGCTTGCGCAAGCTCACAGCCATCTCGTTGCGATGATAGCCCATGCGGCGTGCTGTCTCGGTGATGAGTTGCATAGTCTCCGCCTTCACATTCGAGAAGTCGCCCGAAAGAGCACGAGAGACTGTCGACTTAGAAATACCAAGCTCGTTGGCTATATCCTTTATGGTGATGTATTTTGACATTATCGTTGGTTTTTAGCTATTACAGAAATGATGATGCAAAATTAGCAAAAAGTTTTGGTTTTGAGAAGAAAAGAAAGCATAAATGGATGTTGTGCGAATAGCTTTCTTTCTCATTTATACATCAATAGGAATCTCTGGGAACGGTTGCGCCAATCGGGAACGGTTGCGGGAACGGTTGCGCAAAAAGTCTGATATTTTTTTATCATTTATCTTTCGGGAAAGCATTAACTTTGCGTCAGAAAATAACCAAAAAACCTAAAAGTAAATGAATACAACTTCAAACAAAGGCCGTGTGCCGTTCATTAGCAAGATTGCCTATGGAATGGGCGATGTAGGCTGCAACTTCAGTTGGATGTTCGTAAGCAACTTCCTCATGATTTTCTACACCGACGTGTTTGGCATAGGAATGAGCGCAGTAGCAACACTTATGCTTGTATCGAGAATATGGGATGCTGTGAACGACCCTATCATCGGAACCCTTACCGACAAGACCCACACACGCTGGGGACGCTTCCGTCCTTGGCTTCTGTTCGGAGCACCCGTAACAGCCATCATACTCATGCTCACTTTCTGGGCACACCCCGACTGGAGCCAGACTGCAAAGATTGTGTATATGGCTGTGACATACTGCATCTTGGTGCTTGGCTACACTTGCGTCAACCTGCCTTACGGCACACTCTGCGGGGCTATGACACAAGACATTGACGAGAGAGCCAAACTGAACACAAGCCGCTCGGTGAGCGCGATGATTGCCATCGGTGTGCTGAACATCATAACCGTGCCTCTCGTAACATTCCTTGGCAAGGGCAACGCACAATTCGGCTATCTCGCAGTAGCTATAATATATGGCATTATCTTCGCCGCCTGCCATCTGTTCTGCTTCAGCAAGACCAAGGAAGTGGTTGAGGTGCCTGTGGGACAGAAGTTGCCTCTTTCGGTACAGCTGAAGTCGGTGCTCAAGAACCGCCCATATCAGCTTGCCATCCTCGGACAGTTTCTCTTTGGATTCATCCTCTACGGACGCAACGCTGACATACTCTACTACTTCACCTACGTTGAAGGTTCGGCAACACTCTTCAGCTACTATTCCATGGCCATCATATTGCCGTCAATAGCAGGAGCCGCATGTTTCCCGTGGATGTTCCGCAAGACGGGCAACAAGGGATATGCAGCAGCCGTTTTCGCTCTACTATGCGGAATATTCATGGCAATGCTCTATTTCTTCAGTCCTAACACAACACCCATCCAGTTCTATGTATGCTCGGCAATAGCCTGGTTCTTCTTCTCCGGCTTCAACACAGCCATCTATGCCGTAATACCCGACTGTGTGGAATATGGCGAATGGAAGACGGGCATACGCAACGACGGTTTCCAGTATGCCTTCGTGTCGCTTGCCAACAAGATGGGCATGGCTCTCGGCACAGCAATGTTTGCCTTGGCTCTCGACTCAGCAGGATATGTGGCAGGAGCTGAGCAGAACACAGACGTGATAAATATCATGCGCCACACGTTCTCCACTATTCCTGGTATGCTTTGGATGGCAACAGCTGTGTGTCTGTGCTTCTACAAGCTCCACCGCCATGTGTACAACAATATAGTAGAGGAACTGAAGAAAATAAAGAACAAATTATAAAATAGCAATAAAAACATAATAACATTACAATAATATCCTTTAAAAACATTACAACTATGAGACAAGCAATATTAGTAGCACCCAAGCACATTGAGTTCAAAGAAGTGGCAGCACCCAAGGCAGAAGACCTCAAGGAACACCAGATACTCGCCAACATCAAGCGTATTGGCATCTGCGGTAGCGAGATTCACTCTTACCACGGACTCCATCCTGCCACATTCTATCCCGTTGTTCAGGGACACGAATATTCGGCTGTGGTTGTTGCATGTGGCAGTAAGGTAACTGTATGCAAACCTGGCGACAACATCACAGCACGCCCACAACTTGTTTGCGGAGAGTGCAACCCTTGCAAGCGTGGACAATATAATGTATGCGAGCATTTGCGTGTGCAGGCTTTCCAGGCAGACGGTTGCGCACAAGACTACTTCATTATCGACGACGACCGTGTGGTTAAATTGCCCGAAGGAATGAGTCTCGACTATGGAGCAATGGTTGAGCCTGCGGCAGTAGGCGCACATGCAAGCAACCGCACAGACGTAAAAGGCAAGAACGTTGTGGTTAGCGGAGCGGGAACTATCGGCAATCTTGTAGCTCAGTTCTGCAAGGCTCGCGGCGCAAAGCGAGTGCTCATAACAGATGTGAGCGACCTCCGACTTGCCAAGGCTCGCGAGTGTGGCATTGCCGACACGCTTAACATCACAAAGCGACCATTGAAGGAAGCTGCCAAAGAGCTTTTCGGCGACGAAGGCTATCAGGTGGGCTTCGAGGTGGCTGGCGTTGAGTCGTCGATACGCTCACTTATGGAGACTATCGAAAAGGGCAGCGACATCGTTGTTGTGGCTGTCTTTGCCAAAGACCCTGCCCTCAGCATGTTCCATCTTGGCGAGCATGAGCTGCGACTCATAGGCTCGATGATGTATCGCCACGAGGACTATCAGACTGTCATCGACTATGTATCGCGTGGCATTGTCAATCTTGAGCCTCTCGTAAGCAACCGCTTTGCCTTCGAGGAGTATGATGATGCCTACAAGTATATCGACACTCACCGCGAGACTTCAATGAAGGTGATCATTGATCTTGAGAAGAAGCATGAGGCCAACAAGGAATAATCACACGCAAGTGGGAATAAGATAGAATACATAATAGCTAATAGGTCTAAGCGTAGATAGGTTTTTAGGATAACTGATTATGAGAGAAAAGTAGTTGCTGAAATACAGTGAACCCGACAGGAAGTGAACACGTGAGTCACCCCTGTCGGGCTTTTTATTTGTCATAAGAAAATACGCTCTAAAGTTTTAGGACAATGCCTACTGGCTCGCCGTGCCTTGCTTCCTGTTCATATTCTATTACGGACTGGCAGGACACAAGATAAGAAAATAAATTACATGTATTCACTTTGATACGTAAGCACGTATCGATTGATGTAAAAATCTTTGGGAACGTTTGCGCAAATTGGGAACGATTGCGGTAACGTTCCCAATAAACAAGGATTATTTTTATTTTGTCACCTGTTTGGGATGACGTAAATTTGCAAGCGTAAAATATTAATTTAAAAACCTAAACCTTGCAAATGAAAAGAATCACCACATCACTCATTGCCTCGGCTATATGCCTGACGGCTTCAGCACAAATCCACCTTACCGCCGACTTGCAGAACAACCATCTGTGGCGTGGCATGGAAGTTGCCGACGGTTGCCTTATACTTACCGACCTTGGCTATACGTTTGCCAATGGACACATGACAATCGGTCTGTGGGGTGGCACAAATACTCAAGGTTCCTACAAGGAGTTCAACCATTACATCACTCTGCGCACGGGTGGACTGGAGTTCTCGGCTATGGACACTTACAACTTCTCGCCTGGAGCAACGTATAACAATAGGCAGTATTTCAATTATTCGGCACATGAGACTGGACGATTCCTTAACTGTACGCTGAATTACCGCTTCCAGCAACCTCGGTTTCCATTGCTGCTGAGTTGGTCGACAATAATGTTTGGACGCGACCGCTCGTCTGACAACAAAGAACAGAAATACACCACCTTCGTTTATGCTGAATATCCTATATATAATAAGGAGGGATGGAGAGTGGATGCAGGAGTGGGAGGAACCTTTGCCTTGAACAAGGCTGGTGAGAAACAAAACTTCTACGGCAACACATCGGGTATCGTGCATACACAACTGAAAGTGAGCCACGACCTGAAGATTGGCTCCTACACCCTGCCCGTGCATGCCATGGGACTGTGGAACCCACAGTCGCAGAAGGCTTACTTCCAGATTGGAGCACAGATCATAAACTTATAAAACTCACATCGAATAACGACACATAAAATCCATAAACATACATAAAATCCATAAGCATTATGAACATCAAAGATTTCACAACAGGCGTTCAGCATATCGGTATCCCTACAAACAATATCGAGGAGACCATCAACTTCTACCTCACATTGGGCTTCACAATAGCCCTTCGCACCATCAACGGCACGGAGGAGGTGGCTTTCCTACAGCTCCACAACCTCGTGATAGAGACTTATCAGAACCGTCAGGCTGCTATGGCATACGGAGCAATCGACCATATTGCCATCGACGTGCGCAACATCGATGAGCTGTTTAATGTAGTGCAGCGTGCAGGACTGAAAATGCTTGACACCGAGGTCAATGGTTTGCCGTTCTGGGAGAATGGTGTAAAGTTCTTCACTATCGAAGGACCTAACAAGGAAAAGATTGAGTTCTGCGAGAAATTGTAGAACACGTCCTTAATTCCGCACAAGTATCCCGATTTCTCGATAACCATGACAGCCTATCTATGTACTCCACAAGCTGAGGCTGATGGGTTTAAGAGGCGAGAGCATGCTGATAGTAAGTGGTGCAGCAAAGAAGAGCTGAAGGGGCTCGACTGGGCTGCAGCGGATGTAGGGGTAGT
>DAVZIG010000007.1:0-47967 GCA_052273435.1 Prevotella sp.
GTTAGAATAAACCAATAGACTTTCTTTTGATAGAATTGTCAATTATTTACCACAAAAGTAGGAAATCTTATTCAGATGAAAGAATAAATAATTGGAAATCTTTACTTCTGGCATCACTTTTCTGTAATTTGAGGCGATTTGCAGTAACCAACGCTACAAATCGCCTCTCATTGTCATTATCTGGATAAACCTTGTGACTTCTTTTTTGATGGTGTTCCCAAGCCGACCTTCTGTGTTCCGTCCCAATTAGTGAGTTGGTCAGCACAACCATTGGAGCCGCCAAGTGAAACGTATGTATCTGCGTTACACGACATGTGGTCAATGAACGAAAGGAAGTTCTGAATGATGGGTTCGGTATAAACAACCTCATCGGTAGCAAAGATTTTTGTCCAGTGTACGACACATTCTCTCCGATAGTTGCCACAACCATTCCAATCCATGCTCGCGAGAAATCTTTCAACGGCAAATATTGCTCCTTGTAGAGAGCGAAGCGCAATGTTGGATTTATAAGAATGATGCTCTGAAAACGAAAATCATATTTTAAATGTTTTTCGTTTTTAGAGCATTTTCCGTATGAGCCATATGTATGAAATCCAAGAGTGTAATAATGGTTTTATACGTAATATTAGTAAGGTCACAGTACATATTATAGTATACTGGAGTTTTAAATAACTGAAACTCCAGTACCACACGACTGAAACTCCAGTACCAGTTAAGTAACACTTAAAACGGTACTGGAGTTATATTTCGTTGAATTCACGAATAATTTATATACCCTTCTTTTGTATCCTTCGATATATCCCTCTTAGGCCACGGCACCACAAGCATCAGTCCAGCAAGTATCAGGCAGGCGTATATAGTCCAACCCGACAATTCTTTGATTGCCGACAGTGTGGCTTGCACCTGCACTTTGCCTTTGGTAGACATGGCAGCCATGTTTTGTGCCTCAGTCTCGCTCTTGCCTTGATATTGCATGCCGCGAGCAGTCATGTCGTAGGTAGACCCATCTTCAGGCATTGTGCCAATGACAATGTTTCTTGCGCCATGGGGTGCAAAGTTACGTATTTATGGCTATATAGGCATATTCATAAAATATCAAGAGTTGTTCATATTTTCCCTTTATGAAAAAAGACCATCAAACAACTGACAATGTTTGATTGTCTTCTTATGTGTGTTGTATGACCCTGATAGGTAGCACCGCCATAGTTGATGGTGTAGTACTGTGCAGTGGCGTCAACGAGTGTAAGGTCGTATGATGTGCCTCCTTGGTCGACACAAGTAATTATCGTTTCCTACATAGATGAAACTCTAATGGTGGCGTAAAATATTCTACTTGTTAATGATAGTTATACCGAATAAGTATGCCAATGAAATTATATGCAAAAAAAAATAACATTTTGCATGGGCAAAATGTTAATTAATGGGGGTGATAACTAAAGGAGGGTGAGGTGTCAGTCAATGTTTTGCAATAGCTCATCCCATAGACAGCACAAATCTGTCATCTGCTGCAGCACGATATTTGCGCCATTATCAGATAGGGCAGAGTCGGGTAGTGGGCCACTGTTGATGCCAATGGTAAAACAGTTGGCTGCCGAGCCGGCACGCACTCCAAGAGGAGCATTCTCAACCACAATGCCTTGCCAAGGCTCATTGTTGCCAGTCTTGCGGAGCCCCATGAGATAAGGGTCGGGATTAGGTTTGCCACGCTCCACATCGTATGCAGTGACAATATGGTCTTCGGTAAGGAAACCGTCGAAGTCGGTGAGCAAACGTTTGATGAGCGGGCGCTGGCCGCTGCCTGTGACAACACCTATGGTCATGCCATCCGACTTAATCTTCTGCATGATGTCGATGACACCAGGGAAAATATCAGCGATGGGCATACGGTGGAAAATCTCAGTCTTGACATCATACATGCGCTGAGCTTCCTCAGGAGATATTTCCTTGCCTTGCTGATTAAGTACGTATCGGCGGATAGTGTCGACACCACGCGCTCCTTCTGTGGCGTAGGAATCATCAGCGGTGAAGTGAATGCCGAATTTTTTCATTGCCTCATGCCAAGCCACTGCATGGTTGGGCATGGAATTGTAGAGCACGCCGTCCATGTCGAATAGCACGCAACGTGGAGAAAACTCGCTGTAAGCATGCGACAGTTTGTACTGCTGAATAGCTTCTTTAATGTTTGTCATATTTTCAATGTGAAAAACGGACTGCAATTGATGTCGCAGTCCGTTTTTCATTTTTATAGATTTGTGTGATTACTTTTCGTCGGCAAGACGCTTCTGAATAGCCTCGCTCTCAGCCTCATATCCAGGCTTGTTGAGCAGAGCGAACATATTCTTCTTGTAAGCCTCTACGCCCGGCTGGTTGAACGGGTTGACACCAAGGATGTTGCCGCTGATACCGCAAGCAATCTCGAAGAAGTATATGATCTGACCGAGATAGTACTCGTTGAGCTGAGGAACAGAAAGGCGGATGTTAGGCACGCCACCGTCAACGTGAGCCAGACGTGTGCCAAGCTCAGCCATCTTGTTCACCTCGTCAACGCGCTTGCCCTCAAGGAAGTTAAGGCCGTCGAGGTTCTCCTCGTCGTGCGGGAAGAGTACTTTCTTCTCAGGGGTCTCGATGCTGATAACAGTCTCGAAGATAGAGCGCTCGCCCTCCTGAATCCACTGACCCATAGAGTGGAGGTCGGTAGTGAAGTCGCATGATGCAGGGAAGATACCCTTGCCGTCTTTACCCTCAGACTCACCGTAGAGCTGCTTCCACCACTCGCTCATGAAGTGGAGTTTGGGCTGGTAGTTAACGAGAATCTCAATCTTCTTGCCTGCCTCAGTATAGAGAGCGTTGCGAAGGGCAGCGTAGATAGCAGCAGGGTTCTCCTCGAACGGAACGTCCTTGCCAGTAGCCTTCTCCATATCAGCAGCACCTCCAACGAGAGCAGCGATGTCGAAACCTGCAACAGCGATAGGCAGCAAGCCAACCGGAGTCAATACAGAGAAGCGACCGCCAACGTTGTCAGGAATAACGAATGTCTTGTAGCCTTCCTTAGTGGCTGCAGCACGAGCTGCACCCTTGTGAGCGTCGGTGATGGCAACAATAACGTCCTTAGCCTCTTCCTTGCCGCGCTGGTCCTCACACTGCTTTTTGAGAAGACGGAAAGTGAGAGCTGTCTCGGTAGTAGTGCCAGACTTAGATATGTTGATAACACCAAACTTCTTGTCCTTCAGGTAAGTGGTGAGTTCAGCGAGATAGTCCTCACCGATGTTGTTACCGGCGAACACTACTGTCGGGTTCTTCTTGTCCTGTACGAGCCAAGCGAATGAGTTGCCAAGAGCCTCAATCACGGCACGAGCTCCGAGATAGCTGCCGCCGATACCAGCAACAACCACAACCTCGCACTTCTCACGCAGAGTGTTGGCAACGCTCTGGAGTTCGGCAATGAACTCAGGAGTGATAGAAGACGGGAGGTGAAGCCATCCGAGAAAATCGTTTCCAGGGCATGTGCCATTCTCAAGAGCTTCCTGAGCGGCTTTTACTTGGGGTTCATAAGCTTTGACTGCGCCTTCAGAGAGGAACTGTGCAGCCTTTGTGATGTCTAAGCTGATACTTTTCATATTTGTTGTTTTATTAATGGTTTATGTCAAGAGTTTTTAGTATGTTTCTTAAAGGTTACTCAACCGCTGTTTTTTTTATCGGAACGAGTCAGTGAGCAATTTTATCTCAATCTGTGGACTTATTCGCTCGTACAATATATTATATACGGCATCGAGAATTGGCATATTAACATGGTGGTGTCGGTTTTTCTCCTTCATGCATTTGGTTCCGAAGAATCCTTCTGCAATCATCTCCATTTCTATCTGTGCGCTCTTCACGCTATAGCCCTTGCCAATCATTGTTCCGAAAGTGCGGTTGCGCGAGAACTTAGAGTAGCCGGTAACAAGCAGGTCGCCGAGATATACGGAGTCGTAGATGCTGCGGTCGATAGGATTTATTGATGTAAGGAAGCGCGACATCTCTTGCACGGCGTTGGATATGAGCACAGCCTGGAAGTTGTCGCCATATTTCAGTCCGCTGCAGATACCAGAAGCAATAGCATACACATTCTTCAGCACCGAAGAATATTCGATGCCGATAACGTCGCTTGAAGTCTTGGTTTTGATGAATTCAGAGTCGAGTACTTCGCAGAAAGCCTGCGCCTTCTCTTGGTCGGAGCATCCCACGGTGAGGTAGGACAGACGTTCGAGAGCCACCTCTTCGGCGTGTGACGGACCTCCGATACATGCAAGGTTCTCGTCGGGCACATCATAAACTTCGTGGAAGAATTCGGAACAAGCAATGTTGTCGTCGGGTACAAGCCCCTTGATAGCGGTGACAATAAACTTGTTGCGCAGTCTTGTCTTAAGTTTCTTGAGATGGTTTTTAAGGTAGGGCGACGGCACTACGAACACGAGAGTGTCGTAGGCTTCGACGATACGGTTGATGTCGCTTGAGAAGAATATCTCGTCGGTGTTGAAGTGTACACTCGTGAGATAATTCGGGTTGTGGCTTATACGCTTAAACTCCTCTATGCTGTCGTCACGGCGCATATACCATCCTATGTGATGGGTATGACCTATCACAATCTTGGCAATAGCAGTAGCCCAGCTACCGCCGCCAATAATAGCTATTTTTCCACAAGAGAACACTTCGTGTAATGTTAAATGTTAGTGTTTGGAGTAGCTGTAGTAGGATATGGGGTGTTTGCCATAGCCAGTGTAGACAGTTACTCATTATTTTCTTGTATTGTTATTTCAGTAGGCTATAGTTGGTAATCTATAGCCTACTAAATTAAATATTTGCTTATTCAGCTACTTCTTTGGCAGAGCTGTTTGTCGCAGCCTCAATCCATTTCTGGATATCGTCAACCGAAGGCTTATCGTAGCCGAGCTTGTACTTCTTGTTGATTTCTCCAATTTTCTGCTGCAAGCCCTGAGCTTTCTGGTCGCGGATGTCGGAGATGAGGTTGAAGCCAGCCTTGCGGAGCACGTAAGCCCAGTTTTCAGGTACTCCAATCTCAGCCCACTCCTTGATAGTACTCTGTGGCATCTTCTTCTCTGGTTTCATCTGTGGGAAGAAGAGCACCTCCTGGATGTAGGTCTTGCCAGTCATGAGCATCACGAGACGGTCGATACCGATGCCGATGCCTGATGTAGGAGGCATACCGTACTGTAGAGCACGGAGGAAGTCCTGGTCGATAATCATAGCCTCGTCGTCACCCTTGTCGGCAAGCTTCATCTGGTCGACGAAACGCTCCTCCTGGTCAATCGGATCGTTAAGTTCCGAGTAGGCGTTGGCAAGCTCCTTGCCGTTTACCATAAGCTCGAAACGCTCTGTCAGTCCCGGCTTTGATCGGTGCATCTTTGTGAGCGGCGACATTTCAACGGGATAGTCAGTGATGAATGTAGGCTGAATGAATGTGCCCTCGCAGAACTCGCCGAAGAGCTCGTCGATAAGTTTACCCTTGCCCATAGTGTCGTCAACGTCCATACCCTTCTCAAGGCAGAATGCGCGAATCTCCTCCTCTGTCTTTCCGTTGCAGTCGAACCCAGTCTTCTCCTTGATGGCGTCGAGGATAGGCAGACGGCGGTAAGGAGCCTTGAAGCTAACGATGTTGCCATCGATTTCGCGCTCAGGCTTGCCGTTAACTGCGATACAGATAGTCTCGAGCAACTTCTCTGTGAACGACATCATCCAGTTGTAGTCCTTATACTGTACGTAGAGCTCCATACATGTGAACTCAGGGTTGTGGTTGCGGTCCATACCCTCATTGCGGAAGTTCTTGCCGATTTCGTATACACCCTCAAATCCGCCAACAATCAGTCGCTTGAGATAAAGCTCAGTGGCGATACGCATGTACATGTCCTGATCGAGAGCGTTGAAGTGGGTGATGAACGGGCGTGCAGATGCGCCGCCGGCAATCGACTGCAATGTAGGAGTCTCCACCTCGGTGTAGCCAGCTTCGTCGAGCACGCGGCGAAGAGTGCGCACTACAGTAGCACGCTGAAGGAAAGTTTCCTTCACGCCATCGTTTACAACAAGGTCTACATAACGCTGACGGAAACGCAACTCAGGGTCGTCGAACTTGTCGTAAGCCACACCGTCCTTATACTTAACGATAGGCAGCGGCTTCAAGCTCTTTGAGAGCAATGTGAGGCTGTTAGCGTGTACGGATATTTCGCCTGTCTGTGTGCGGAACACGAAACCCTTGATGCCGATGAAGTCGCCAATGTCCATCAAACGCTTGAACACAGTAGTGTAGAGAGTTTTATCCTCATCAGGGCAGATGTCATCGCGAGTGATATACACCTGGATGCGGCCCTTCGAGTCCTGTAATTCCACGAAGCTTGCCTTGCCCATCACGCGGCGGCTCATCATGCGGCCAGCGATGATGACCTCGCGCTTCTCGTCCTCGTCCTTGAAATCCTTCTTGATGTCCTCTGAGAAGGCGTTGGTTGGGAACTCTGCTGCTGGATATGGGTCGATGCCCATATTGCGCAGTTCCTGAAGGCTCTGTCTTCTTACAATCTCTTGTTCACTAAGTTCTAAAACGTTCATATTCGTATATATTTCTTTGTATTTGTTTTTCTTAAATGCCTATTTAAGTCACGTGTATGTGCACAATAGACGTGCAAATTTACTAAATATTTCTGAAAGGGTGCTTGTTTTTTACAATTTATAATAGTAATGTTTATGGAAAAACGTTTTCTTCGCTATTTCGATGCATAGGCTTCTGCCATTTCCTTTGCTCTTGCCCTTGCCGGTTTGCCAGTCTCGGTGGTTGGTATGCGGTTGGTATATATATAATAATGTGGCTGTTCGTATTTTGACAGTCTTTCTTGGCACACAGCCTTCAGATGGTCTGTATCTTGAGTTTCTGCTATCATAACAACCGTCTCGCCGAACTTCTCATCCTTACGTTTTGTGATGATGAACGGCACGTTGACATGAGAATGTAGTTTAGCCTCAATCTCTTCTATTTGCATTTTTATCCCTCCCGAACATATAACGTTATCCCTTCGTCCGCGTATGCGAAAATGGCGTCCGTCGGTAGCAATCTCGGCAATGTCGTTGGTGACGAGAGTCTTAGCGCACACCAAAGGAGCGTTTATCACCAGGCATCCCTCGTCGCTAAGCGACACATCAACGCTTTCGAAAGGTTCATACCATTCGCTTGCCTCCTGTCCGTTGAGTCGTCTTAGTGCGATATGCGACAGAGTCTCGGTCATTCCGTAAGTGCTCCACACGGCATTGGGAAGAGTTTGCAATTCTTTCGCCATCTCCTTGCTCACGGCTCCTCCGCCTATTACGAGATGTTTTATTCCACACAGCAATCTTCGTTCTTCGTTCACTTTAAGACTGTTGTATACCTGCATAGGCACCATAGCCGCGAACACAGGTGCCTCGTTGAGCCCCTTCAGCGGGTGTCCGCTTGGTTCCACGCATACGAGTTTTAGTTTGCCAATGATAGAGCGCACCACCACCATCTTGCCTGCAATATAGTCGAGCGGCATGCAGAGTAGGGCCGAGTCGCCAGGTTTAAGTCCGAGAACATCGCATGTCAGTCGTGCCGACGCCTCCATGCGTTTCTTTTCCACAAGCATAGGTTTGGGTTTGCCCGTTGAACCGCTGGTGTGCACAAGCAAAGTGGGTGATGGAGAGTGCCAGTCGGCGATAAAGTCTTCAAGTGTCATATTATTTGTTGTCTTAAAATGCTTTTGATTAGTATTCTTGTGCAAAACTACAAATTATTTACGACGAGAGGTTGTAATTGTGTGATAAAATGTTAACATCAACGTGTATGAGACCTTTTTGTTGGCAATAATATTGTTTCGTACAATTTTAATTCTTAATTTTGTGGCCAATAGCTACTAAAACGACAAACCAACATATATAATGCGTTCAATAATATATTTGAATGCAGGATATGGAAATGTATATTTACAATACTTTATAAAAACCTAAAAAAATTATGAGTAATTACCCAAAGATTGGAATCCGTCCTACTATTGACGGACGACAGGGAGGTGTGCGTGAAAGCCTCGAAGATAAGACAATGAATCTTGCAAAGTCTGTTGCAAAGCTCATTTCTGACAACTTGCGCAATGGCGACGGCTCGCCAGTTGAGTGCGTTATCGCTGATACCACAATTGGCCGTGTTGCTGAGAGTGCAGCTTGCGCTGAGAAGTTCGAGCGCGAGGGTGTAGGCTCTACCATCACCGTTACATCTTGCTGGTGCTATGGCTCAGAGACGATGGACATGAATCCTTACTATCCTAAGGCAGTTTGGGGCTTCAATGGCACAGAGCGTCCGGGTGCAGTGTATCTTGCAGCTGTTCTTGCAGCTCACGCTCAGAAGGGTCTGCCTGCGTTTGGCATCTATGGTCACGACGTTCAGGACCTTGGCGACGATACCATTCCTGAGGATGTAGCCGAGAAGATTTTGCGCTTCGCACGTGCTGCCCAGGCTGTTGCCACAATGCGCGGCAAGTCATACTTGTCGATGGGTAGTGTCTGCATGGGTATTGCAGGTTCTATTGTTAATCCTGATTTCTTCCAGGAATATCTTGGTATGCGCAACGAGAGTGTCGACCTCACCGAGATTATCCGACGTATGGACGAGGGCATCTACGACCCTGTTGAGTTTGAGAAGGCTATGGCTTGGACTCGCGAGCACTGTATGACCAACGAGGGCGAGGACATCGCCAACCGTCCTGAGAAGGCAAAGACCCGCGAGCAGAAGGATAGTGACTGGGAGTTCATCGTTAAGATGATGATTATCATGCGCGACCTCATGCATGGCAACCCACGCCTCAAGGAACTCGGCTACAAGGAGGAGGCTCTTGGCCACAACGCTATAGCAGGTGGTTTCCAGGGTCAGCGTCAGTGGACCGACTTCTATCCTAACGGCGACTATCCAGAGGCATTGCTCAATACATCATTCGACTGGAACGGACTCCGCGAGGCTATCATTGTTGCTACCGAGAACGACGCAGGCAACGGCATGGCTATGCTCTTCAACCACTTGCTCACTGGCCGCGCCCAGATTTTCTCAGACGTGCGCACATACTGGAGCCCAGAGGCTGTTAAGCGCGTGACCGGCAAGGAGCTTACTGGTCGTGCAGCTGGCGGTATTATCCACCTCATCAACTCTGGCGCAACAACTCTCGATGGTACAGGTGCTGCCACCAATGCAGCTGGCGAGCCTGAGATGAAGCACTTCTGGGATATGACCGAGGAGGACGTTGACGCTTGTCTCAAGGCCACAACATGGTATCCAGCCAACCGTGACTACTTCCGTGGCGGCGGTTTCTCTTCAAGTTTCCTTTCTAAGGGTGGAATGCCTGTTACAATGGTTCGTTTGAACTTCGTCAAGGGTCTCGGTCCGGTGCTCCAGCTCGCCGAGGGATGGACAGTAGAGATTGATCCTGAAATCCACAACATTCTCAACAAGCGCACTGACCCGACATGGCCTACAACATGGTTTGTGCCACGTTTGTGCGATAAGGCTCCGTTCAAGGACGTATATTCAGTGATGAACAACTGGGGTGCCAACCACGGTGCCATCTCATACGGCCACATCGGTGCCGACCTCATCACCATGTGCTCAATCCTTCGCATACCGGTTTGCATGCACAACGTAGAGGATGACAAGATATTCCGTCCGGCAGCTTGGAACGCATTTGGTATGGACAAGGAGGGCGCCGACTTCCGCGCTTGCAAGAACTACGGTCCTATTTATAAATAAAAACAAAGCCTTCCTCTCCTTCTCATTTCAAATGTTGAGGAGGAGGGGAAAGTTTTGGCTTAAATAAAATCATATTACCATATACCTAATCATGACAAGAAGATTCATCCTCAACGAAGTATCATATTTTGGTCCTGGCGCACGCAAGGAATTGCCGGGCGAAGTTCGTCGTCTCGGTTTGCACAAGGCACTCGTTTGCACAGACAAAGACCTCATCAAGTTTGGCGTGGCACAGAAGGTGCTCGACGTGCTCGATGAGGCCAACATTCCTTATGAGGTGTTCAGCGAAATCAAGCAGAACCCTACAGTAAAGAACGTGAAGCTCGGTCTTGAGGCTTTCGCAAAATCTGGTGCCGACTTCCTTCTCGCCATCGGTGGCGGTTCGAGCATCGACACATCCAAGGCTATCGGTATCATCACCAACAACCCTGAATTTGCCGACGTTGTTTCGCTCGAAGGCGTAGCCGACACAAAGCACAAGTCTGTGCCTATCATCGCCTTACCCACAACAGCCGGTACAGCTGCCGAGGTGACCATCAACTATGTTATCACCGACGAGGAGAATGCCAAGAAGATGGTGTGTGTCGACCCTAACGACATTCCCGCCATCGCTATTGTCGACGCAGAATTGATGTACACATTGCCTCGCTCGCTCACCGCAGCCACAGGTCTCGACGCTCTCACTCACGCCATCGAGGGTCTTATCACCAAGGGAGCTTGGGAAATGAGCGACATGTTCGAGATTAAGGCTATCGAGATGATTGCACGCCACTTGGAGACAGCTGTCAACGAGCCTTCCAACCCAGAGGCACGCGATGGAATGGCCGTAGCTCAGTACGTTGCTGGTATGGCTTTCTCCAACGTGGGTCTTGGTGCTGTTCACGGCATGGCTCATCCTCTCGGTGCTATCTTCGACATTCCCCACGGTGTGGCCAACGCGTTGTTGTTGCCTATCGTAATGGAGTTCAACGCTCCTGCCGCTCTCGACAAGTATGTCACAATCGCCAAGGCAATGAACGCCTACAAGGAGGGAATGACACGCGAGGAGGCTGCCGAGGCTGCAGTTGAGGCTGTTCGTCAGCTCAGCATCCGTGTGGGTATTCCTCAGCATCTTGCCGAGCTTGGCATTAAGGAGGAAGACCTTCCGCGCCTTGCCAAGGCTGCCTTTGCCGACGTTTGCACACCAGGCAACCCGCGCGACATTACCGAGCAGGACATTCTCGAACTCTACAAGAAGGCATTTTAAAAGGCCGACCCCATTAACAGAAACAACAAATCAAAGAAAAAGAAATGATACAGGATTATCAGATACAGGAATTTCTCCGTCAGGCTCACCGCGTTGGTGACGCTGGTTTAACATTGTGCTCAAGCGGCAACCTCTCATGGCGCATTGGCGATGAGGCCTTGGTTTCAGGTACAGGTTCATGGGTGCCCACACTCCCTAAGGAGAAGGTGTCAATCTGCCGTGTTGCAGACGGCGAGGTGCTCAATGGCGTTAAGCCTTCAATGGAGAGCGGTTTCCACCTTGGTGTGTTGCGCGAGCGTCCCGACTGCGACGTAGTGCTCCACTTCCAGTCGAAGTATGCCACCGTGGTTTCTTGCATGAGTGAGACCCCGAAGGACTTCAACGTTACAGCCGAGATTCCCTGCCACGTGGGCAAGGAGCTTCCCGTGATTCCTTACTATCGTCCGGGCTCACCCGAGCTTGCCGAAGCTGTCAAAGCAGCCTTGAAGGACCACAACTCAGCCCTCATGCTCAAGCATGGCCAGGTGGTGTGTGGCAAAACATTCGACGAGGTATTCGAGCGTGCTATGTTCTTCGAGATGGCTTGCCGCATCATCGTGCTCAGCGGAGGCAAGTACAACACCCTCACTCCTGAGGAAATTGACGACCTTGAGGCTTACGTGCTTGGAAAGAAACAGAAGTAATATACCTAAAAGCCCCACCTCCTAACCCTCCCCCGCAGGGAGGGGTCAAAGGGTGGGGCTTTTTGAATTTTAAAAAAACTACTTACAATGACCTATTTAGCAATCGACTTCGGCGGCGGCTCCGGTCGCGTCATCGCTGGAACCATAACCGATGAAAATGGTGAGAAGAAACTCACCATGCAACTCGTTCACCGCTTCCAAAACCGCCAAGTGCGTCTTGGCAACCATGTGTATTGGGATTTCCTCGCCCTCTTCGAGGATATGAAGACCGGACTCAAGAAGGCCGCTCTGCTCGGACTCAAGGTGTCGGGTATAGCCATCGACACATGGGGCGTAGACTTTGGATTCATCGACCGCGACGGTAATCTCGTAGGCAATCCCGTGTGCTACCGCGACGCGCGCACCAATGGCATGGCCGAACGTTTCTTTGCTGATGTAGACCGCACTGCCCATTATGCCGTCAACGGCACCCAGGTGATGGAAATCAACACTCTTTTTCAACTCCTCAGTTTGAAACTTGCCGACAGTCCGCAGTTGCAGATTGCCGACAAGCTATTGTTCACCCCCGACCTCTTCAGCTATTTCCTTACTGGCGAGGCCAACACAGAATACACCATTGCCTCTACCTCCGAGATGTTCGACGCCCGCAAGCGCGATTGGGACTGGGAGCTTATCGACAGCCTTGGCCTGCCGCGCCATCTGTTCTGTCCGATAGTGATGCCAGGCACTGTGCGTGGACGGCTCCGCAAGGACATAGCCGAGGAGACGGGGCTTGGAGAAGTTGATGTAATAGCCGTTGGCTCCCACGACACGGCGAGCGCCGTAGCAGCCGTGCCTGCCTCCGACAACGAACAGCCCGTGGCCTTCATCAGCTCTGGCACATGGTCGCTGCTTGGCGTTGAAATCAACGAGCCTATCCTCACCGAGGAGGCACGCCGCGCAGAATTCACCAACGAGGGTGGCATTGGAGGAAAGATAACCTTCCTGCAGAACATCACCGGACTGTGGTTCATACAGCGTCTGATGGCAGAATGGAAGGAAGATGGCGACGAGCAGCAGTACGACATCCTGCTTCCTGCCGCTGAGAAGGCTGTCATCGACACAGTGATACCGGTCGACGACGCTGCCTTCCAGAACCCCCCGTCTATGCAGCAGGCTATCATCGACTACTGCAACGCCCACAACCTCACAGCCCCCACCAACAAGGCAGAAACCACACGCATCGTCCTCCAGTCGCTCGCTGCCAAGTATGCAGAGGCGACAAGTGCGCTCAACGCAATGCTGCCATCACCGATAAAGAAACTTCACATCATAGGTGGCGGCTCGCAGAACAAGCTACTCAACCGTCTCACCGAGGTGGCTCTCGGAGTACCCGTAGAGGCAGGACCCGTAGAGGCCACCGGCATAGGCAACATCCTCACACAGGCTCTCGCCAAGGGAGAAGTTAGCGACATCGCCGAAATGAGAAGAATCGTAAAAGCCTAAACAAAATAAGAAATTCAAATAAACAAGGTCCTGCCATAAGAGTCTTTTCCAATGGAGTCTTATGGCAGGACCAAAACTCAATTTACCCAATGAAAGAAAACAAACAATCTATACTTTACAAGGATGGAGTGAGCTATCTCGTGCCATTCATTCTTATTACATCGTGTTTTGCCCTATGGGGCTTTGCCAACGATATCACCAACCCTATGGTTAAAGCCTTCTCCAAGATATTCCGCATGTCGGCCACTGACGGAGCAATGGTTCAGGTGGCGTTCTATGGTGGATATTTCGCTATGGCGTTCCCGGCAGCAATGTTCATCCGCAAGTACAGCTATAAGGCTGGTGTGCTTGTAGGACTCGGACTCTACGCCCTCGGCGCATTCATGTTCTATCCGGCAAAGATGACGGGCGAGTACTATCCATTCCTTGCCGCCTATTTCCTCCTCACGTGCGGACTCTCATTCCTTGAAACCTCAAGCAATCCCTACATCCTCTCTATGGGTACCGAGGAGACAGCCACACGCCGCCTCAACCTCGCGCAGTCGTTCAACCCGATGGGTTCGTTGCTCGGCATGTATGTGGCGATGAACTTCATCCAGGCCAAGCTCAATCCGCTCGACACGGCGGCTCGCTCCAACCTCACGCCCGACGAGTTTGAGGCTGTGAAGGAATACGACCTCTCGGTGCTCATAGGTCCGTATCTAATCATCGGTCTTGTGATTCTTGCCATGTTCCTCATCGTGCTTTTCATGAAGATGCCGAAGAACGGCGATGCAAACCACGACATAAACTTCCTTCCCACATTGCGCCGCATCTTCACCTTGCCACACTACCGCGAGGGAGTCATCGCCCAGTTCTTCTACGTAGGCGTGCAGATCATGTGCTGGACATTCGTCATACAATATGGCACCCGCGTGCTCATGGCAGAAGGCATGGCTGAGCAGGATGCAGAGGTGATGTCGCAGAAATACAATATCATAGCGATGGTGATATTCTGCTGCTCGCGTTTCATCTGCACCTTCCTCTTGCGCTATCTCAACACGGGTCAGCTACTGATGATTCTCGCCGTAGCCGGAGGTACACTCACATGCGGAGTGATCTTCTTCCAGAATATCTACGGACTCTATTGTCTTGTAGGCGTGAGTGCATGTATGTCGCTGATGTTCCCTACCATCTACGGCATCGCCTTGAGCGGTCTCGGTGACGACGCCAAGTTTGGAGCCGCTGGTCTTATTATGGCAATCCTTGGCGGCAGCGTTTTGCCTCCTATGCAGGCTTCGATCATCGATAAGGGCGAGTTGTTCGGTATGCCAGCTGTCAATGTGTCGTTTGTCCTTCCTTTCATCTGCTTTGTGGTGATCGCCACCTACGGACGACGCACGTATTTGCGCAGCAAGGGAAAACTCAAGGGATAATTTTGAGTTTTGAGTTTTGAATTGTCACCGTTGGCGATTTTGATTTATTAAATTTTGATTCTTGAATTAATAAAATTCAATTCATATTTGAACAATTCCTAATGCGCAAAGCGCACAATTCAAAACTCACAATTCAAAATTCAATCTTCCGTATGGACCTTTATTCGTATTAAATCCCCATAAAGTCGTTTCTTAGAATATTTTTTTGTACTTTTGTAGACTTTCTTTTGAAAGTTTCCGAAACCTCAATAGTTTCTACATACAACATAACTAATTTATCTATTCTGATGAACAAATCGATTATTTCCCTTGCGGCCCTCTCGTGTCTTGCGTCCTCGATGCAGGCCCAGCAGAAAGCCGCTGCACAGCGTCCAAACATTGTTTACATCATGTGCGACGACCATGCCTTTCAATGCATCTCGGCCTACGGCCACGCCATAGGCAAGCTCGCCCCGACACCCAACATCGACCGTATCGCACAGCGCGGAATGCGTTTCGACAAGGCGTTCGTGGAGAACTCGCTCTCCACACCGTCGCGCGCATGCTTGATGACCGGACTCTACAGTCATCAGAACGGACAGCGACAGCTCGGCGAGGGCATCGACACATCGCGCACTTTCTTCACTGAGTTGCTGCAGCAGGCTGGCTACCAAACAGCCATCATCGGCAAGTGGCACATGGGTTGCGACCCCAAGGGCTTCGACTACTATCATATATACAACGATCAGGGACAGTACTGGAACCCGCAGTATCGCGGCACCGACACCCCCGGCGGCCAATACATTGTGGAGCAGGGCTACAGCACCGACCTCTCCACCGACCACGCCATCGACTTTATGGACCATCGCGACAAGTCGAAGCCGTTCTGCCTTATGCTCCACCACAAGGCGCCCCACCGCAACTGGCAGGCCAACATCAAGAACCTCGGCAAGTACGACAACGTGGAGTTCCCGATGCCCGAGACATTCTACGACGACTACGCCACACGCGGCTCTGCCGTGCGCACCCAGAAGATGAGCGTCACCAAGCACATGCGCTGGGAACAGGACTTCAAAGTGCCTGAGATGCTCGACCTCAACAACGAGGACAGCAAGGACTCCTACAACGCTCTTATGGGCGAAATCAACCGCATGACCCCCGAACAGCGCTCGGCATGGGGCCGCTACTACTTCCCACGCAACCGCAAGCTGCTTGAGGCCAACCTCAAGGGTAAGGATCTCGACAACTGGAAGTACCAGGCCTATATACGTGACTACATGTCGGTAATAGCCAGCGTCGACGAGAGCGTGGGTCGCATCATTGACTATCTCGACGCCAACGGACTCACCGACAACACCATCATCGTCTACACTTCCGATCAGGGATTCTACATGGGCGAGCACGGATGGTTCGACAAGCGATTCATGTACGAGGAGTCGCTCCGCACACCGCTCATCATCAGCTATCCGGGCCACACCAAGCCGGGAAGCGTGTGCCATAAGCTGGTGCAGAATATAGATTATGCCCCAACATTCCTTGAGCTTGCCGGAGTGAAGAAGCCGCAGGAGATGGTGGGCCGCTCGCTCCTCCCCATCTTCGACAACGGCGACGCGCAGAAGCAGTGGCGCACAAGCATCTACTACCACTACTACGACTATCCCACCTACCACATGGTGCGCAAGCACGACGGTGTGCGCACCGACCGCTACAAGCTCATCCACTTCTATGGCAAGGGAGGTCTCGACGCTGTGCCCGAAAACAAGTACCAGGGCATCGAGGGCACAACGGAAAATGCCACTCTCAAATCGCTCATTAGCATCGGCTATTTCGAACCTAAGGATGAGGTCGTAAGCTACAACGAGCTCTACGACCTGCAGAACGACCCTAATGAGCTTAACAACCTCTACGGCAAGCCGGGCTACGAGAAGATAACCAAGCAGTTGCAGAAGGAACTCGATGCCTACCGCAAGGCGCAGAAGGTGGACGAGTATTAAAATCTGCATCTGGAAAATGGAATAAACAGATAAAGGGGTACCTCTTCAATGGGGTACCTTTTTTATGCCTGTTTTTTTCCTGCCGAGAGAAATATTTTTTCCTGCCGAGAGAGCTATATTTAATTAAATATATCTATATAGGCATTGAAATATACTTTTTCAAATCGATTTTGACACTTTGACACCGCCCGTGTTTTGGATGATGTCTTTTCCTCTGAAGAATGTCATTAGTCATTAAGTCATTAAGAAAATTGGAAGTGTATTATACTATAAGGGTGACTGCAATTTCAAATTCTTAATGACTTAATGACTAATGACATTTTGACCACGTTAGTTTTATTGTGTTGAGTTGCAAAAGGGGGTGACTTCAAACGACCCCTTAAATCTGCCAATCATTTAATATCTTCGATTAAGCAATAATAAATTGCGCTATTTGGCGTTATTTTATTAACTTTGCATTCATAAGAAAAACGGATGAAGACATTTATTACCACATTACTACTCGCATTGGTAGGCACAGCCTGCTTGCAGGCACAGGAAAGCCAAACAACATACAACTTTCTGCGTCTGCCCGTCAGCGCGCATGCAGCAGCCATGGGCGGCGACAACATAACGCTTGTCGAGGACGACGCTTCGCTGATATTCCACAATCCAGCCCTGCTCTCGTCGGTGGGCGACAAGACCGTGGGCCTTAACTTCATGACCTACATGGAGGGCTCAACCACGGCAAGCGCATCGTTCAGCCGCATTGTCAACGACAAGGCATCGTGGGCTGTGAGCGGACAGTTCATGAACTACGGCTCCATGCGTGAGATGGATGCCGACGGACAGCAGACGGGCGACTTCTCGGCCAAGGACATATCGGTGGCTGGATATTTCGCCTATATGCTCAGCAACCGCATCGCAGGCGGCATTACGGCCAAGTTTGTAAGCTCCTACATTGGCAGCTACAGTAGTATCGGCGTGGGATTCGACTTGGGCGTGAACTACTACGACCCTGACCGTGACATCTCGCTCTCGCTCGTGGCCAAGAACCTTGGCGGACAGCTCAAGGCCTACAACGACGACTTCGAGCCTATGCCCATCGACGTGCAGATAGGAGCGAGCCGCAGGTTTGAGCACACGCCGTTCAGAGTGTCGGCCACGCTTGTCGACCTCAACCACTGGGGCTACCGCTTTGTCAACCATCTTGTGGTGGGTGTCGACGCATCGCTGTCGCAATCGCTATGGATAGGAGCCGGCTATAATTTCCGCCGCGCAGACGAGATGCGCATTGAGAACAGCGACGGCAAGAGCGCGCATGGAGCAGGACTCTCGTTTGGAGCTGGTGTCAATCTCGACCGCTTCAAGCTCAATCTCGCCTACGGCAAGTATCATGTGTCAAGCTCGTCGATTGTAATCAATGCGGCTTTCAATCTCTGATTCAATCCCGATCTGCAACAAACCATTATACAGTAAAATCAATTATAACAATTTTAAAATAGGAAGAATGAAGAAGATAATCGTGGCTATCGACGGCCATTCGTCGTGCGGCAAGAGCACTATGGCAAAGGATCTCGCCCGTGAAGTGGGCTATATATATGTCGACACAGGTGCAATGTACCGTGCCGTGACGCTGTTTGCCATGCGCAACAATCTGTTTGACGCCGAGGGCAATATCAATACCGAGCGCCTGGAGCAGCTTCTGCCCGAGGTGAGAATCTCGTTCAAGCTCGACCCCGAGACATCGCGCCCCATGACTTGCCTCAATGGCGAGGTGGTGGAGCAGGAGATACGCTCGCTTGAGGTGTCGCAGCATGTCAGTCCGATAGCCGCCCTGCCCTTCGTGCGCACCAAGCTCGTGGAGCAGCAGCAGGCCATGGGCAAGGAGAAGGGCATCGTTATGGACGGCCGCGACATTGGCACAGTGGTGTTCCCAGATGCCGAGCTCAAGATTTTCGTCACAGCCTCTGCCGAGATTCGCGCCCAGCGCCGATTCAAGGAGTTGCAGGCCAAGGGAATGCCCGCCGACTTCAACGACATCCTCAAGAATGTGGAGGAGCGCGACTATATCGACAGCCACCGCGCTACATCGCCCCTGCGCCAGGCCGACGACGCACTGGTGCTCGACAACAGCCACCTCACCATCGAGGAGCAGAAGAAATGGCTGATGGAGAAATTCAACGAGAAGACAAAATAGAAAAATCCCCCAAAAAACACTACATTATGGAGACACTTCACAACGACCGACTCTCTATTGAGGTTTCAAGCCTCGGAGCCGAACTCCAGAGCGTCAAGGATGGCGACGGCAAGGAATATCTGTGGCAGGGCGACGACAAGTACTGGGGCCGCCGTTCGCCAATACTCTTCCCGATTGTATGCGGATTGTGGAAGGGCACCTACCGCACCGAGGGCGATACCTACAGCCTTGGCCGCCACGGATTTGCGCGCGACATGAACTTCCAACTCCTTAAGCTCACGGAGCAGAGCGTCACCTACCTGCTGCACGACAACGAGAACACGCTGCGACAGTATCCCTACCACTTCATGCTTACCGTAACCTACAAGCTCGTGGGCAACGAGGTGCACGTCATCTGGCATGTTCACAACACCGACAAGCGTGAGATTCACTTCCAGATAGGAGCACATCCAGCCTTCAACCTGCCCGGCGTGGCCGAGGGCGAGCCTGTGAAGGGCGTGCTGCGCTTCGACAACCCCAATCCTATCGATCGCATCTATGGCAACCACGATGGCTGCATCACCACCGACCGCTATCCGCTGCCCACGCTCGAGGGAGGACTGATGCCCTTCACCGAGGATACATTCAAGGACGACGCCATCATCGTCGACCAGTGTCAGATTCACTCCATCGAGATTCTCGACCCGAAGGATGCCCGCCCCGTGGTGACCGTAGATTTCAACGCTCCGTGTGTGGGAATATGGACGCCCTACGGCAAGAACGCTCCCTTCATCTGTCTCGAACCGTGGTATGGCGTGCACGACAGATATGAGTTCAGCGGACAGTTCCGCGACAAGTATCTCATGAACCACCTGCAGCCTGGAGCCTCGTTCATGAGCGAATACGTGATTAGAATAGGAGAATAAGCATTTTATTATCTTACTTATTTGATTTTATTGAGTTGAACAACTTCATCCGTAAATACTTACACATCAGCTTTATGGTTATTGCCGCAAGTGTTATTCTCTACGCTTGCGGCAATAATCAATCATACGACAATGCCGAACTCGCCCGCATCAATCAGATGTACGAGCAGGCGGCGCAGGCGCAGAAGAGTGGCGACAACGCGAGGGCAAAGACGCTCTACGACCAGCTGCTCCACTACCGCCCCAAGGCCAATGTGTGCATCGACAGCCTCATGCCCATAGCCAGCAAGACAATAACGCAGACGATGAACAACATGCAGAGCATGGGCGAGCAGGACGAGTGTGTGGGGTATCTGCGCAGGCTGAGGGAGTCGGACAGCCTGATTGTGGGCAACCGCTGCAAGCGCGACATCAGCGTGGTGCTTGCCTACGCCATGTCGCGCACCGAAGACCTTAAGGGGGCGGCACACGAGATGGACGAAGCCATGAACATGCCCCCGCAGTTGCCCACCCACGACCGCCTCTTCCGCGACTATGCCTTTGCCACAGCCGTCTACTTCTGTCTGCCAGAACGCGAGGATGATGTCTACCGATACGGCAAGATGGCATTGGACGAGATAGCAAAATGTGGCAACAAGTCGGGTGAGTCGTGGCTCATGACTGTGCTCGGCATGGCATACACGCGTTCAGGCAATCTCAACAACGCTATCAGCATGTTTAAGCAGAGCTACAAAAACGCTTTGTTGCGCGACGACTCGCTGAGCATGGCCAACACGCTCTGTTTCACGGCTGAAATCATGGTCAACTGGCGACTCTTCGGCTATGCCAACGATTTCGCCTCGAAAGCTGTGGAGATAAGCCGTAACGTGAGAGGGCGCAACCCCAAGATAAGCTCCAACATACTTGCGCAGAAGGCTCTCGTGATGCTAAGGTTTGGTTATGCCGACTCGGCGAGGATGTATTTGGCGCAGGCGGAGGAGTATGCCAAAAATTTGTCATACAACAGCGGACGCTCTGACATCGACCTAATACGCGGAGAGTTGCTTGCCAAGAACAAGTCCACGCACCAGGAGGGAATGCAAATTTTATATAAAGTGGCACGCGACGGCACTTCAGGACTCAAAACCAAGGCTTATTTCGTTCTCGCTCAAGAGCATATCACTCATGGTGAGATACTCAAGGGCGAGGCTGCTGTCGACAGCGCGATTACGGCGATGAGCATCAATACCTCGCCCATATTGCGCACGGCTATCTACGAGTTTGCGCTCGATTACTACGTCACAACCGACAACCATCCGAAAATGGTGTGGATAGCCCGCGAGATGAACAACAAGAATTTGTCTATGGTATCCAACAGCAATTTGTTGAAACAATATGCAATGAGCATCGTCGACTTTAATGTGCAAGACGGTAACGGCGAAATCGACTGGCAGGAAATGCGTGTGGAGCACAGCAAAAATGTGGCATTAATATATGTGATAGTGCTGATGGTAGTGTTTGTATGCATAGTTCTCACTCTGCTCGCGATGCGCTATAATTTCGTGTTGCGCCGAAGATTCTGCGACCAGCAACTCGAATCGCTTGCCTACAAGATGGAGATTGCGCCAAGTCTCACAGTACAGAAATATACCTCGGGAATGGCGAAATCGCGAAAGGCGCAAGCCGACAAAAAATATGGAGAGAAGTGTTTCTACAACTCATTTCAGCAACTTCATCCGCACTTTCTTGCCAATCTGCGCTCTATTGCCCCAAGTATAAGCCGACACGAGGAACTGCTGGCAATGCTAGTGGCTCTGCAGGTGGACAGACATCAGGTGGAAGACATAATGTGCATGACGCGCAGTAGAATGGCAAAGACACGCTATAATCTGCGACGCAAGATAAGACTCAACAGGAAAGACAGCTTGGAGTATGCTATTGTGAAGATATTGAACAAACAGCAACACATTATATAAATCGACTAATCATGCCACGGTTGGTCGATTTATCACTAATAATATTCATTTTTAGGTAACATCATTTAATTTGCCCAAACGTTGTTTTGCGCTTTTGATTTAATGAGTTAACTTTGCAATCAGTTTAAACTATTTAATTAATTTTTTTGATATATCAATAATTAAAACAATGGAAAAGAAAAAACTTTTTACTGGGATAATAGCAGGTGTAATTGCTCTCGTCCTCGTGGGTACAATCGCTTATCTCTATGTGAATCTCGACAACCAGAAGAAGGAAAACAAAGCTATGCAGGAACTCGCCGACCTTGACAAGAAGGAAATGGAAAGTGAATACCAGCAGTTTGCTAACCAATACAGTGAGATGAAAACCAAAATCACCAACGACTCACTCGTGGCGCAGCTCACCGCTGAACAGGAGAAGACAGAGCGATTGTTAAAGGAACTTAAGGACACGAAGTCGAGCGACGCTCGCGAGATTGCCCGATTGAAGAAGGAGCTTGCCACTGTGCGTGCCGTGTTGCGTAGCTATGTGATAGAAATCGACTCGCTCAACAGACTCAACCAGAACCTCACAGCCGAGAACACACGCATCCGCGGACAGTACAACGAGGCCACCCGACAGATTGAGGGACTTAACACCGAGCGTGCCTCGCTTACAGAGAAGGTGGCCATTGCCGCACAGCTCGACGCTACAGGCATCTCAATGCAGCTGAAGAACAAGCGAGGCAAGAAGACCGACAAGGTGTCGAAGGCTAAGACAGTACAGGTGAACTTCACTATTGCCAAGAACGTTACTGCCCAAAACGGACAGAAGACTTTCTATGTGCGCATCACTACTCCTTCGGGCACTGTGCTTGGCGGAGCAGGCAACTTCAACTACCAGAATCGCTCGTTAGAGGCTTCGATGAAAAAGGCTGTGGATTACGACGGTCAGGAGACTGCCATCACAACCTATTGGAATGTGTCGCAGTCGCTCATGGAGGGCACTTATCAGGTGAGCATTTTCGCCGACGGCAACATGATAGGTTCGCGCAGCTTTACGTTTAAATAAAATTAGAAAATGAAGCATAAACTCTTATTTTTTGCCTTAGCAGCATGTGCCATGCAGACTCAAGCCCAGCAGATACTGTCGCTCGACAGTTGTCGTGCTATGGCGCTACGCAACAACAAGTCGCTCAGCGCATCAAGGCTTCAGCTCGATATGGCGCAATACACGTCGAAGGCAGCCAAGACCAAGTATCTGCCGCACGTGAGTGCGGTAGGTGGTTACGAACTCACGAGCCGCCCCATCTCGCTGCTCAGCAAGAGCCATAAGGCCGGACTCTCCAATGCTGGTACCAACGTGACCGGGGCAATGCACGACGACCTTGCTAACGCGCTTGGCAACCTTGCGCAGCAGGGCATACTTACCCCCGACCAGGCCACGTCGCTCGGAGGAATGTTCAATCAGTTGGGTTCGAAGATTGGCGAGGCTGTGAATCATGTGGGTCAGAAGTTTGTTGACGCTCTCAACACCAACACCCGCCAGATGTACGCCGTCTCGGTGACGGTGACGCAGCCAATATATATGGGTGGAGCAATCACCGCCGCCAACAAGATGGCACAGATAGGCGAGGAGATGGCACAGAACAACATCAATTCCTCAACCCAGCAGACTCTGCACTCCATCGATCAGGCCTACTGGACCGTGGTGTCGGTGAAACATAAGAAACGTCTTGCCGAGAGCTATCTCGAAGTGGTGAAAAAACTCGACGACGATGTGAAGAAGATGATAAAGGAGGGTGTTGCCACACGTGCCGATGGACTCAAGGTCGATGTGCGTGTGAACGAAGCTGAGATGCAGCTCACCCAGGCCGACAACGGACTCGCTCTCTCGAAAATGCTGCTCTGCCAGCTCTGCGGCATCAACGTGGACAGCGACATAACGCTCGCCGACGAGGATGCCGAGAACCTTACGGCAATGGCTAGCGACGAAGTCGCGGGCCGCGAGGTGGCTATGGAGAACCGTCCTGAGCTGAAGATGCTTCAGAACTCGGTCGACCTTAGCCGCCAAGCCACCAAGCTTGTACGTGCCGTCTACATGCCTCAGGTGCTTATGATGGGAGGATATCTTGCCACTAATCCTAATGTGTATAATGGTTTTGAACGCAAGCTGTCGGGCGTGTGGAACGTCGGAGTGATGGTGCGCGTACCACTGTGGAACTGGATGGAGGGCACCTACAAGGTGCGTGCCAGTAAGATTGCCACATCAATGGTGGAACTCGAGAGGGACGATATCCGCGAGAAGATTGAGTTGCAGGTGAGTCAGAGCCAGTTTAAGGTGAAGGAAGCCAACCGCCGTCTTGTCATGGCAACAAAGAATGTGGAGAATGCGGAGGAAAACCTACGTTGCGCCAACCTCGGATTCAAGGAGGGCGTGTTGCAGACCACCGATGTGATGGCTGCACAGACAGCATGGATGCAGGCACAGTCGCAGAAAATCGATGCTGAAGTGGACGTTAAACTAAGTCAAGTAAACCTCAAGAAGGCACTCGGTGTCCTTCAGTAACAACACTACATTTTATATATTATGTCAGAAAAAGCACAACATAAGAGTATTATCATCACCGCCGTTTGCTCTACGGCTGTGGTCGCTGCTGTAGCCCTTATTGGCACATTGTCGTTGAAACAAGAGCCGGAAGTTATTCAGGGACAGGTGGAAGTTTCGGAGTATCGTGTGTCTAGCAAGGTGCCAGGACGCATTCTCGAACTCCGTGTGAAGGAGGGCGACTATGTCAACGCTGGCGACACACTCGCCATTCTTGACGCTCCTGAGGTGAGAGCCAAGATGGAGCAGGCAAAGTCGGCACAGAACGCTGCCACTGCCATGGACGAGATGGCCAACAACGGAGCGCGCAAGGAACAGGTGAGAGCTGCTTTCGCCGTGTTGCAACAGGCTAAGGCTGGACTCGAGATTGCCAAGAAATCATACAGCCGCGTGCAGCGTCTCTTCGACGAGGGAGTGATGACTGCACAGAAACGCGACGAGGCATTCGCCAACTACAAGGCTCTTGAGGCCCAGGTGAAGGCTGCCCAGAGCCAGTATGACATGGCTGTGAACGGAGCGCGCATGGAGGAGAAGAAGGCTGCTGCAGCTCAGGTGGGCAGAGCCAAGGGAGCTGTCGACGAGGTGAACTCCTACATCAACGAGACAATGCAGATAGCCCAAATGGCAGGCGAGGTGAGCGATGTCTATCCCAAGGTGGGCGAGCTCGTGGGCACAGGCTCTCCCATCATGTCGATATCGATAATGAGCGACCTTTGGGGCACATTTAATGTGCGTGAGGACCAACTCAACGGCATTAAGATAGGCAGCACCGTCAACGCTTTTGTGCCAGCCTACAACCGCGAGATACGCATGAAGGTCTACTACATTAAGGACCAAGGTTCATACGCCGTATGGAAGGCAACAAAGTCGAACGGACAGTATGACCTAAAGACCTTCGAGGTGAAGGCACGCCCTATTGACAAGATCGAGGGTCTGCGTCCGGGCATGTCGCTCGTGCTAAGACAATAATTCCGCTAATATTTATGTTTGCAAAAATAATTCAACGTATAGCCTCTATCTCCTTGCGCGAATGCCGGCGACTGAAGGAAAACCGCATCTATCTCTTCTCGATGATTGTTTTCCCCATTTTCGTAACCGTATTCTTCACGTCGCTAATGAGCGAGGGACAGCCGCAGGATATGCCGGTAGGAGTGGTCGACCTCGACAATTCTGCCACCACGCGCAAGATGACACGTATGCTCGACTCTTTCCAGTCGTCGAAAGTGGTGGCTCATTATCCCACTTTCGACGCAGCGCGTCTTGCCATGCAGCACAACGAGATATACGGATTTCTGTATTTCCCTAAAGGAACAACAGCTCAGCTGATGGCTTCGCGTCAACCCACTGTGAGCTACTACTACAGCTATGCCTCGCTCACGGCAGGTTCGCTTGTGTTTAAGGACCTCAAGACAGTGGCAACGCTCGGTACGGCAGGTGTGGGAAAATCGGTGATGACCGCCAAGGGACACACCGATGGGCAAATTACAGCTTTCTTGCAGCCCATAGCCATCGATCTTCATCCCGTGGGCAACCCCTGGCTCAACTACAATGTGTATCTTTCCACAATGCTTGTGCCTACATGTCTACTACTATTCATCTTCCTTGTCACAGCCTACTCAATGGGTTCGGAACTGAAGATGAATACAGCCAAGGAGCTTTATACACGTGGCGGAGGCAATCCTTTCATTGCCGTCACAGGCAAGATGTTGCCGCATACAGCCATCTGGCTCATCATCATGTTCAGCTATCTTTACTACACGTTTGGAATACTCGACTTTCCTCATCCGGGCGGTTGGAGCAGTTTATTGGCATTAGGAGTGCTTAGTGTGTTGGCGGCGCAGGGTTTCGGAGTGTTCATGTTCGGACTCTTTCCCTCTATGCGAATGTCTATGAGCATGTGCTCGTTGTGGGGCGTGCTTAGCTTCTCGATGGTAGGTACTGCCTTCCCGACGCTTGCTATGGATCCAGCCTTGCAGTCGATGGCACAATTATTCCCCATGCGTCATTTCTTTATTATCTACGAGATAGTGGTGTTTGGAGGTAATGTATGGACAGATGTTGCGCTAAATGTTGCAGCCCTCACGTTATTCGCCTGTGCACCAGCATTCGTGATGCTTCGCATAAACAAGGCATTCAGGGAATATGTATACATGGAATAAACGAGAGTAAGTAATTATGAATAAGATAAAAACATTCTGGGAAGACACTACCAAAGTGTGGTTGCATGAGATGCGCGACATGTTCAAGGATGAGGGAGCCTTGCTCTTTGTCATTCTATTGCCGCTTGCCTATCCCTTGCTCTACTCGTGGATTTACAACAACGAGGTGGTGAGAGAGGTGCCTGTGGCTGTGGTTGACAATTCTCATAGCCAGACAAGCCGTGAGTTTGTGCGTCATGTTGATGCCTCGCCCGATGTGAAGGTTGCAGCATGGTGCAACAACCTTGAGGAGGCAAGCCGGCTTGTAGGACGACAGGAGGTATATGGCATAATTCTTTTGCCAGAGGATTTCGACCGACAGCTCGGACGTATGCAGCAAACCCACGTGAGCGTGTATTGTAACATGGGACTTATGCTCACCTACAAGGCGATATTCCAAACCTGCTCGGCTGTGGCAGCCGACATGAACTCGCATATACAGATAGCCCTTTCGGGCAATTATACCACACGCGACGACCAACTCACCATTCAACCAATGCAGGTGAGCGATGTGCCTATATTCAATAATACAGGTGGCTATGGCAACTTCATTCTCCCTGGTGTGCTTGTACTCATAATCCAGCAGGTGATGTTGCTTGGCATAGGCATTGCCTATGGTACATCCTATGAGAAGCGACGTTTCTCACGTCTCACACCTATGTATGACCGTCGATTCGGATTGGCTCGCATTATGATAGGGCGCACAATGGGATTCTTTGTGCTCTTCCTGCTCATCTCTGCATGGGTGTTGCTTGCAGTGCCTCGTCTTTTCCACTTTGTGCATATGCTTCATTTTAGTGACTTTCTGCTCTTTGTGGTGCCATATCTTTTAGCCTGCGTGTTATTCTCCACCACATTTTCGTTCTTCATCCGTCAGCGTGAGAACGTGATGCTGCTCGTGGTGTTCACCTCTGTGCCCTTTCTTTTCATGTCGGGCGTTTCGTGGCCCAAGAGCAACATACCAGAAGTATGGCAATGGTTCTCATGGCTTTTCCCTTCCACCTTCGGCATACAGGGATTCATCAAGATGAACACCATGGGAGGAGTGTTTGGCGACATTATTCCTGAAGTGAAGGGTTTGTGGATTCAGACCATAATATATGGTGTGTTTGCCACTCTTGTGACGCGTTGGCAGGTGCGAAAAAGGGGAAAATAGCATTTAAACAGTATATTTTTTGCACACAATAGTTGTTAAATGTGCAAAATTTTATACCTTTGCACCCGATTTATAAGCATTTGCGTAAAAAACGACGAATTTAGCAGAAGAATCGTAGATAATAACGTATATATAATGCTATAAATAACTATTATAACATAACAACGAATTATTATGTCTTTTAATTTATTGAAAGGAAAGCGCGGTATCATCTTCGGCGCATTAAACGACGCATCGATTGCGTGGAAAGTAGCAGAACGTGCCGTAGAGGAAGGTGCTCAGATCGTATTGACTAATACAGCGGTGGCTTGCCGTATGGGAACAATCGATGAGCTTGCCAAGAAGACTGGCGCTACTGTCATCCCAGCTGATGCGACATCGGTAGAGGATTTGAACAACTTGTTTGTAAAGGCTCAGGAGGCTTTGGGTGGCAAGATCGACTTCGTGCTCCACTCTTGTGCCATGAGCGTCAACATGCGCAAGAAGCGCACTTACGACGATCTCGACTATGGATTCCTTGACAAGACTCTCGACATCTCTGCCATATCGTTCCACAAGATGCTGCAGGTAGCCAAGAAGCTCGACGCCCTCAATGAGGAGGCCTCGGTTCTTGCCCTTACATACGTGGCTTCTCATCGCACATTCTTTGGTTACAACGACATGGCAGACGCCAAGTCGCTGCTTGAGTCTATCGCCCGCAGCTTCGGCTACATCTATGGCCGCGAGAAGAAGGTGCGCATCAATACTATCTCGCAATCGCCTACATTCACCACTGCCGGAAGTGGCATCAAGGGCTTTGACGGTCTCTACGACTTCAGCGACCGCATGTCGCCGCTTGGCAATGCAAGCGCCGACGAATGTGCTGACTACTGTGTGGTGATGTTCTCCGACCTTACAAAGAAAGTCACAATGCAGACTCTCTTCCACGATGGCGGATTCTCAAATATGGGTATGTCGCTCCGCGGTATGACTCAGTACAATAAGTCGTTCATCGACGAGAATCGCGATGAGAATGGAAATATTATCTACGGATAAGAGACTTTAGTTTTTATATAAAAAAAAGAAAACCGTTGTTTGTCAATCACGATTGATAAACAACGGTTTTTGTATTATGTCGGCATTTCAGTTATTTGTCATTTTCTTGTTCAAATGTTTTGTCTTCATCCTCCATCAGTTCCATGGCTTGGAGTTGCAGCTTGTCCATCTCCACCGACTGTTGGGCGTTGATTGCTTGAAACAGAATGTCGGCCTGCCGTGTCGCCATCGAAGCTTACTGGGCGTTGTCGTCGCAGCATGTTGATAGCCAGATTGCGAGCAACGACAGCGGCAAGACGATAGGCGTGGGCTGAGTCGCGGAGAGAGTCGTGTACAGCCCAAAGCTTGAGCATCGCATCGCTTGCCGCGTCGTTAGCGTCGTCATTAAAAGATACTTTTTCATGTGTTGTCTCCTTTCTTGTTATTATTTATATAGATACAAACGATGAAAAGCGAAATCTTCAACATGTAATATTGGTATTTAACAATAATTTAACAGTTTCGTGCTCTCAAGCCTTACATTATATGCAATAGTTTGAGTAACTTTGCGCAAAACAAACCTATAACAACACAATGGAATCATTAAGAGAACTATACCGCATAGGTAAAGGACCTTCGAGTAGTCATACAATGGGACCGCAGAAGGCTGCACAAATCTTTGCTTCGCACAACAAGAATGCCAAAAATTTCGAGGTGACTCTCTATGGCAGTCTTGCCGCAACTGGCAGAGGACACATGACCGACGTGGCTATCGACGAGGTGCTGCGTCCTATAGCTCCTTTGCGCATAGAGTGGCAACCGCAAGTGTTCTTGCCTTATCATCCCAATGGCATGAAGTTCGTGGCATTTGATGCCGACGGCAACAAGATAGACGAATGGATATGCTACAGTGTGGGTGGCGGTGCTCTCTCGGAGGGAGAGAAGGGTCGCTGGCTGTTGCGTAAGCGTGAGGTTTATCAGAAGAACACACTTCACGAGATACAGCAGTGGTGCGAGAATCATGGACGCAACTACTGGGAGTATGTCGACGAGTGTGAGGATGAGGACATCTGGGACTATCTTATGGAAGTGTGGCGCGCCATGCAGGAGAGTGTGGAGCGTGGCATCGACCATGAGGGAGCCTTGCCTGGTCCGCTGAAGTTGCCGCGCAAGGGTCCTATCTATTATGTCAAGGCGAGTGGCTACAAGCAGTCGCTCCAGTCGCGTGCCTTGGTTTATGCCTACGCCCTGTCGGTGAGCGAGGAGAACGCTTCGGGCGGAACCATCGTAACGGCCCCTACCTGTGGTTCTTGCGGTGTGTTGCCCTCGGTGCTATATCACTTGGCAAAGGGACATAAGTTCAGCGACACTCGCATTCTGCATGCCATTGCCACAGCCGGAATCTTTGGTAATGTGGTGAAGAAGAATGCCTCGATTTCTGGTGCCGACGTAGGTTGCCAAGGCGAGGTGGGCGTGGCTTGCGCTATGGCTTCGGCTGCAGCCTGCCAGCTGTTCGGTGGCAGTCCGTCGCAGATTGAGTATGCTGCCGAGATGGGACTTGAGCATCACCTTGGAATGACATGCGACCCCGTGTGCGGACTTGTACAGATACCTTGTATCGAGCGCAACGCCTTCGCTGCCACACGTGCCTTGGATGCCAACCTTTATGCTTCATTCTCCGACGGCACCCACTCAGTGTCGTTCGACCGTGTGGTGAAGGTTATGAAGCAGACAGGCCACGACCTTCCTTCATTGTATAAGGAGACGAGTGAGGGTGGATTGGCACGAGCCTATGAGCAGCATCTGAAGATGATGGCTGAAAAGAAAAAATAAAGGAGCATTTAGATAAACTATAAACGCTCTGTGATGGCAAAAGCATGTAGCAAAATGCTATAGCCATCACAGGGCGTTTGTTATTCTTTCACGATAACAATTTGTGGAGTTCTGACCGACGGTTTCAGCTCGCCACCTATATAATATGTTCCAATTTCTGTAGGAACAACCACTGCTCCGGCACGAGCCAAAGCCTTATCAGCATATTTTGTCTTCAGCCATTTGTTGTCTTCAGCGTCGAAAGAGTAGAGATTTCCGCTGAACTTATACCATTCTATCGGTTGAAGCAGATAATCCTCTTTCTTCACAAATTCATATCTTCCGCTTATCGCGTCGAGGAATATGTCCTTGTTCACACCGCCAGTGGCAAACACCCGCTTGCCATCCGTCCATGCTATTCCTCCTGAAAGAGTGGTTTCTTTGCCCTTGATAGAGCGAGGAGCGGCGAGAGCTGTCCATTCTCCCGTCGTGGTGTTGAGGCAATAGCCATCGGTATGCACCTCGCTGTTTTCGCCATTCACGTAAAAGCCTCCCCACACATACACATTGCCGTCGCTGGCAACGCTCACTGGCTGTACGCGTGGACTGCCAGGCACAGCAGCGGCAACATCCCATTGTCCCTTGCCGTTTACCATGTTATGGTGCAATACCTTGACTGAAGGCTTGCCGTCTTGGTTGCCGCCTGAAAGATAGATGTCGTTGCTGTTTGTCGCCACCGCCATATTGTCGATGGTGCATGGTAGGTCGGCAAGTCTATGCACCTCTGCTTTGTCGCCCGTGGCATTTAAGTGGATGCTGTAGACGGATTTCAGGCTATGCTCGGTATTGTTACCTCCGATGAAGAGCAGACTGTCGCCGTTTGTCACAGTAGCTCCATAGGCAGCTGGTTCGGGAAGCAAGCCCACGAGTTGCCAGTTGAGCACGGTAGCATCGATACGTGCGGCATAAATTCCAGCGTAGTATGTCTTGTTGCCAGGAGTGGGGAAGTTACATCCGCCAGCCATTACAAGATAGTCGCCTATTTGTCCGGCGTAGCAAGCCGACACGCCAAGCGAATATCCTGGCTCAGTGGATGGGAATCCGAACACATTGCTCACGCTTTGTGCCGACAACGCCGATGCGTTAAGGAATACGACTATTAGCGACGCTGCTGATTTCTTGGCTGTTGTGTTGTGGAACAATGAAAGGTTGGATATTTTCTTCATATTATAATAAGGTGAAAAAAAAGCAAAAGAGTGAAGGATGAACAACCCATTATGTTTTATCATATTGGATTTTCACCTTCACTCTACCTACTACTTAAAATACTATTACTTATTTTCTAATTTCTTCAGAATCTCCTGGCAGAGCATGTAGCTCTTGATCATCATGCGTGGAATGTGGAATGGACCTTTGAAGAGGTTGCCCTTGGCGGGCTGAGCCACAGTTCCGTCGCGGTGGAGATAACCATACCATTCGCCGTACTCAGCATCGGGGAAGTGGGCATAAGTCCACTCGCTGATGCGTTCGTGGCGATAGAGATACTTCTCGTCGCCTGTGCCGAGATAAGCATAGAGCGAGCCGATGATAGTCTCGCATTGCGGCCACCAGAACTTCATGTCCTGCGAATAGTCCTGCGGAGGCAAGTTCTTGCAGTCGCGGAAGTTGATGATTCCGCCATACTGCTTGTCCCATCCCCAGTCCCACGACCAGTCGAATATCTGTAGAGCCATGTCGAGCATAGGCTTGTCCCAACCGCGGAGTTTGGCCTCCTCCATGATGAACCATGAAGTCTCGATGCAGTGGCCCGGGTTGATGGTGCGGCCCATGTTGTTGTCGACAAACTCGCCGTTCATGCCTACAGTCTCAAGCAAGCACTTGAATTCAGGGTGGATGAAGTATTTCTTGAGTTTAGCTATAGATTCGTCAATCTGTTGTGTGAGCTTCGGGTCGTTGATTACCTTGCGGATGCACGAGCCTACATTGATGAGAATCATGATGATGCTGTGGCTCTGAAGCTGCACTTCCGGCTCAAACTTGGCAGGCAAGAAGCCTGGAGTGTTGAGGAAACGCTGTGTGTCCTCGAACACCTGCAAGGCACGCTTAGCCCAGTGCTCGTCGCCAGTGGCGAGAGCATACTCCGACATGGCTATCGAGGCGAATGTCTCGGAGAACACGTAGCGGCGCTTGCGCAACGGCTTACCCTCTGCTGTGACCGAGAAGTACATGTGGCCCTGCTCGTCGAAGCAATGCTTCTCGATGAAGTCGAGAGTCGACTTTGCGGCGTCGAGCCATTCCTGATTCTTCTCCACATTATTATATGCGAAGGCGCATATAAAGGCAAAGCGGCCCTGAAACCACACCGACTTAGTGGTGTCCATGAGCGAACCGTCGCGGTCGACACATGTGTAGACTCCGCCATTCTCTCGGTCCCATCCGTGTTTCATCCAGAATGGCATGATATTCTCGGTGAGGTCCTTCTTGTAGGAGTCAGCCCAAGATTGTATATATTCTTTTACGTTCATACTCAGTTATTCTTTTAGAATTTGTTGGCGCGCTCAAAGAAACCAATTTCCTCAAGCTCTTTCTTCATCTGGGTCTCTTCCTCGTCGGTCATGTTGCGGAAAGGCACACGGTTGGGACCAAGGTCGAATCCGAGGAGCTTCATGATGCGCTTACCGCCCACGATGTTGCCGCGGAAATGGCAGATAACGTTGATAACCTCCTGCGAGAAGTTCTGCTTCTCGCGTGCAGTATTGATGTCGCCGTTGTTCCAAGCCTCGATAATGCCGGTAAGCTCGCGTCCGTTGTAGTTGGTTGTGCCGCCGATGCCACCGCGTGCTCCGCCCTGGGCAAGGCTCGGAAGTATGGTCTCGTCCTGACCGTGAAGCATGTCGAACTTGCCGTTGGCGTAGAGTCGGCACTGGTTGTACTCGTAGAGCGACTCGTAGGTGTACTTGATGCCGGCAAAGTTAGGGATGCGTCCGTCGACAGCCTTGAGCAGGTCGAGCATAGGCAGGAATGCGCCGTTGAATGCCGGGATGTGATAATAGTAGAAAGGAAGGTTTGGAGCAGCAGCGGCAATAGCCTCGCAGTATTCCACAAGTTCCTCGATGCGTCCGATCTTCGGGAATGGAGGAGCCATCGAACCGATGCCCCAAGCACCAATCTTCTGTGCGTGCTCGGCAAGGCGAACACTCTCGCGCAGGCAGCAGCTGCCCACATGTACAATCACCTTGAAGCCCTCTGGAGCCACCTCTACCCAACGCTCTGCAAGCTGCATGCGCTCTTCGGTGGTGAGCATATAGCCCTCGCCAGACGAGCCATTAATGAACACACCCTTCAATCCGTTTTTCTGCAACATCTTGGCATAAGCCTCGATTGGTTCAAGATTGACGTCGCCGTTTGCGTGGAATGGGGTAAACGGAGCGTCGATAAGTCCGATGATTTTTTCCATAATTTCTCTATTTTAAAATGGTTTTTATTCTTTGTTGTCTGTTGTTGGTTTCAAGCAGCTGAGCTGCAGCACGAGTGCCACGAGCACGATGCATCCGAGTGCGGCGAAGCCGAGTCCGAGGTTGCCGCCGTCGGTCCACTTGCCGAGCAAATGTGTCACGGCTGCTCCTGCAAACACGCCCACCATGTTCATCACGCCGTAGGCTGTGGCGCGGTATTTTGCCGAAATAATCTGGCAGAGGATAGGCATGTTGTTGGCATCGAACATTCCGTAGCCCATACCGAAGAGCAAGCCTGCGCCCACTACTGCCACAATGTTATGGCCGAAGCCGAGAAGCACGAGGGCTGGAATGGTCATGCTCAAGCCAATGGCGCTGGTATAGATGCGTCCGCGTATGTTGCTGAGCACCCACTTGTCGGAGAGCACGCCACCCACAATCACTCCAAGGAACGATGATGCGGCGATGGTGATGGTCGACATTGGTCCAGCCTGCGACATAGGGATGCCAAGGTTCTCGGCAAAGAGTGTAGGCAGCCAGTTCTTGGTGGCCCAACCCGGAAGACTCGGCGCGGCGAAATAGATGAGTATAACCCAGAAAGCCCATGTTGAGAACACGATGCTCAGTCCGCGCCACACGCTATCCTTCTTCTGTGTCTCGGCAGGGTTGGTGGTGGCAGCGGCTGCTGTTGCTTCTTTCTTCTTGTCGTGCAGGAAGATGGCGAGCACTACCGAGTAGGCTATGCCGATGATTCCAAACCAGTGGAATGTGGAGTGCCATGAGAATGTGGCTGCGATAGTGGCTCCAAAACCGCCGATGGCCTGGCCCACATACAAGCCTGTCATGTGGATGCCGATAGCCAGAGAGCGCGACTTGCCTTCATGCCAGTCGGCGATGAGCGAGAGGGCTGAAGGGATGTACAGGGCCTCGCTGATGCCCATCAGCGCGCGCAACCAGTACAGATGCTGGAAATCGGTGGCATAACCCATAAGATAGGTGACTGCCGACCAAACGAACAAGCTGCCCACGACGAGCTTCTTGCGGCTGATTCTGTCTGCCACAACTCCCGCAAACGGACTGACTATACCATAAATCCAAAGGAATACAGCCATCAACGCTCCGAAAGCCTCGGCTTTGTTCAATTCTACAATATCCGCCTTCATGGCCTCTTGCATTGTGGAGAGCATCTGGCGGTCCATGTAGTTCAATAGGGCCACAACCCAAAGCAGTCCTACGACTACCCAAGGATAAAACTTGCTTTTTTTCATCTGTTCTGATTAGTTTTTATAAAATATAATAGGTTTATTTTTCGTTATAGTATTCTGTTTTAGCTGAATGAAATCGGCATTTCTGACCGGTCACATTCTTTACGACTACAAAAGTATAATATTTTTTTAGATTAAAGAAATAAATTAAAAATATTTTTAATTATACTGCAAATTTGTCTTCTCTTAAATTAACTCTATTTCCTTTTCTGTTGTTCTGTAAATCTAAATCTGTCATTATGGCAGAAAAAGTAAGGTAAATAACTTTTATTCTGACATTTTGTCACACATAAAATCCTTAGGCATGTAGTTTGTGTTGTCAGTTAGCGAAATTGATAAACAAAGTAAACAAATACGATAAATAAGAAAGGAGAACCACAATATGACATTCGACAAATTCACAATCAAAGCCCAAGAGGTTGTTCAGGAGGCTGTCAACACAGCACAGCGTCAGGGACAGCAGAGCATTGAGCCAGTTCACCTGCTGAAGGGTGTGATGGTGAAGGCCAAAGACGTTGCCACATACATCTTCCAGAAGCTCGGAGTCAATGCCAGCCAAGTAGACACAGTGGTGGATACCGAGATACAGCGATTGCCGCGCGTTCAGGGTGGACAGCCTTATCTCAGCAACGATGCCAACAATGTGCTCCAGCGTGCCCAGGACTTCGCCACCAAGAATGGTGATGAGTTCACGAGCGTTGAGCCTATATTGCTCGCTTTGCTGCAGGTGGGCAGCACGGCAAGCCGCATTCTTAAGGATGCTGGCATGACTGAGGCCGAGACCGTAAAGGCTATTCAGGAATTGCGCCAGGGACAGAAGGTGCAGTCGCAGTCGGGCGATGAGAACTATCAGAGTCTTTCTAAATATGCCAAGAACCTCGTGGAGGAAGCCCGCCAGGGCAAACTCGACCCGGTGATTGGACGTGACGAGGAAATCCGCCGTGTGCTTCAGATTCTATCGCGCCGCACCAAGAACAATCCTATATTAATAGGTGAGCCGGGTACTGGTAAGACAGCCATCGTCGAGGGTCTCGCCGAGCGTATCGTGCGTGGCGACGTGCCTGAGAACCTTAAGGACAAGCAACTCTACTCATTGGATATGGGTGCGCTTGTGGCAGGTGCCAAGTACAAGGGCGAGTTTGAGGAGCGCCTTAAGAGCGTCATAAAGGAAGTGACAAATTCCGACGGCCGCATCATCCTCTTCATCGACGAGATCCACACTCTTGTGGGTGCAGGCGGTGGCGAGGGAGCAATGGACGCAGCCAACATCCTTAAGCCAGCTCTTGCACGTGGCGAGCTTCGCAGCATTGGTGCAACCACACTCAACGAGTATCAGAAATACTTCGAGAAGGACAAGGCTCTTGAGCGTCGATTCCAGACTGTTATGGTCGACGAGCCAGACGAGCTTTCGGCCATCTCAATACTCCGTGGCTTGAAGGAGCGTTATGAGAACCACCACAAGGTACGTATTCAGGACGATGCCTGCATTGCCGCCGTAAAGCTCTCCGAGCGTTACATCTCCGACCGTTTTCTCCCCGACAAGGCCATCGACCTTATGGACGAGGCAGCGGCAAAGCTTCGCATGGAGCGCGACTCCGTGCCTGAGGAGCTTGACGAGATTACACGTAAGCTGAAGCAGCTTGAGATTGAGCGCGAGGCCATTAAGCGCGAGAACGACACCGACAAGATTGCCCAGCTCGACAAGGACATTGCCGAACTTCGCGACCAGGAAAGCTCGTTCCGTGCCAAATGGGAGAGCGAGAAGGGTCTTGTCAACAAGATTCAGCAGGACAAGCAGCAGATGGAACAGCTAAAGTTTGAGGCTGAGCGTGCCGAGCGCGAAGGCAACTACGAGCGTGTGGCTGAGATTCGCTATGGCAGACTCAAGGCTCTTGAGGAGGACATAAGGAGCATTCAGAACCAGCTGAAGTCTACCCAGGACGGCAACGCCATGATCCGCGAGGAGGTGACTGCCGACGACATTGCCGAGGTGGTAAGCCGTTGGACCGGAATACCAGTAACCCGAATGATGCAGAGCGAGCGCGAGAAGCTACTTCATCTTGAGGAGGAACTCCACAACCGTGTCATTGGTCAGGATGAGGCCATCAAGGCTGTGAGCGATGCCGTGAGACGTTCGCGTGCAGGCTTGCAGGACCCGAAACGTCCTATCGCCTCGTTCATATTCCTTGGAACGACTGGTGTGGGTAAGACCGAGCTTGCCAAGGCATTGGCAGAATACTTGTTCAACGACGAGACGATGATGACTCGTATCGACATGAGCGAGTATCAGGAGAAGTTCAGTGTTTCACGCCTTATCGGTGCGCCTCCAGGATACGTCGGATATGACGAGGGTGGACAGCTGACCGAGGCTGTTCGTCGCAAACCTTACTCAGTAGTGCTGTTCGACGAGATTGAGAAGGCTCATCCCGATGTGTTCAACATCCTCTTGCAGGTGCTCGACGACGGACGACTGACCGATAACAAGGGCCGCACAGTCAACTTCAAGAACACAATAATCATCATGACCTCCAACCTTGGAAGCCAGTACATACAGGGCCAGTTCGCCGGCATCACGCCTCAGAACCGTGACCATGTGGTCAGCGACACCAAGGCCAAGGTGATGGAGATGCTCAAGAAGACCATACGTCCTGAGTTCCTCAACCGTATTGACGAGACCATAATGTTCTTGCCGCTCACCAAGCCGGAGATAGCACAGGTAGTGACATTGCAGATGAACGCTGTGAAGAAGATGCTCGAGCCGCAGGGCTTCACGCTCAACGTAACCCCTGCTGCCATCGACTTCCTTGCCGACGAGGGCTTCGATCCTGAGTTTGGCGCACGTCCGGTGAAGAGAGCCATCCAGCGTTGCGTGCTCAACGACCTTTCCAAGAAGATTCTTTCGGATGAGGTTAAGCGCGAGCAGCCCATCACGATTGACGCTGACAAGGACGGTCTGGTGTTCAAGAACTGACAATCTTGTCACGAAGTCATCAGTCATTAAGCCATTAAGAAAAGTAAGTATAATAGAGATGCGTGGTACAGTGAAAATCTGTATCACGCATTTTTTAATTTCTTAATGACTTAATGACATTCGTGACTTTCATGACCTTCATGACCGCCAAAGCGTATAGTGTGAAATTCTTTCTGCCTTTAATTTTCTTATTTCCATAATTTTCAGTAACTTTGCAGCCCGAATTTGGTGATGCGTCAACCCTGATGGTTGTCGTCCCAGCAATCAGAGTGCTTGGTAAACCTCTTAAAAAACAAGAAACATGCAAACAAACAAAAAACAAGTGAGCGTGCTGTTTATGCTTTTCAGCACGCTGTTCTGCGTTTGTCTGATTACGGCAAACGTGCTCGAGACAAAGCAATTGTCAATGGGACTGTTCAGTATAACTGGCGGACTCATAGTGTTTCCAATCTCCTACATCATCAACGACTGTGTGTGCGAAGTGTGGGGCTACGGCAAGGCGCGGCTGCTCATTTGGCTTGGCTTTGCCATGAACTTCCTCTTTGTGGCGTTCGGCGCATTGTGCGATGTGCTGCCTGCCGCTCCCTACTGGCATAATGAGGAGGGCTTTCATGCCATATTCGGCTTGGCTCCCCGCATAGCCTTGGCCTCGTTCCTGGCTTTCCTTGTTGGTTCGTTTGTCAACGCTTATGTGATGAGCAAGATGAAAATCTCGTCGGGTGGCAAGAATTTCTCTGCCCGTGCCATCATGTCGACGGTGTATGGCGAGACGGCCGACTCCATCATCTTCTTTCCGTTGGCTCTTGGAGGAGTAGTGCCAACCAATGAGCTTCCCGTGCTTATCATCTCGCAGGTGGTGCTCAAGACTCTCTACGAGATTGTAATCCTCCCCGTGACAATACGCGTGGTGAAGGCTACAAAGCGACATGAGGGCGAGGATGCCTACGACAATGACGTGAACTATAGTGTCTGGAAAATATTCAACATATAGTTGACGGGATTTGAATATACAAATCGAGACTTTGAATATATTAATAATGTATATATAATATAATAATGTGACAACTATGGCTACAAATTCAGAAAACCGCCGCGACGAGGGCTTGCAGGCTCTTGGCGCAAAGACAAAATATCGTGACGATTATGCTCCAGAGGTGCTTGAGACTTTCATCAACAAACATCAAGGCAACGACTATTGGGTGCGTTTCAACTGCCCGGAGTTCACTTCGCTTTGTCCTATCACGGGACAGCCCGACTTCGCTGAGATCCGCATCGCTTATGTGCCCGACGTGAAAATGGTGGAGAGCAAGAGTCTCAAGCTCTATCTGTTCAGCTTCCGCAACCACGGCGATTTCCATGAGGACTGCGTCAACATCATCATGAAAGACCTCATCCGCCTTATGGCCCCCAAATACATCGAGGTGACCGGAATCTTCACTCCGCGTGGCGGAATCTCAATCTGGCCTTATGCCAACTATGGCAAGCCGGGAACAAAGTTTGAGAAACTGGCAGAGGAAAGATTTGCGAAGCACGATATGTAAAAAAAAAGAAGTTAAGAAATCAGAAGTTAAGAAGTTAAGGAGTCAGAAGTTAAGAAGTTAAGGAGTCAGAAGTTAAGCCATTACTCTTATAAACCAAAGCTTACAAAAAAAAGCATAAGGCTTAACTTCTGCCTCCTTCACTTCTTAACTCCTAATATCTTCTTAACTCCTGATATCTTCTTAACTCCTAATATCTTCTTAACTCCTGATATCTTCTTAACTCCTGATATCTTCTTAACTCCTGATATCTTCTAATTATTTTTCCACAACAACCTTGCGTGTTGTTCCATCCGACATCTTCAAAATATTGATGCCCTTCTGTGGAGTCATGATTTTGGTTCCGTCTACTGAGTAGCGAGCCACAACCTTGGCATTTGAAGAAGTTCCAACAGACTCAATGCCGGTGTTGTTGCCTTCCTTAATCTCGTACAAGTAGCACTGGTTCACCCACACATTGTCGGCGCTCATTGTCCATTGCTCTACGTTGTCCTTTTCGAGAGCGTAGGGCAGAGCGACGTAGACAACAGCGTTGAAGTTTTTGTAGTCGTCTCCAGAATACTTGCCTGCAGGGAATTCCACCTCGTAAGTCTTCTCAAAGTTGTCGCCATTCCATACGATGTTGTCGCCCAATGGGTTTTCGTTGGCAATGGCACGCATCACGTTAGTGTGCTTATAGTCGTTGGTCCAGCTCTTCGAAGTCTTCTGGCGTGCGCTCACCTCATTCTGGGTGATGTAGACTCCGAGCACGGCATTGTCGAGAATCTTAGAGGCATTGGCCACGCCCTCGCCCTTGACAGTCAGAGTGAGATGAGCTTGGGGCTGTGCAGAACCGTCGGCAATCATGAGGCTCGACTTCACAGAGAGGTCGACAAGAGCAGGCACCTTCTCTTCAAGCGTGTTCATGGCACTTGAGATAGAGTCGGCTGTGAACTGAGCGTCGCCGTCGACAAGAGTCATGGCTGTTGTGCCATAGTCGGTCTTCGAGCGGTTGACGTTGAACAGCGGATAAACATCAGAGTATGTATATATATTGTGTGCGTCGTCGACAGTCATAGGGTCAGGATTCTTCTCGTCGGCATTTCCGTGGATAGAAACCCAAGCCACATCGTCGCGCTCCTTCATAAGAATGTTCATAGCATAGTAGCCTACGGTGCACGAAGGCTCGCTCCATGAGGTCAGGTGCTCCACAAGATTATACTGGCGGTCGGTAGACTCTGTGTAAACGCGCAATTGTGTGAGGCGCATGTCATCGTCGGTGTTGCCTTCAGGGTCTTTGCCATTCACCTTCTTGATTTTTATGCCAAGCGTATGAACGCCGTCGGCATGCTTGTGGCGGCTGGGATAGAAGCCAGTAGAGTAGATAGCTCCCTGCTTGCCCACGCCATAGCCAGGCACAGTCTCGCAGTAGCCCACTTCCTCGCCGTCGAACATGATGGCAAACAGGCAGTCGTCGCACTCACCGTCGCTTGAGTTGCGGATGATGAACTGGAATGGGAAGAGCTGCCAGTCCTCCACCTTAACCATTGGGTCGGCAATGATGCTCACCACCGAGAGGTCGTCGGTATAGTTGCCGCCCTCTTTCTCCACAAGCAGTTGCACGCACAAGGTGTTGCCCGTGCGCACGTCCTTCCATTGCGGGCCCATTCCGAAGTTGCCGTAGGCCTTGATTACGGCACTCTCGTCGCTTGTCTTGCCCATAAGGAACGGGTAGCCATCGGCGTCCTGGGTTGAGGCTTGCGAATAGTCGAACGACACCATAAGGTTGCTTGGCGAAGAAGGAATGGTGTAGGGAGTGTCGAATGTCACTTCATTCCAATTCTCGTCGAATGCTGTGTGGTCGTCGTTGAGAGGCGAGGCTTCGGTCTGAATATTACCAGCCTTGGCCACAACCGTCATCTTTGAGCCAAGCTCCATGAGGTTTGGCTTCACGGTCATCTCGGCCTGTGTCAGGAATCTCATGCCCACAATCTTAGCTCCGGCATAAGCCTCAAGGTAGGTGCTCGGAATCACCTGAGCCATCTTGAACATATTGCCGGCTTTGTCTGGTGTTCCCCAACCCGACACGGGGTCGTCGGCACCAGGAACAAACACGTATTTCTGGTTTACGGCAATGTCCTTGGCGGGAGCTGATTTTACCGTTACAAGAGGCAGTCGCGCTACTGTTTGAGCTGTTGCTGCAGCGACTGTTGCGAGCGCGAAAATGGATAGTAATAGTTTCCTCATAAGAGAATTGTTTTTGTTTAACATGATTATTATTGCGGTTACAAATGTACTATTATCTTTTTGATTTCACAACATTATGACAAAAATAATATTTGAATTATTATTCAAACGAAAGAAATCTTAGAAATTATAATGTTAAAATTGAAAAGAAAACGTCACATTATATAAAATTAACATGGATTGTTGTACGTGGAATTGTTTTATTTATAATTTTGCAGAAAAAATATAATAGGATGAAGAAATTATTACTTACTGCACTTTTCGTGCTTGGCATGGTCCTTAACGCAAGCGCACAGCTTCCGAAAGTGACTCTTAAGAGCATCGATGGCAAAACAGTGTCCACCGATACTCTTTCCAACAATGGCAAACCGTTTATAATCGACTTCTTCGCCACATGGTGCAAGCCCTGCAACCGCGAGCTTACTGCCATAAGTGAGGTGTATGAGGATTGGCAGGCAGAGACAGGGGTTAAGATCTTCGCCATCTCTATCGACCAGGCTCAGAATATAAATAAGGTGAAGCCTCTTGTCGACAACCACGGTTGGCAGTATGACGTGCTGCTCGACCCCAACAGCGACTTCAAGCGTGCGCTTGGCGTGCAGACTATTCCCTACGTGATAGTGTGCGACGGCAAGGGCAACATCGTGTCCAAGCACAACGGCTACACCGAGGGTGCCGAGGAGGAACTCATCGAGGAAGTGCGCAAGCTTGTAGGCAAGAAGTAATGACGCAGACTTGTAGACAATAATAATGATAAAGGTAGGTACGGCTTAATGCCGTACCACGCTTTTTTTTAATATATCTACTTTTTTTAAACAAAATGCTTCCATGTGGAGGCATGTAATACATATATATAATGTATCTCAACAGAATTCTATTGCTCGCTCTTACTGCCATGGCCGTTGGCTCGGCAAGCGCGCAGAAGGTGAAGGTGGCCAAGGACTACGAGGTGACTCTCACCGGAAGCCTTCAGAGCGACATTCTCATTCCGCAAGAGGACAATAACATAGGCACCGGCACCTACAAGGACGATGTGCTTACCAACACTTATGCCGAGCTTCACGCGTTGTCGAAATATGTCGACGCAGGAGCCCGACTCGAATATCTTGACCACCCGCTGCCTGGCTACGAGAAGGACTTCAAGGGCTGGGGTGTGCCTTTCTATTATATCAAGGGTAAACTGAAGAACGCCGAACTCACCCTTGGCAATTATTATGAACAGTTCGGTTCAGGCTTTATTCTCCGCACTTACGAAGAGCGTTCATTGGGCATCGACAACTCATTGCTTGGTGGCCGTCTTGTTTTGCGTCCGGCAAAGGGCGTGCAGCTCAAGGCTCTCAGCGGCAAGCAGCGTCGCTATTGGGACCATAATGATGCTTGGGTGTCGGGTGCTGACGTGGAACTTGGGCTTGCCGAATGGTTCCCGAAGATGCAGCAGAGCGGCACTTATCTCACGCTTGGAGGATCATGGGTCAACAAGCACGAGAAGGCTGACCAGGAAATCTATGCCGACCCAACCCACAAGCTCAACTTGCCTGAGAATGTGAACGCCTTTGACGTGAGAGCCAACTTGCAGAAAGGCAATTTCAGCGTGTTGGCAGAATATGCCCAGAAGACAGAGGACCCTTCCTTCGACAAGAACTATCCCTACATCTATCGCAAGGGATATGTGGCAATGCTCTCCACCTCTTATTCAAAGAGCGGAATGAGCATCTTGCTTCAGGCAAAGCGTTCCGACAATATGTCGTTCCGCTCAAACCGTGTGGAGAACGGTACTTCGTCCTACATCAACCACTTGCCGGCGTTTGCCATGCAGCAGACTTACGCCTTGGCGGCTCTCTATCCCTATGCCACACAGCCTAATGGCGAGTGGGCTTATCAGGCGGAGTTGGGATATAAGTTCAAGCGCAACACATTCTTTGGTGGTAAGTATGGCACAAGCGTGAAGCTCAACTTCTCGCATATCCACTCGCTCGAGCAGAATCCACACGATGGCGGAACTCCCGGCACCGATGGCTATGGTTCGGCTTTCTGGAAGTGGGGCGACAAGACCTACTATCAGGACATCAATGTGCAGGTTGAGAAGAAACTCTCAAAGGATTTCAAGCTCAACCTCATGTACATGAACCAGTTCTACAACAAGTCGGTTGTTGAGGGCGAGGGTGGAATGATCCACTCCGACATCTATATCGCAGAGGGTAAGTATCGCTTCAACCGCAAGTTCACTCTTCGTGGAGAGGCGCAGTATCTGCATACAAAGGAAGACCAGGGCGACTGGTGGTTCGGACTACTTGAGCTTTCGGTGCTGCCTAACTTCATGTTCACTATCAGCGACCAGTATAACGCCAATGAGCACTACTATACCAAGGATGGCTCCATCGATGCTGAGAAGGGCACACATAGCGAGCATTATATCAACGGTTCTGTGACATTCACAAGCGGAGCCCACCGTCTGCAAATTGGCTATGGCAAGACACGCGCTGGCTACAACTGCTCGGGTGGCGTGTGCCGTTACGTGCCTGCAAGCAAGGGTGTGACAATGTCCTACAACTTTAACTTCTAAAAAAAGAACCTCAAAGATATGAAACTGAAGAATATTATGCTTGGCGCAATGAGCACCATAATTACTCTCGCGGCTGCCTCGTGCAGCAATATCGACGAGGACGAGCGACTGATTTATGTGAAACCTGCTGATGTGGGACGTGCCGTGCTTATTGAGGATTTCACAGGACAGAAATGTGTGAACTGTCCTACTGGCACAGAGGCTATCAACGCAATGGTCGAAACTTACGGCGAGGAAAATGTCATTGCTGTAGGCATACATAGCGGTCCGCTCGGATACAAGGGAACAAAAAAGAAAGTGGGTCTTATGACTGATACTGGCAATGAGTACTATAATAAGTGGGACTCAGAAAAGAAAATCGGTCAGCCGTGGGCTCTCTTCAACCGTTCTGCTGCCCCGAATGCCAACATCAACACTTGGATTACCTACGTCAAGGACCTTATCTCAAAGAAGGCAAAATTGTCGATCGGCGTAACCAACGCTTATGACGAGGCTTCACGCACACTCACAACCGACATTGAGGCTCAGGGCACCGACGGCACAACAACCGGCAAGCTTCAGGTGTGGCTCATTGAGGATGGCATTGTTGCATTGCAGATGATGCCGGATGGCTCAAGTAATAATGATTATGTCCACAATCACGTGTTCCGTGCTGCTGTCAATGGCACATGGGGCGAGGACGTCACAGTGAAGGAGGGTGAGGCTACCAACAAGCAATACACCTATACCTTGCCTGAGAATTGGAATGCCGAGAATGTGTCGGTGGTGGCTTTCGTCTACAACGACAATGGGGTGGAGCAGACTGTCAAGAAAGCTATCGTGGCAAAACAGGAATAATAAACTTATAAAAAACTTATCAATATGAAGAAAATATTTACTCTCTGCCTTGCGCTCTTCTGCGCAACGGCAACATTCGCCCAGAATGATGAGGATTTCAATCCCAAGGGCTCTTTCGTGTTTACCGACAAGGACGGCAACGTGTATGAGGATGGTGCTGTGATTACACGTGATGAAGCTGAGGAAAGTCCGTTTGGAGGCATTCAGATTGCATCGGGTCTCTATGTAAAGCAGACTGTAGCTGACCTTGATGGTGCTCCGTTGCTTGTAGGCATGTCTGCTGATATTAAGAAGATAGACAATGGCGATCTGCAGTTCTGCTTCCCAGGCAGTTGCCGTATAGCCGACAAAGTTGGATTTTATGAAGCTTCTGTAATTCAGGAAATAAAAAGTGGCGCAAGTTTGGTGACAGAGTGGACTCCAGGCTGGGATGAAGAGGAGGAAAATCAGCTGGAAGGAATGGCTACAGCCACATTCACACTTTATGCATGCCAGAACTTTGGTACACTCCTCAAACCAGACTATTACAACTATGGTGCAGCCTCTTCTATAACAGTCAACTTCGTGCATGGCACTACCGGTATAAACGGAGTTGTCGACAACTCTAAGGCTACTGTCGATGCTATTTATACCGTCAACGGCACACGTGTGCAGAAGATGCAGAAGGGCTTGAACATTGTGAAGCTCTCCAATGGCAAGACTATGAAGATAGTAAATAAATAATAGTAATTATTAATACAAAGAAGATTTATGAAAAAACTTTTACTTTCAGCTTTCGCCATGTTGCTTGCATTGACAGCTGGCGCACAGAAGTTCCAAGCTTCAAAGTGTGACGTTAAGCTTGATGTACAGAAAGCTACTGTAGTGAAGTCGGATGCCAAGAAGGCTCCCGCTAAATCAAGTGTAGCTGAAAACCAGCGTCTTGTGGGCTATTACAGCACAGACGACTGTGATGGCTATCTTGGAGCTACAGGCCTTCCAGGCAACAATCCAGTAGGTGCTCTGCTTAGTGCGAGTGACCTTGCTCCTTATTATGGTGCAAAGATTGTCGGTATCCGTTTTAACTTGGGACAGAATTGTTCAGCATCTAATGTATTTGTTAAGAATATAGCAGCAGACGGTTCGATCCAGGATTTCGTAACTGTTGATCAGGACATAACTTCTCCTGCTGGCGAAAAGAATACAGGCACTTGGCATACCGTGATGTTTGATGCAGATAAACAGTTTGTGCTTTCAGACGAATATAAGGGTCTTTTGGTCGGCTACACCTATAAGCAGACAAGCAAGAACTATCCTGTAGGTATGTTCTCTGGCGCTTATGGCAATGTGTATATGTATGCCAACATCCCGGCATCGCAAGGTGGCAATGGCGAGGGTTGGTACAATTTGGGTAGTGACAACGGAGCTATCAGCGTTCAGCTCATTGCTGAGAGCGACAACTTCTCTCCTAACGCAATAGTTCCTTTCGACTTCGGCAAGTTTAATGTTGTAGTCGGTGAAACAAAGATGGTTGGTGTACGTATAGCAAACCTTGGAACAAAGTTCGAGAGCCTTGATTTCACTACAACTCTTGAAGGCAAGACAAGCAAGGAGCAGCATGTTGCCCTCGACAAGGACTATGGCGCTGGTGGCACATTCACTCTCAATGTTCCGTTTGAGGCTGCCTCAAAGCCTGGCAAATATAATGTTACATTCACTGTAACTAAGGTTAACGGTGTTGCCAATGGTGCTTCTGTAACATCAGCACAGGGTATTAACAACACTCTCGCCCAGAAACTCAAGAAGGTAGCTGTGGTCGAGGAGTTCACTGGTACAAAGTGTGGATGGTGTCCGCGCGGTCATGTTGCCATGCACAATCTGAGCGAGAAATATGGCGACCAGTTCATTGGTATTGCATTGCATCAGTACAGCCAAGCTGATCCTATGTACAATACTGATTATGATCTTGGCTTCTCAGGTGCTCCTTCTGCTACAGTCGACCGTACCACTTTTGGTGATCCTTATTATAATATGCCTGATGCTGTAGAAGCTGCATTGGCGGATTACCCGGAAGTTGCTGTCAGCGTAAGCGGACAGTACAATGCCGACTCTACACAGGTTGAGGCTACAGCAACTGTAACCTCACTCGTTTCAGGACAGTATGAGGTTGCTTATATGCTTGTTGCTGATGGTTTGACTGGTAAGACAACCTCTTGGAAGCAGTCCAATTTCTACAACAAGACTCAGGGAGCATTCAAGAGCAAGAGCGAACTTCCTGAAGACTTACAGTATCTCTGGGATGAGCCTGCATCTTACAACCAGGTCTACAACGACGTGCTTATTGCCAGCTCTTACTCTGCCAGCGCGAACCAGGCTGAGTTTGGTGAGTTTGTAGAGAATGGCGTTACAACTGGCAACTATACTCTTACTATGCCTACAAAGAAATCCTTGTTAAAGGCGCTCGACAAGAAAAAGGTTTCTGTTGTTGCTGTAATCATCGATCCTCAGACTGGCGTTATCCTGAACGCTGGCAAGGCTCTCGTAGGTGCTGGTACTACTGGCATCATCACAGTAAACAACTCTGCCAATGCTACTGTAGTAGCTCGCTATGCTGCCGATGGCACTAAGGTTTCTGCTCCTGTTAAGGGCTTGAACATCCTCAAGATGTCCGACGGCACCACACGTAAGGTGATGGTTAAGTAAATTCGTCTATTCCTTAAGGGGAATTAGTTCTGCTT
>DAVZIG010000008.1:0-47828 GCA_052273435.1 Prevotella sp.
GGTAGCGCGCCTGGTTTGGGACCAGGTGGTCGCAGGTTCGAATCCTGTCGCCCCCGACACAAGAAAGGCTCTTCTTAAGAAGAGCCTTTCTTGTGTTAATGTAAGTATTGTATGAGCTTGCATACAGAATAAATGTTGTCGCTCATTTGGTTGATATGCGTTGCTCAGCAGAGCGACTTATTTCTTAATAATCTTCTTGGTATAGTCGCCTTGTTTTATTATATAGATGCCTTTTTCTGTGGGTGCGTCAACTTTCATTCCTTGTATGTTGTAGTATTCTGTTTTGGCGTTGTTGGCGGTAGTTACAGAGTTGATGCCAGTGTTGATACCCATGAAGTCGCTGTAGGTGTATTTCTTCTTTTCAGTCACCTCATTCTTCTCATCATATTCGGTGACGATCTTCTCGGTCAATTCACCATGCTCACCATCATATTTATATTCTGTGTCTGTAGCCTCGTCCAAAGACCATGTTTTCTCGCCTTCCTCCATTTCATAGGAAGCAGAGCGGGTCACGTTGCCTTTCTCGTCTTTTGTTATCTCGTCGTATTCTCCACCGAGAAGGTTTTTGTCTGTCACTGTATTCCCTGTTCCCAAAGCATTCAAATAGGTATAGCTGCCCAATCTATAGCTGCCGTTGTTGTCGAGTATTTCTTTCTTGTAGACCATGGCTAATTTGGTGGCAAGTATCGAGGTTGAGGCTGTAAGGGAGAATCCGCCGTCATTGGCAGTTTCGTTTGTCACGTCAAACGACATGTTAGTCTCGAGTTCCTCCATATACATGCTTACTTTGGCAGACTTTATGACGTTGTTGCCAGATGCGAAATCCTCAAAGTCATCGATAATGAATTTGCCGTCGTACTTCTCCCAAACGATGTCCGTAATCTTTATGGTGTTTGTAGGTTCATCGGTGAGGTTGTCGTCATCGTCATAGTAGCTGTACTCTGTGCAGGCGGTCGGACCGTTTGAGCCTTCTGTATATTCAAACTCCACCTTTTCGTATACCTTCCAGTTGCCTCTATTGTCAAGGGTCCAATGTGTCATGCTTGTCATATCACCTTTGGTGTTGCGTGTGATGTCGAAGCGGTAGTGCACGTCGGTGGTCCATTGGTTTGTATATGCGCTGTAGGTCAGGGTCTCTACTTCGATAGGCATCATTGTGTTCTCATCGTATTTAGTGATGCTTTTAGCGACAGGAGAATAGTTTTTTCCATCGGTCGAACCTGATGTGAGTGTGTTGATGCATTTGCCATTGTTGTCGTAAGTTAGCTCTGTTTTTGTCCATGGGTAGCGGTCGTCGTCATCGATTTCATGCTTTACTATCGCTACGACATTACCGTTCTTGTCGTAAGTGTATTTGGTTTCGGCTTCAACAGACCATACGGAATTGTCGTATTCGTATTCTGTCTCAGTGCCAGGTAGCCAAATCATTTTCTCGGATGCTTGCATAGCCTTCAAGGCATTTTTCTTCATGCCGAGCTTTGCAAATAAGTTCTTTGCGATAGCCTGGATGTCGTTGTTGTTTGTCTGTGCGTAGGTTGGAGTGGCGAGTAAAAGAGACAATGCCGCTGCAGTAATGGTAATTCTTCTCATAAGCGGGAGTTTTTAATAAGTTAATGTATTAGGGTTTTATAAAATCATGGAGCACCCTATTGGGCACTCCATAATTGATGTATCAGTGTTTTTTTATTTCACGTTCTTCAAGATATCAAGCAGATGATCCCATACCATCTGTACGGTTGGAATATACAGACGCTCATCAGGAGTGTGTACGTCGCGCAGAGTAGGACCGAATGAAACCATATCGAGGTTAGGGTAACGCTCAGAGAACAGACCGCACTCAAGACCTGCGTGGATGCCCTTAACGATAGGGTCCTTGCCAAAGAGCTTCTTGTATGACTCCACAACAACCTTTGTGAGTTTACTGTTAGGATTCATCTTCCATGCTGGATAGCCATCGCTCATGGCAACCTCAGCGCCTGCAAGCTCGAAGGCAGCCTTCACGGTGTTGGTCTCATTCTCAAGGTTGCTCATCACGTTGGAGCGCTGTGAGGTTACGATGTTGATTTCGCTCTCGCTTGTGATGACGCTTGCCACGTTGTTTGATGTCTCGACCATGTAGGCCAAAGCCTCGTCCTGGCACATAGCGAATACGCCGTTGTCTACAGCCTGGATAGCGAGGATGAAGCGGCGGCTTGCGTTCTTCTCAATAATAGCAGTAGCGTCGGTGCTTTCGAGGTTGAACTCCATGGTATTGTCTGTCACGTGATACTCCTCTTCTACGTTGGCTGTAAAGATATTCCAGTCTACGCGCACTGTCTCTTTCTCGTTAGCAGGAACTGCAAATACAATTACGCCGTCGCGAGGAATTGCATTGTGGAGCTTACCTGAATTGAATGAGGCAAGGCGCAAGTCCATCTTCTCCTGCTCCTTGTAGAGGAAACGGTTGAGAATCTTGATGGCGTTTGCGCGCTTCTTGTTGATGTCGTCGCCAGAGTGTCCACCCTTCAAACCCTTGATAGAAGCCTTGAGGAAGAAGTAGCCTTCGGGAGCCTGCTCACGTGTGAATGTGAACTTGGCAGAGGTTGTCTTGCCACCAGCACATGAGATGAATATCTGTCCCTCGTCCTCAGAGTCGAGGTTGATGAGCATCTCGCCCTTCATGAATCCTTCCTTCATGCCCATTGCGCCAGAGAGGCTTGTCTCCTCGTCGCGTGTGAAGACGCACTCCAATGGTCCGTGTTCGATGTCGTCACTGTCGAGGATAGCCAACTCAATGGCGCAGCCGATGCCGTCGTCAGCGCCAAGAGTTGTGCCTTTGGCTGTAAGCCACTGGCCGTCAACGTAGGTTTGGATAGCATCCTTGTGGAAGTCAAACTCAATGTCCACGAGCTTGTCGCACACCATGTCCATGTGGCTCTGTAGGCTTACCATAGGTGCTGTCTCATGGCCCTTTGTGGCAGGCTTGCGGATTATAACGTTGCCGGTTTCGTCAACCTCGTATTCGAGGCTACGTTTTTCGGCAAAACTCTTCAAATAATCAATCATACGCTCCTCGTGCTTTGACGGACGTGGAATCTTGTTGATTTCGGCAAACTGCTCAAATACGCGAGCAGGTTTCAAATCGCAATTACTCATTTTTTCTTAATTTCTTTATGTTGAAACAATATTAATCTGAATTTTCAATAATTTATTTTGATATGCGCGTGATTTACTGTACCTTTGCACATATATCACGATACAAAGATACGAAAAATGATTAAACTTCTGCTTTTAAGCCTGTTAATTATTGCTATCGCGTTTGCATTGCTCTCAATAAAGCTGTTGCTGAAGCGTGGTGGCAAGTTCTCTTCACAGCATGTGCACGACAATCCAGGTCTGCGCAAGCTCGGTATTCATTGTGTAATGGACCAAGACCGTGAGGCGAGAGAACGTAACGGAGCGTATTAATAGTTATTAATGTTTAAGGGGCGGGGCTTGAGGTTGCTTGAAAAAACTCAGGATGGTAGCCCAGGATTCTTGGAGAAATAATTAGAATAAAAAATATGAAAAAGAAAAACATTTTCGGTACACTTGCCGTTGCCGCTATGGCTGCAATGACAATGACTTCTTGCGACAAGTCGAAGTCGCAGGCTGACGACAAACCAGTTGCCCCACAGGCAGCTCCTACTGAGACAAAGATTGCGTTTGTTGAGGTTGACAGCATTATGTCGCAGTATAAGTTCTGCAAGGACTATTCGCTTATCCTTCAGAAGAAGGGACAGAACATACAGAACACTCTCGCTCAGAAGCAGCAGGCTCTTCAGGCTGCCGCTGCCAACTTCCAGCAGAAGTTGCAGCAGAATGCTTACACTCGCGAGCAAGCACAGTCGATAGAGGCTTCGCTTCAGAAGCAAAACAACGACTTGCAGGCTCTCAATCAGAGATTGAGTGGTGAGTTCCAGTCGGAGACAGAAAAGTACAACAATGCTTTGCGCGACTCTATACAGCATTTCCTTGCTGTTTACAATAAGGACAAGAAGTTCAGCCTTATTCTCTCGAAGGCTGGCGACAATATTCTCTATGCTGACAAGGCCCACGACATCACCAACGAGGTGATTGCTGGCTTGAACAAGGCCTACAAGCAGGCTCCTGCAGAGAAGACAGAGAAGAAGTAGTATATTGATATTTACTTATACGTGGTGTCAAATTGTATGAATTACAGTTTGTCATTCTGGTTTATAGGAGACTATGACATGCGCGTCATAGCTTCCTATAATTTTTTTTATCCATTGTCAGTTGATTTCAAAATGCTGATAATCCTTAAGCGATCGGTAGTTGCCGCCCCAACGGAAACCGTGTTTTGTGAACAGTTTGTATGCAAGGTCGTTGTGGTCGATCTTATATTTGAATTTCTTTGACCGGTCGGTATAGGTTTTGCCCTTTTCAGGGCTTATTTTGTATGTGCCGTTGCTGCGGCGCTTCACATACGGATTGTATAGGGGGTTGATATCGACGGCTTTGCCCAGACTGTGGTTTGAAAGTTTCTTTGAGCCAGCAACAACGCGGAAGTTAAAGCATGTGGTGTTGTTGTGTTCCATCGACTTTATGTCGTCGGCGTCGAAATCGTCAATCAGTTGCATTCGCTCGATATGGTAGTGGTTGTTGAATAGCTCGCGGAATATCTCGATTAGGTCTTTGGCGATGTCTTTGTGGCAAATCATCTCGCCAAGTTTTATCTTCCCGTCTTCGGCATAATGAAGTAGATGCAGATAGCGCAGGTCGGATCGGCTGACAGTGCAGTTGTTCTTGTACGACTTGTTTTTGATACGCATGAAGAGTTTGTCGTCAATGTTGTGTTGCGAGAAACATTTTGAAATACCGTATTCTTTGATGGTGTTGAGGCTTACAGTGCTTCCAACTTGCCACTCACGAAGTTGCGTGTATTTGTCGGTTGTAATATATGTGTAGTTGCTTGTGCCGTCATTTTTGTCAGTAATGCTTTTGCAGGCAGTATTTGTTTGGGCGTAGTTGATGGTGGGCAGCATTGCTATTGCCAAAGTCGTGATTAGAAAAAGATTGTTCATCGCTCTAATATGTTCGTAGTATATATATAAGGTGTAAAAAAAAACCACCGACCCAAAGGTCAGTGGTTAATCTCTCATTTTTTCTGTTCGAACTAACGAGAATTACTCAGCAACTGTAGTATCAACAGCTGTTGTGTCAGCGACTGTAGTGTCAACCTGAGCAACAGTGTCAGTGTCAGCGTTAGCTGCAGGAGCAGCTGTTTTGTTACCACATGATGCGAAAGAGATAGCTGCGATAGCTACGAACATTAAAACTAATTTCTTCATTTTCTTTGCTTTTTAAATCTGTAAAACAATCATTTGTTTATTAAAACACTGCAAAGGTATATATTTTTTTGATACGGCAATAATGTTTTAGGGATTTTTTTTTGTCTTTTTTGTAACCCATTTGGAAAACATTGATAATCAATAGATTACCGATTGCAAACAAATGTTAATCTTTTAAACATGCCTTTCGTACAGTGAAAAAATGTTGTTTTAAGTGTTTGTTGTGTGCGTACAAAACAATTATATTATTGTTGTACAGGGGCTTTTAGTTTGGCTATACATGGATTTTGTCGTATAAATTCTGTAACTTTGCATATTCCTTCTTCTTAACAAGAAAAGAAGCAATGGCAAAGTAAAGCAAGAAAACCAATTACACATTATATATAAAAGATGATAAATACTTCAGTATTTCAAAATAAGAAGGCAGCCTACTACACTCTCGGCTGCAAGCTCAACTTCTCTGAGACCTCAACATTCGGACAAATGCTTGCCGAACTTGGTGTGACAGCAGCTCAGGAAGGCGAGAAGGCAGACCTATGTCTTATAAACACCTGCTCCGTGACAGAGGTGGCAGACCATAAGTGCCGACAGGCTATTCACCGAATGGTGCGTCAGAACCCCGGGGCATTTGTGGCTGTTACTGGTTGTTACGCACAGTTAGAGTCGGAGTCTGTGAGCAAGATAGATGGTGTAGACCTTGTGCTTGGTTCTAATGAGAAGGCAGATCTTGTACAGTTCCTCAGTGATGCTTGGACTGCCAAGGAATCGGAAAAGGAAGGGCATACAGATGACAGGCAAGACTCACTCCACCGTTTCTATTCGGAGAAGACAAAGAACATCAAGTCGTTTGCCCCATCGTGCTCGCGTGGCAACCGCACAAGATATTTCCTTAAGGTGCAGGACGGATGCGACTACTATTGCACTTATTGCACCATACCCTATGCTCGTGGCAATTCGCGCAACCCTACTATAGCCTCGCTTGTGGCACAGGCAGAGCAGGCAGCGCGAGAAGGTGGTAAAGAAATAGTGCTTACAGGAGTTAATATAGGCGACTTCGGCAAGACCACTGGCGAGAGCTTTCTCGACCTTGTAAAGGCTCTCGACCAAGTAGATGGTATTGAGCGTTATCGCATAAGCAGCATGGAGCCCAATCTGTTGAGTGACGAGCTTATTGACTATTGCGCCCAGAGTCGTGCGTTCATGCCTCATTTCCATGTGCCGTTGCAGAGTGGCAGCGATGAGGTGCTTAAACTTATGCACCGCCGCTACGACAAGGCTCTCTTTGCACACAAGATACAGCTGATAAAGGAACGTATGCCTGATGCCTTTATTGGTGTTGACGTGATGGTGGGATGCCGTGGCGAGACTCCTGAGTGTTTCGAGGAGTGCTATGATTTCCTTGATGGTGTGGATGTCACTCAGCTTCATGTGTTCCCCTACAGCGAGCGTCCTGGCACCGCAGCTTTGCGTATACCTTATGTGGTGGGCGATGCCGACAAGAAAGAGCGCAGCAAGCGTCTGCTCGATATGAGCGAAAGCAAGCGTATTGATTTCTATGCTAAATATATTGGCACAGAGCAGGAAGTGCTTTTTGAGAAGGCCTCGCGTGGACGTGCCATGCACGGTTTTACAAAGAACTATGTACGTGTGGAATTGTCGCCTCGTGACTCACGTGAGGAATACGACAATCAGCTCATTCGTGTGCGTCTCGGAGACTTCAACCACGACAAGTCGGCTCTTAAGGCGGAGATTGTTTAAGTGAAGAGTGAATAACGAATAGCAAAAATGGAAAGATGAAGAGAGTAGCAATAGTAATACTCAACTGGAACGGTGCGTCTATGATGCGCCGTTTCTTGCCGTCTGTGATAGAGCATTCGGCTGATGTGGCAGATATAGTAGTTGCAGATAATGCTTCTACCGATGATTCGTTGGCGTTGCTACGTGATGAGTTTCCTTCGGTTAGAACCATATTGCTTGACAAGAACTATGGTTTTGCCGGTGGATACAATCGTGCCTTGGAGCAGGTGGACAATGACTATTATATGTTGTTGAACAGCGATGTGGAAGTAACAGAAGGTTGGATGGACACATTGCTGGAGTTTATGGATTCTCATGAAGATGTGGCTGCTTGTCAGCCCAAGTTGCGTGCCGAGCATTCCCGTAATATGTTTGAGTATGCTGGTGCAAGTGGCGGTTTTCTCGACCGTTATGGCTATCCTTTTTGCCGTGGCAGAATATTTGACTCAGTAGAGGAGGACAAAGGTCAGTATGATGATGCTTGCGAAGTGCTTTGGGCTACGGGTGCCGCACTGATGATTCGCCGTGAGGACTATTGGCGGGTTAATGGTCTCGACGCACGCTTCTTTGCTCACAACGAGGAGATAGACCTTTGCTGGCGATTGTGCAATCTTGGCAGAAAGATATATTGTGTGCCGCAGAGTGTTGTGTATCATGTGGGAGGCGGAACATTGCCCAAGGGCAATCCAATGAAGACATACCTTAATTTCCGCAATAATCTGACAATGCTCTATAAGAACCTGCCCGAAAATGAACTGCGTCATGTGATGCGTGTTAGGTTCTGGCTGGATTATGTAGCCGCATTCAAATCGTTGTTGCTCGACCGCAATTGGGGTGAGTTCAAGGCTGTAGTACGTGGCCGCAAGGCTTTTAGTGCGTGGCGTAAGGACTTTGAGGATGACCGTCGTATGATACAGGCGTCGCGTGTAGTTGGCAACGACTCTATGCGAAAGTCCTATAGTCTGTTGTGGCAATATTATGTTCGTGGAGTCCGTAAGTATATATTTTTGCTATTTTTAATTGTTTGGTAGCTTAATTAGTACTGTCGTTTAACTTTTTTAGCTGAAATCCTTGCTGTTTAAAAACTTTTTTAGTATTTTTGCAACAGTTAAAACGCATGTGTATAAGCATGTAAATAATAATTGCCTATTGTGAGAAAGTTATATATTATAATAATGACAATCGTTCTGTTGGTTTCAACTGCATGTGAGTTGAAGCTGAAGCAGTATGGTGAGGACAGTCCGTCGTCGCTTGTAGAAGTACAGCGGTACGACCGTCTGCAGAGTCGTTATCTCACCACAGGGGATTTTTCAGCTTTACAACAGATGAATATAGAGTTTCCTATGGAGACACGCACCTTGATAGAGGATGTGTTGCGCATAGGCGATGTGAATGATCCTGAAATCAACAACAAGTTTCTTAATTTCTACCAAGATACTATTTTGCAGTCGCTTATTGCCGATGCTGAGCTGCAGTATGCAAATATGACTGACATAAACAAGCAGTTCAGTGACGCTTTTAAGAAATTGCAAAAGATGTGTCCCACGGTTAAGCTTCCCGTTGTGTATTCGCAGATTGGAGCGCTCGACCAAAGTGTGATAATAGACAACAATTCCATAGGAATCTCACTCGACAAATATCTTGGTAATGACTATCCGCTTTACCACCGTTTCTATTCTAAAGAACAGCGCCAGCTTATGACGCGTGAGTATATTGTGCCCGATTGCATGAGTTTCTACATTCTCAGCATGTATCCACTCAAGAATCATGAGAGTTGCACCCAGTATGAGCGCGATCTGCATATGGGCAAGATAATGTGGGCTGTTAACAAATTGCTTGGAAAGAAGATATTCAATACCAAGTTCACAGCAATTGTTGACAGTTATGCTAAGAAGAATTCCAAAATGAGTGTCATGGACATTCTGGAATCAGATATATTTTGATATTAATAGTCTTTTTTCTTTAAATAATGCTTTATAGCATATAGAAAGATTTGCATATTGTTCAGAAAAAAGTTACCTTTGTGACGTTATCCTGAATACAATCTTTTTACCTTAAGAAAGAGACTAATACCTATTGATAAAAATGCCGGACTCTGAGAAGAATCCGGCATTTGCCATTTTAGTAGGGAACAGTTTTTTTTACTGTTGCAGTATTTCTTGCGGAGTGGCTACCAATGTGGTGGCTCCATGTTCAATGAGAAAATCTTTATCGCGGAACCCCCAAAGCACACTAATACAAGGCATTCCTGCGTTGCGGGCTGTGTCTATGTCTACATCACTGTCGCCAATGTATACAGCTCCTTCGGCAGTGGCATTGAGCTGGCGCAATGCCTCTATCACAGTGTCTGGTGCAGGTTTCTTGCGTATGTCCTCACGTTCACCGATAGCAACTGTTACAAGGTCGCCAAAGAAGTGGCGGCATAACTCCTGTGTGGCAGCATAGAATTTGTTGCTTACCACAGCCACTTTCTTTCCTCTTCTCTGTAATTCCTCAAGCATCGGCATGACTCCTTCGTAAGGGCAGGTGGTGTCAAGATTGTGTTTCATGTAATGTTGGCGGAAGTCAGCAAGAGTCTTGTCGAACAATGGATTCTGCAAGCCATTGGGTGTGGCACGCTCCATAAGCTTCTTCACACCATTACCAACAAATCTTCTCACCTCGTCTAATGTGCGCTCAGGCATACCGTTAGTGCGCAAGGCATAGTTGCAGCTTGCTGCAAGGTCGGCAAGCGTAGAGAGCAGCGTGCCGTCCAAGTCAAAAATATAAGTGTTGTACATAACCTTTATATATTTTTATATAATGTATCCTTAATACAATTGTGTAATTGCAGTGCGAAGTTACGGATATTAATGAGAATACGTATAAAAAAAATAAATAAATTTTGCTGTCTATCGCAATTCGGTTATCTTTGCAACCAAAAAAGAGAAAATACCATACACGTTATGAAAAAGAAACCAAAGCGTAGATTCCTCGTTACGGCAGGTTTATGCCTGGCTGTGGTAGCCGCAGCTGTCTACTATTATTTTTTTACCTCCATGCTGAGTGGCTCGAAGACAATGTATGTATACATTGACAAGGATGATACTATCGACTCAGTATCAGTTAAATTATCAGCAGTGTCGAAGGCCAATGCTATGACAGGTTTCAATGCTCTTGTGCGTTTCAGCAAATATGCTGACAATATACGTACTGGACGTTATGCCATTGAGTCTGGTGACGGTGCATTTATAGTGTTTCGTCATTTGAAGAACGGATTGCAGAGTCCGGTGAACCTTGTTGTACCTTCTGTTCGCACCACCGACCGTCTTGCTGCCGAACTGTCAAAACGTCTTATGCTTGACAGTGCTGAGATTTACAATGCGCTTGCAGATGAGGCAACATGCCGTAAATATGGTTATGACACGACAACCATTGCTGCGATGTTCATCCCAAACACCTATGACATCTATTGGAATGCGAGTGTCGACAAGTTGCTCGACCGTATGAAGAAGGAGTGTGGCAATTTTTGGAATCAAAACCGTATGGCCAAGGCAAAGTCGCTTAAGCTCTCGCCTGTAGAAGTGAGCACATTGGCAAGCATTGTTGATGAGGAAACAGCCAATGATGGTGAGAAGCCGATGGTAGCAGGAATGTATTATAACCGACTTATGTTGCGTGATGCCGAGTATCCCAACGGAATGCCATTACAGGCCGACCCTACGATTAAGTTTGCTTGGAAGCGTTTCGACCTGAAGCGTATATACAACAATCTGCTTCATGTCAATAGTCCTTATAACACCTATGTCAATCCAGGACTGCCGCCAGGACCAATACGCATACCTTCAATAGCAGGTATTGACGCTGTGCTTAATCTTGTGCATCATGATTATCTTTATATGTGTGCAAAGGAGGATTTCAGTGGTACTCATAATTTTGCACGCAACTATAACGAACATCTGCAGAATGCTCGTAGATATAGTCAGGCTTTAAACCAAAGAGGAATTAAATAAAGTTCTTCAGTAGGAAGTAGCTATGTAGCAAATTGCATGTATAGAATAAGAGGTCGAGCTTTTTCTGCTCGACCTCTTATATAATCTATCAGTGTATAATTCTTAATATTGGAAAATCCCAATATTTTCTTACTTTTCAAGTTTTTTAAGTACCTTTTCAAGCTCAGCCCAATGCTCCTCTGTCATGTCATTCGGAGTGAAGATGCTTATACCGTTGGCACCTGCTGCCATAGAAGTCTCCACAGCCTCTGCTATTTCAGAAGGCAGAAGGCCTGAGTTCTCTGGGTCAATCACTTTGTCTTTGTGCTTCCAGTCGTGACAGATGAAGATACCGCTGTATAGTTGCATGTTCTTGCCCTTGATGGATTCAACCTCTTCCTTTGTCACTTTGCCTACCCATCCTGCAGGCTCCATATAGAAGTCGTTGTAGTTCATAGGGAACACAGCATCGAGCTTCCAGTTGTTCCACTGCTGGCGTACCATCCACTCTGCATAGCTCTTAGGACCAGGGAAAACATCGGCACTAAGCTTCTTGCCTTTAGCGTGAACAGCGTCGCTGATATGGTTTACAAGAGCTGTGATGGCATCGCAGCGGAACTGTGCCCATTCCTTAATCTTCGATGGGTCGCATACTTTAGTGATGTCAATACCGCTCTGCTTCTTGAATGCAGCCACACAATCATTGCAATAGCAGAAGTCGGCCTTTGCATACTCACCATTCATGTTGAGTCCGTACTTGTCCCACAATCCGCGAGCAAGTATAACGTCGGCATATCGTATATAGTCGAGCTGCACATAGTCAACCTCTGGTATCTCTGCAATCTGCTCAAATGTTGTTGTGAGGAACTTCTTCACATCCTCATTGCGTGGGTCGAGTGTAGTGTAGTAAGGCACGTATGGAGGATTGTCGTAAGCCGACTCACCCAGACGGTTTACTGTATACCAGCTTTTAGGTTTGCCTCCAGGAGTCATTGTAGGCACCCAAGCGTGATACTCAAGTCCTGCCTTCTTTGCTGCCTTTGATGCTGTGCGGATTTTCTCCAAGTCCATACCTGCGTTGATGCACACGCCCGTCACACCATGTTTCTTCCAAGCCTTAAAATCAGCTGTAAGCGATTTCTCTGTAGCGTTGTCCTCATAGCCGGCCCATGCATACACAGGGATTTGGTTGCCTTTAGCATTTGCGCACAATGCTGTGAGAGCCATGGCAAGTGATAAAAATAATTTCTTCATGTTGTTTGTTTTTTTTTGATTATTTATGTTGTTTGTTTTCTTTCTTTTCTTTCTTATTATTATAGTGTTACGTACATATTTAAATATGCCATATATTATTATAAGCTTGTTATTTGTTCTTTGCTCAATCCCGTGAACAATGCTACGTCATCCACAGTCAAACCTTTAGCAAGCATTTTTTTTGCAGATTCTTGTTTTTGTTTTTCTATTCCTTGCTCTATTCCTTGCTCAATTCCCTGTTTTATTCCTTGCTCGAAACCTTCATGGAAACTGTCTTGTTGAAGAGTCTTTTCAGTGCGTACAGTGTCCCAAAACTTGTCATAGGCACGCAGCTCATCTTCTGTGAAAGCAGTTATCTCCACCTCTTCAAGAGCTTTGTTTGTATCGGGATTTTCCAGGAGCTCCGTTGGTGCTTCCTTTGTGTTGGAGTTAATCTCCGTAAGGAATCTTAGCCACAGAATAGCCATACGTTTCTCCGTGATAGACTTAGGTGTGAACTTAGGCAATTCGATGAAAGTGAAATGCCAGCCCTCTATTATACGGTCGCTATGGCGGTCGTGTACTATCTTATAGTCGTGTCTGTATTCGTTCTCCTCTGGCTCAAACTTATCGTTAACGAGATTAAGAGAATACACAGGTCGTAGCTCGCGGTAGTGCCCGTTCTTTTTCGCTTGTGTCACATATAGCTTGGAGGCGTTGAACAATACGCGCTGTTTGAACGATGTAGTCCATTCCATTTGCATCTCTACGCAGAACTTACGTCCGCGAATATCTTCGCAAAGAACATCCACAATAGAATTCCTATGCTCGTATAGTTCAGGCACAAGTTCACTTTGCAGATATTCCACGCTTTCAATCTGCTCATCGTCGTCAAGCGGTAGTAAAGCGTTAAGCAAACTCATGAGCAAATCGGGGTGTTTGCCGAAAACTTTCTTGAAGGTTAGGTCGGCTTTGGGGTCAAGATATTTCATAGTTATGCTATTCCAATAAAATAATGCACAAAGTTACGTTTTTTTTTATAAATAATGGGATTTTTTTCTTACATTTGTAATCAATTATATAAACTTAAAAACTTCAGTCAACATTTTTATAAATCATTTATACTTAAACTTATGAGGAATTTAATTATAGCAATCTCTTTGCTATTTTCTTTGTCATCCACAGCTGCCAACCACAAGGAGTATGCAGCTAAGGGAAACACAACGATAACAGTGTTTAATAAGGAGAATATCCATTTCGCCCCTTCCAAGCTTGAAGGTTACAATGCTGCAGATGCCGATGGTGTGATACGTCTTGTGAATGGTCGTATAATATTAAAGAAGATACAGGTGCCTCATTATGAGCGCAATGTCAAGGTTTATATCAAGACAACTGTGGCTTCCAATGGCGACCGTTGGGACAAATCGGGCTCTGTGTTTGTATTGCCGCGCAAGTCGGCCATAAATCTCCTGTCAATTGCTCAGGGCAAGAACAAGTTTCCTGCCATCGACTCTCTGAAGCTTGAAAAATTGGTTGGTGTTGTTGCAGGCAAGGATTATAAGCCTACTGTAGAGCTTATGCGCTTCATGACACCGTTTGGCGTAGGTTACTATAGTGATAAAGACAATACCTTGTCGGCAAAACGTCGTCCTGTTTACATTCCCAAGTGGGCTGACTGTGTAGAATGGCAGCAGGACATCACTGATAGATATTCAGAGCTTGAGGGTGAGGCTTATGTAGGCGTATACATCGACACCTGGACAGAGCAGGGCTATTTGGCAAGTGTTGAGTTGGAGTTTAAGGAAAGTGCTATCAGCTGCGACCGTATGACCCGCACCGAGGTGTTGCCACTCATCAACACTGTTTATTACATTGGTCAGGAATATCCCGACATCTTTGCACGCAAACCTATCACTACCGACTTCACTCTGCCTAAGGGTGCCAAGAATGTGCGCTTGAAATATATTGTCACAGGTCATGGCGGCCACAACGGCGGTGACGAGTTCGTGCAGAAAGAGAATATATTGTCTGTTGACAACAAGGTCGTCTATCGTTTTGTTCCTTGGCGCGACGACTGTGCTTCCTTCCGTCGTTTCAATCCAGGCACTGGTGTATGGCTTGAGAAACGTGTAGCCTCGTATATAGGTGAGGATGGTGAATATACAGAGAAGGAGATAGAGGAGCCAGTAGGATCATCCGACTTCTCACGTTCCAATTGGTGTCCAGGCAGCGATGTGATGCCTGAAGAGGTGAAGCTTGAAGGTATTACAGCAGGCAAGCACACCTTCACAGTTGACATACCTAAGGCACAGGCTGTGGATGGTAACAAACTGAACCACTGGCTGGTGTCAGCCTATCTTGTATGGGATTACTAAAAAGAGGGAAAAAACAATATAGGAAGCAATAAGAAGATGAGACAGAAAGTATAAGAATGCTATACATTAGAACCCTTAAACAACCTCGCATGGCAAGAGGTTGCTTAAGGGTTCTAATGTATTATTCGTATCTGATAGCTTCTATCGGGTCGAGTTGTGCCGCCTTCTTGGCAGGATACCAACCGAAGAACACTCCGGTGAATGTGCAAACAGCGAAGCTCATGATGATACTCCAAGGCTGTATATAGATAGGCCAGTGGGCAATGAACTTTACTGCGTATGAAGCGCCAATACCGAGTCCCACGCCTATAAGACCGCCTGTGACACTGAGCAGTATAGCCTCTATAAGGAATTGGTTGAGGATATCATGTAGTCTACATAAAGCTTGCTCACAATACCACTCACCTGAGTACCCACTGTAACCGATGTTACAGGCTCGATGGTACCCGTGGCGGTGATACTGTTCATAATGTTTGCCGGAGCCACAGCAGCCGTGTCAAACGAAATCTGTTGTTCTTTCTTGCCGCCCGACAATGCCCAAGCGGCAATGGCTATCACGATGACAACAGCCACCAATAGCCATAGCTTACTTAATTTTTTCATCTCTCTAACTTATCTCTAATTATAATATTTACTTGATTTCTCCCGTCTTGTAGAATTCCAACATATTAAGGTTGAGTATTGCGAGATATTTGCTCTGCAATTCGTTCTGTTGTGCCTGGAGCAAGTTGTTCTTGCCAGTCATCAGCTCTACAATGTTCTTCAGGCCCTGCTTGAACTGTTCCGATAGAAGTTCATAGCTTGCCTGTGCGCTTTCTGTTGACACTTGTGCTGCCTTAAACTTGTTTTGGTTTGTCACAGCCTGCAGCCAATAGTTTTCCACGGTAGAGTAGAGCGTAGTCTGCTTGTCCTGCAAGTCGAGCAGATAATTCTGTTTCTGAATCATGGCCTTGTTTACGGCAGTCTTGGTCTGGCGGTTATCAAAGAGAGGTATGCTTATGGTCACACCGCCACCTAATGTAAGGTTGTTCTTAAGCTGAGTGCCCCAAGCGTTGTTGCTCATTGACGATGTGTTGGTCGACAGACCTGCATTTAAACCTATGGTTGGCATCTTGCCAGCCTTTGCAATCTTCACGCTCAAGTCGCTGCTCTCAATGCCGAGTTTAGCGTTCTTTATCTCCGGACGCTGCTCAAGCGAAGCAGTATACACATCGTTGAGTGCAGGCACTTCCTTGAGGGCCATCTCGTCGGTGGTTGAAGGAATGGTGACGTCGAACTCCTCATTGTCGGCAATCTGCAGCAACTGCTTAAGCTGGCGCTTGTAGTTGCGCAGGTTGCTCTCAGCCTCCACGATGCTGTATTCGTCTTGTGCGCGTTGAGCCGTGAGTTGGGCGAGGTCAGCCTTGCTCATCTTTCCTACGTCTACCATTGTCTTGCCACGCTCCTCGTTTGTTTGGCTTGTCTTCAGGCTCTCTTTAGTCACTGATATAGCTTCGTTGGAATAAAGTATCTGGACATAAAGTTGCGCAATCTGTTCCAATATATTATTGGCAGTTGTGGCAGAGTCAAGCTGGGCCTGCTGTGCCGTGAGCTTGTTGAGCTTTACGGTATTCTGCTTTTTGTTGCCGTCCCATACTGTCCAGTTGCTGCTGAGCGAGTAGGATCCGTTGTAATACACCTTGTCAACACTCGCCTGCACCTTGTTGCCAGCAATCATTGCCGATCCTTGCTCTGGCCAAGGGTTGTAGCTTACGTTCTGTGATGTCGATAGGCTGAGCGACGGCAATAATGCCGATTGGCTCTGTTTCACATCTTCAAGGGCAGAATATTCCTGAAGTTTGGCTTTCTGGAGTTGAATGTTATTGGCGAGTGCATAGTCGATGCAATCTTTCAGCGACCATTGTCGTGCCATACATTCCGTAGACATTGACAGCAGAAAAAGTCCTGCCAGGCAAGTCGTCCCAATCTTTCTCATAATAAAATAGTGTTTTGTTAATGTTTTCTGAATCTTAATATTTCTATATACTCTCTCTCTTTGTCTTTCTCTGATTATTGGATGTAATGTGATGGTAAAAGGTTTATTGAGAGTGGTGTATATTAACAAATGTTTGGATTTTCTATACATCTGTTTACAAAAAAGCCCCTCCCGGTGTGGGAGAGGTTTAGGTGGATAATTTATTTCAGTTGTTGCAAGCGAGCGATATATTTGCCGAGAATATCAAATTCTATATTCACCGTACTTCCCACCTGAATGTTGCAGAAGTTGGTGTTGTCGTGTGTGTAAGGTATGATAGCCACTGTGAATGAGTCCTCAGTAGGATTGCATACAGTGAGCGACACGCCGTTTACTGTCACCGAACCCTTGTCAACAGTGAAATATCCTCGTTCAGCCATAGTCTTGTCGAAGGCATATTTGAATGTGTAGTAGGTAGAGCCGTCAGCGTCGCGCATGTCCACGCATTTGGCAGTTCCGTCTACGTGTCCCTGCACGATATGTCCGTCGAGTCGGCCATTCATCAGCATCGAGCGTTCTACGTTCACTTTGTCGCCCACTTTAAGGAGTCCGAGATTAGAGCGGTTGAGAGTCTCCTTCATTGCTGTCACTGTGTAGTTGTCGCCTTCGATAGACACAACAGTAAGGCACACACCATTATGGGCAACGCTTTGGTCGATTTTCAGTTCGCTTGTGAATGAGCATGTGAGGGTGAAGTCCACATTCTCCTTGTCGTTCTTTATGGCAACGACAGTAGCCATTTCTTCTACTATACCGGAAAACATACTTTCAATTATTGGTTATTAATAAAATGTAATGCTAACATGCGAAGTTAGCATTTTTATCTCAATCGGCAAAACGTTTGCGACATTTGTTTTGCCTGTTGCCATAATTTGTTGATGCGGATATGGGTTGTCATACGAGAATGCAAAAATACAAAAAGGTGCAGCGAAACAATAAGTAACGCTGCACCTCGTATATCTTAAAAAAACAGGTCGCCCAGTGATGTGATGAAACTCCGAGTATACAAGATTTGAGAGCTCTCCGCCTTTGTAATCCACCGGCTTTACAGCTTAGTCCCATTAAGGGGTTTATATGGCCCGCCATTAGCAAAAGAAACTTTCTCGGTTTCGATTTTTTTATTGATGAGTATCCCGATCAAACTGGCACGACCCGTATGCTTTGAGTCGTATTCTCGTTTTGGTATTGCAAAGTTAATATTTTCATTCCATTTGGCAAAGAGATTATTATGAAAAAAAACACATAAAAAGTAAACAACCTATCAGATTATTTTATATCTTTGCAAAAGAATTACGAATATGAAATTATTACAATCCTAAAACAAGACCACAATTATTTATGTCAGACAGAAATATAATATATAATGTATACCGATTCTATCGTGAGGGATTCCGCAATATGACGATAGGTCGCACGCTGTGGACCGTTATAATTATCAAGCTCATAGTGATATTCGCCATACTCAAGCTGTTCTTCTTTCCCGATGTGCTCGGCAAGAAGGCAAATGGTGGCGACAAGGCTTCCTATGTGGCTGGTGAGCTGATAAGGCGTTAGACCAATCATATATGATAATGTATAGAGACGCTCTGTTTTCGATGCAATAACATTAATAAAAAAAATAAAAACCAAAGCTTATGAATCATCTATTGACAATCGACCCCACACTCATTGACTGGTCGCGTGCCCAATTTGCGCTCACAGCAATTTATCATTGGTTGTTTGTGCCGCTCACATTGGGTTTGGCAGTAATTATGGGCATTATCGAGACTATTTACTATCGCACTGGAAAACCTTTCTGGCGTGAGGCGTCACATTTTTGGCAGCGTCTGTTTGGTGTCAACTTCGCTATGGGCGTTGCTACGGGTATTATCCTGGAGTTTGAGTTTGGCACCAACTGGAGCAACTACTCTTGGTTTGTCGGCGATATATTTGGAGCTCCTCTTGCCATAGAGGGCATTGTGGCGTTCTTCATGGAGAGCACTTTTGTGGCAGTTATGTTCTTTGGTTGGGACAAGGTGTCGCGAGGCTTCCATCTTGCTTCCACATGGCTCACGGGCATTGGTGCCACTATATCAGCATGGTGGATACTTGTTGCCAACTCTTGGATGCAATATCCTGTAGGTTGCGAGTTCAATCCCGACACAGTGCGCAACGAGATGACCGACTTTGCCGAAGTGGCTCTCTCGCCAATGGCTCTCGACAAGTTCTTCCACACCGTTGTATCATCGTGGATAGTAGGTGCGGTGTTTGTGTGTGCCGTAAGCTGTTGGTATCTGTTGCGTGGCAGGGAGAAGGAACTTGCGCGTCAGAGCATTAAGGTGGCAAGCATTGTAGGTATTGTGGCATCGTTGCTCGCTATACATACAGGTCATTCATCGGCTGTGAAGGTGGCAGAGCTGCAACCAATGAAACTTGCAGCTATGGAAGGTCTTTATGACGGCGGTAAAGGTGAGGGACTCACGGTGATAGCTGCAATCAATCCTTTTTCTCAGCCAGATTATGCCAAGGGTGGCGAGGCTCCGTTGCGTATAGCCTTTCCAAAGGGATTGTCGTTGCTGGCCACAAAGTCGTTCGACGGTTATGTGCCTGGCATAAACAACTTGCTCAATGGGTATACACGTCCCGACGGCACTCGCGAACTGTCGGCCGAGGAGAAGATGGAGCGTGGGCGCAAGGCCATTGCCACACTTGCCGAATACCGCAGATTGAAGGCTGAGGATGCTAACAACAGTCGTCTGCCTGAGCTTGCAGAGCAGTTGAAGAACGACATGCCTTACTTCGGATACGGCTACATAAAGGACCGTGCTGAGCTTGTGCCGTATATCCCCGTAAACTTTTATGCCTTCCGCATCATGGTGGGCGTAGGAACATTGCTGATACTCTTCTTCCTCGTGATAGGTCATGTGGCATGGCGACAGGACATAACTGTGCGTAGACGTTGGTTGTGGATGTCAGCCCTGCTTATGCTTCCACTCGCCTATATAGCAAGCGAGGCAGGATGGATAGTGGCAGAACTTGGACGTCAGCCGTGGGCAATACAGGACATGCTTCCCACTGTGGCTGCTGTCTCTGACCTTAAGTCGGGCAGTGTGGCACTCACGTTCTTCATCTTCCTTGTGCTCTTCACCGTTCTGCTCATAGCCGAGATCAGAATCATGTGCCGTGTAATCAAGAATTACAAGCCTAATCTCGACTCTGAGTCAGCCAAATACTAAAAAATAAACACTAAATAAAAAAACAGCAACAATTATGTCTTATTCATTTCTTCAACAATACTGGTGGTTTGTGGTGTCGCTTCTTGGAGCGTTGCTTGTGTTCCTGATGTTTGTTCAGGGAGCCAACTCTCTTGTGTACAGTTTGGGCAGAACCGAGGAAGGACAACGCAAGGTGATAGAGTCTACAGGGCGCAAGTGGGAGATAACGTTCACTACTCTTGTCACGTTTGGTGGAGCTTTCTTCGCCTCGTTTCCATTGTTCTACAGCACAAGTTTCGGTGGAGCCTACTGGCTGTGGATGATTATACTCTTCTCTTTTGTGTTGCAGGCCGTGAGTTATGAGTTTCAGCATCGCAAGGGCAACCTGCTTGGCACTCGCACTTATCGCTGGTTTCTTGTGCTGAATGGTATAGTGGGACCATTGCTCTTGGGTGGTGCCGTAGCCACATTCTTCGACGGTTCCAACTTTATTGTAGAGAAAGCGTCGCTCACAGATATAGGTGCTCCAGTGATAAGCCGTTGGGCGAATGCTTCGGCAGGACTCGACGCTCTGCTCGACCCGTGGAATCTTGCGTTAGGCTTTGCCGTTATGTTCCTTGCCCGTATGCTCGGCATTCTTTACATTATGAATAATGTGGATGATGAGGACATCCGCTCGCGCGGTTCGGTGAGACTTGTCGGATGCGCAGTGCCTTTCCTTGTATTCTTCTTGGCTTTCTTCGTGCGCACATTGGTTAAGGACGGTTATGCTGTTGACCCTACAACGGGAGTGGTGTTTATGGAACCGATGAAGTATCTGCACAACTATCTTAACCTATGGCCGCTTGCAGTGCTTACAGTCATAGGCGTAGTGTTGCTGCTCTATGGTGTGGTGCGCACTGTTCTAAGCTCTGCATACATAAAAGGCATATGGCCTGCAGGCATAGGAGTGGTGTTAGTTGTGTTGTCGCTGCTTCTTGTCGCAGGATTGGGCAATACAGCCTACTATCCATCAAATGTCGACCTTCAGAGTTCGTTGACAATAGCCAACAGTTGCAGCAGCGAGTTCACTCTTCGCACAATGTTCTACGTGTCGTTGCTTGTGCCGTTTGTGTTTGGATATATAGCGTATGTGTGGCGAGTGATGGATAAAAAGTAAAAGTCACTTATTACTGACTCACTCCATTGTTCAGCCTTGGCTGAACAATGGAGTGAGTCATATTAAATAGAAAAGTATATTGTTATACTTCACCGTCCAGCCTTGGCTGAACAATAAAGTATAACAATATACTTTTCTGTTGCTTAAGAGTTTTGTGTAAACTCCATTCATAATTTAGCTGTTCATCAGCAATGTCTTGAAGTCGCTGAAGTCCTTCGACATGGCGATGCTCTTCTTTTCGCCCTTCATGAATGCTGCAAGACGTTCGGGGATGGCAACCTCTGCATTGATGGCTGATTCCACAGTGTCCTTGAACTTAGCAGGATGAGCAGTCTCGCCGAACACTCCCACCTCACCGTCAAGCAGCAAGTCCTTCAATGCCTGATAGCCACATGCTCCGTGAGGGTCGAGAATGTAATGGTTCTCATCATAGCAGTGGCGCATTGTCTGGCGTATCTGTTCGTCGCTGTAGGTTGCTCCACTCATCAGGCTTGATATTTTTTTCCAGTCGCCCTTGAAAAGGTCGTTGATGCGTGCAAAGTTGCTTGGGTCGCCCACATCCATGGCGTTGGCTATTGTCTGAATGCTTGGGCGCGGATTGTATTCTCCCGTCTGCAAATATTTGTATACAATATCATTGGCGTTGTTGGCGGCAATGAAACGCTTCACAGGCAAGCCCATTTCTCTGCCGAAGATGGCAGCTGTGATGTTGCCGAAGTTGCCACTCGGCACACAAATAACGTATCCATTCTCCTTGCCCATGCGCTTAAGCTGGGCGTAGGCATAGAAGTAATAGAATGCCTGTGGAAGGAAACGTGCCACGTTGATGGAGTTGGCAGATGTGAGTTTCATGTGCTGGTTAAGCTCATTGTCCATGAAAGCCTGCTTTACCAAAGCCTGGCAGTCGTCGAACACTCCGTCCACCTCTATGGCTGTTATGTTCTGTCCAAGGGTTGTGAACTGGCTTTCTTGGATTTTGCTCACCTTTCCTTTAGGATAGAGCACATACACGTGGATGCCGTCAACGCCAAGGAAACCATTGGCAACAGCCGACCCAGTGTCGCCACTTGTGGCTACAAGCACGTTCACGTTCTTTGTGCCCTCCTCGCGTATGAAGTATTGAAGCATGCGTGCCATGAAGCGTGCGCCTACATCCTTGAATGCAAGTGTAGGTCCATGGAATAGTTCGAGCGAATAGATGTTCTTCTCTACTTCCTTTATAGGGCAGTCGAAAGCCAATGTGTCGTAGACAATGCGCTTGAGGTCTTCGGCTTTTATGTCTTCGCCAAAGAATGCGTCTGCCACATGGTAGGCTATCTCCTGGAACGAGAGTTTGTCGATATTGTCAAAAAAATCCTTTGGCAGTTTCTTTATGCGCTCAGGCATGTAGAGTCCACGGTCGGGAGCGAGTCCTTTTACTACTGCCTCGTGCAGAGAGGCAAGGGGGGCTGTATGGTTGGTGCTGTAATATTTCATCAATTATTAATTTCTATTTATTGATTATTAATTGTGGGGTATAGTTTGCTCACTCTATGCTCATGAATTTATCCATAAATTCAGTGAGGTGCAGCATACCATAGCTGCCACTCACGCAACTCACCTCATTATATGTTTCTACAGAGTCAGGCTCAATGCCAGGATACCAAACGAGGAACGGAACGGGCTCCTTCACATGGGTGCGTATCTCAACAGGCGTTGGATGGTCGGGCATTACAGCTATGCATACCGGCTCATCCCATTTGGACACTTCCTCGAAGATAGGGCCCACCATGCGCTTGTCAAGATTCTCGATAGTGTGCAACTTTAGTTCAAGGTCGCCGTCATGTCCTGCCTCGTCGCTTGCCTCCACGTGCAGGAATACGAAGTCGTCATTGCGCAAGGCATCAAGAGCCGCTTGGGTCTTGCCCTCATAGTTGGTGTTGGCAAGGCCTGTTGCGCCAGGCACAATGATGTTTCTTAGTCCGGCATAATGTCCTATACCGCGTATGAGGTCGACAGCAGATATGACATCGCCGCGCTTTATCTGTGGATACATCTCCGACAAAGTCTTCATCTGTGGACGGTAGCCACCTCCCCAAGGCCATATACTGTTGGCTTGGTCCTTGCCTTCGTTGCGTCGGCGAATGTTTAGAGGAGCGTTATAGAGCACGTCTTGCGACTTGATGATAAGCTCGTTGAGCAGTGTGGATGTTTTCAATGCCTCATGTTCATATCCCTTTTCAGGCCTAACGAGTAGTCCACGCCATTCTTCGTTAGGATGGTTGTGGGGTGGGGCGCATGTGATGTGCTTGTTGCCACCCTTTATGATGAGCAAGTGTCGGTATTGTATTCCCTTGATGAATTTCACTTGGTCGCTGCCAAGTTTTTCGTTCAGAAGCTCGATGAGCTCCTGGCTTTCGTCTGTCGTGAGATGTCCTCCGTGATGATTCTTGATTTTTTGGTCGGCAAGGCAGATAATGTTGCAGCGCAAGGCAAGGTCGTCGGGCTGCATATCGTAGCCGATAGATGCCGCCTCCAAAGGCCCTCTACCCTCATATACTTTGTTCATGTCATAGCCAAGGATAGTGGCGTTGGCAACCTCGCTGCCTGGCAGAAAACCGTCGGGCACGGTGAGGAGGCGTCCTGTACGTCCTATGCGGGCAAGATGATCCATGTTAGGTGTGTTGGCATATTCAAGGAGGGTTTTGCCTCCAAGGCGGTCGACGGCATGGTCTGCCATGCCGTCGCCGAGAATTATTATGTGCCTCATGGGCGATACTTTTTAGATATTAGCTATTGACATTATATTGGCAAACACTCCAGCAGCCGTAACGCTTGCTCCTGCTCCGTAGCCCTGTATAAGCATAGGATACTCGCGATAGCGTTCGGTAGTGAGCGACACCACATTATTGCTGCCCTCCAGATTGTAGAATGGATGACGCATGTCTACCTCTTTCAGGGCAACGCTTGTCTTGCCATGGTCGAATGTAGCTACAAAGCGCCAGCGTTTGCCTTCGGCTTCAAGTTTTTTGCGGCGTGCTTCAAAGTCGGAGTCAAGTTCGGGCAAGTGCTTCCAGAAGTCGTCGATATTGCCTTCGAACAAGTATTCTGGTATGAAGAGATGTTTCTCCACATCAGTCTTCTCCACCTTGTATCCTGCCTCGCGGGCAAGAATGACAAGTTTGCGTATCACGTCCTTTCCCGAAAGGTCGATGCGTGGGTCGGGTTCGCTGTAGCCTTGCTCTTTGGCTCTGCGCACAGCTTCCGACAGAGGCACACCGGCAGAAATCTCATTGAATATAAAGTTGAGAGTACCACTGAGCACAGCCTCAATCTTGAGAATCACATCGCCTGAGTTGCGCAAATCGTTGATGGTGCCGATGATGGGCAGTCCGGCTCCCACGTTAGTCTCGTAGCGGAATTTTACGCCACGTGCCAAAGCAGTCTCTTTTAGTCGGATATAGTTGTCGTATGATGATGATGCAGCAATCTTGTTGGCTGCAATCACCGATATGTTGTGTTCAAGGAACGATTGGTAGAGCTGTGCCACATCCTTACTTGCGGTGCAGTCAACGAACACACTATTAAATATGTTCATCTTTATTATCTCATCGCGCAGTATATAGTCGTTGCATTCGGGGGCATTGGCAAGCTGTTCGCGATAGGTGGTAAGGTCGATGCCGTCGCGATTGAATATGGCTTTCTTTGATGTGGCTATGCCAACGACGTTGAGCTTGAATCGCTTGGTGCGCTTCAGTTCCTCATACTGGTCGTGAATCTGCTCAAGGAGTTGTCCGCCCACTGTTCCCACGCCACACACAAAGAGGTTGAGCACCTTGTATTCGGAGAGGAAGAATGAGTCGTGGATAACGTTAAGGGCCTTGCGCAAGTATTTACTGTCGACAACGAACGAGATGTTGGTCTCCGACGCACCTTGAGCACAAGCAATAACGCTGATACCGCTACGGCCGAGAGTGCCAAACAGTTTGCCTGCAATGCCAGGAGTGTGCTTCATGTTCTCGCCCACTACAGCTATTGTGGCCAATCCGCTTTCAGCGTGCATCGGGAACATGGCTCCTGTCTCAATCTCTTTGGCAAACTCGCTGTTGAGCACCTCTACAGCGGCTTCTGCATCTTGGTCGCGCACACCTATTGACGTAGAGTTCTCTGATGAAGCCTGCGACACCATGAACACGCTTATGCCATTGTCGGCAAGAGCGGTGAATATGCGTCGGTTGACACCAATGACACCCACCATCGACAGACCAGTGACTGTGATAAGTGTGGTTCCGCTGATGCTTGATATACCCTTGATGGGTTTGGTATCTTTGTCGATTTTTGCCTTGATGATGGTTCCCTCAGCCTCTGGGTTGAATGTGTTCTTAACTCTGATGGGTATGTTTTTCACGCAGACAGGGTATATTGTAGGCGGATAGATAACCTTTGCACCAAAGTTGCAAAGCTCCATAGCCTCGATATAGCTAAGTTCGTTGATGGTGTAGGCTGTCTTGATGACTCGTGGGTCGGCGGTCATGAATCCGTCGACATCGGTCCATATCTCAAGTATGTCGGCATCGAGTGCGGCGGCAATGATGGCTGCAGTATAGTCTGAACCGCCACGTCCGAGATTTGTTATCTCGTCGGTGTCGCGGTCTTTGCTTATAAAACCAGGAACAAGCGAAATGCGTGGCAGGTCGCTGAATGCGCGGCGCACCAGACGATTGGTAAGCTCGGAGTCGAGAGTGTTCTTGTGGGCCTTCTGTGTGGTCTTGATAAACTCGCGTGAGTCAAACCATTTTGCTCCCTGCACAAGTGTTGCCACGATGTTTGAGCTGAGTCGCTCGCCATAACTCACGATGGCATCTTGAGTCTTCTTCGAAAGGTCGTGGATAAGGAACACACCGAAATAGATTGAGCGCAACTGCTCAAACAAAGAGTCTACTATCTTAAAAAGGTTCTCGCGCTTGCGAGTGTCGGTGATGATGGTGTCGATCATCTTGTGGTGGCGGTCGACCATGGCCTGAAACTCCTCCTTCCATGTCTCGTCGCCCTTTAGTGCAAGCTGCGATGTGGCAAGGAGTTTGTCGGTGATGCCGCCAAGCGCACTCACTACTACAATGATAGGCTGCTTCTCAGCCTCTTTCTCTACAATAGCCTTAAGGCTGAGAATACTCTCCACGGAACCTACTGAGGTTCCGCCAAATTTCAATACTTTCATTTCTTCTTGTTCTTTGGTTAATGCCTCCATACAAAGGAGGCTGTTGTGTTTCGATGCTGAGGCTTGCCGATACAGCGAGACAGGCTTCTTTCCAATCCTCTTTACGAGGGAGGCATGGACACGACTCCTTAATCTGCTTCTTGTAGCTGTGGCGACAGAGGGGCTGTTCAGCACCGTGTCTTGACATAAAGTTTAATAAAGTGTTGGCAAAATTACGAAAAATATATGTTATGTCAATGAAAAAAGAAGAAAAAATGACAATTGTGTTTGTTTTAAAGGTCTTTTCCTTGTGTTACGGGCAGTGCAACACCTCGCCGTCGTAGGCCAAGCTCACGCCTTCGGGCATACGTCGTTGGGCTTCGTCGTAGAGCCCGATGTGGTGGCATACATGTGTGATATAGGTGTGCTTGGCTCCAATGCGGTGTGCGAACAATGCGGCATCTGTCACAAGTTGATGAGAGTGGTGCTCCTTCTCGAAGCGCAAGGCATTCACAACCAACGTCTCCACACCTTCAAGATAAGGCAATTCTTCGTCGTCTATTGTCTTCATGTCGGTGATGTAGGCAAATGAGCTTATGCGGAAACCGAGTATGGGCATCTTGCCGTGCATCACTTGTATTGGCATGATGTTGATGTCGCCAACGTGCAATGGCACGTGCGGCTCCATCTCATGCAGCTCAAGCCTAGGAACTCCAGGGTAGAGATGCTCGCCAAAGCAATAGGGCATAATGTTGCGCACATGTTGGCATGTCTTGTTGTCGCCATAGAGACGTATCGGACCAAATATGGAGAAAGGGCGCAAATCGTCAATGCCACCCACATGGTCGTAGTGGATATGCGTCATAAGTATGGCGTCGAATGGCTTAAATGGTAATGGCATCAACTGCTGTCGTATGTCGGGACCGCAGTCGATGAGTATGCGTGTGGTGGCTGACTCGACAAGCGCAACACAGCGCAAGCGATGGTCGCGAGGGTCTTGGCTACGACATACCTCGCACTGACAACCAAGCGATGGTACTCCGCCCGATGTGCCAGTGCCTAATAGTGTAACTTTGAGTGAAGAGTTAAGAGTGAAAAGTGAAGAATCCATATCCTTATAATATAATATTGACCTTCTTAATGCAATGAACTGTTTTTTTATATCACGTTTACTTCGGGATGTATCTCAATGCCGAACTTAGCCTTTACGTCCTCAATAATACGCTTGTAGAGGGCTACAACCTCGCTGCCAGTAGCTCCGCCACGGTTTACAAGCACAAGAGCCTGCTTGTCGTGCACGCCGGCACGTCCCAGCGACTTGCCCTTCCACCCGCATTGTTCAATCATCCATCCAGCAGGAATCTTGATATGGTCGGTGTCGACGACATAGTGGGGCATGTTCTCGTATTGTGATGCAAGGTGCTCGTAGATGCGGCGGTCGACAATAGGATTCATAAAGAAACTGCCAGCATTGCCCGTCACTTTAGGGTCGGGCAATTTAGCCTCGCGTATCTCAATGATTGTTTGGCGTAGCTGTTGCGGCGATGGTGTGACATTGATGCCTTTGGCTTCAAGAGCATGGCGTATGTTGCCATAGTCAAGGTCGGGCGAATAGTTGCGCGAGAAGCGATAGACCACATGAGTGACAAGATACTTGTTCTTCCATTCATGCTTGAATCGGCTTTGGCGGTAGGCGTATTGACATTCGTCGTTGCTGAATGTCACTATGTTGCCAGTGGCTATCTCCACTGCTTCCACTCGGATTATCAAGTCCTTTGCCTCGGCACCGTAAGCACCGATGTTCTGCACAGCACTTGCTCCAACCTCGCCAGGAATGAGCGAAAGGTTCTCTGCACCATGCCAACCGTTGGCAACACTCTCGGCTACAACATCGTCCCATATCACGCCTGAGCCATATTCCACATTGATGCTGCCGGCTGCCGGCTCTTTGTCTTCAACCATTCGGCTGCCGTGTATGGCAGAATGCACAACAATGCCTTCGTAGTCGCGGGTGAGCAGTAGGTTGCTGCCTTCACCGATGATGATGAAAGGCAGATTGGTATGCTTTAGAATAGTAGCTACTTGCTGTGCCTCTTCCACGGTGGCAAACTCAAGAAAGCGGTGGCAACGAGCCTCGATGCCGAATGTGTTGTGAGCCAGTAGGCTGTAGTCAAGAATATCTTTCATACACTGTTGGTTTATTCTAAGTTTTTTTAGGGTGTTGCAGATTCTACATTTTGATCTTCATCAGTTTCCAATCTCTTCCCTTGCGACGGAATGTAAGCTCAGTCTCAAGTCCGTTGGCAATGCCACGGATAACGAAAATCTTCTGGTTGCTCTCCGAGTATTTCTGTCCATACAATATATTATAGATGGTATGGCTGGGCAATTCAGGGGCAAACGACGGCCATTGCTCAGGTTCGAGTATTCCGCTCATTGTAGAGAAATCGTCATCTGGGTTAGGACCGGTGAAGTCAAGCGGGTCGTTGATGCTGCGCACCTGGAAAGCTGTGTCGGTAACGAATCTGCTGTAGAATTTCAAGAAAGATGTGTTCTTGCTCTTGGCGAGCGATTCGTTGACAATGCGTGTCATCATCCACTGCCCCAACACACGGTTGAACACATATTGGCGCATATGATGTTTATGGAGGTTGATGCGCTCCACAACCACATGGTCTATTGTTGTGTCCTTAACTACGCCCATCTGCTTAATGTTGTCGAATATCAGGGTGTAGAAATCCTGGTGCATGAAGAAATGATCCATCTTCCATAGTTTCTTCTGCACCATTACAGAGTCTTTGCCCGTGTATATCGGCAGTGGAAACTTTATGCGGCTCATTTGAACCTTACGGTTGGCAGCGAAATTGAAGAAGAAATCATCAAATAACTCATCTGCAGCCTTTGGCATTGGTGTCTCGGCAATAATCTGGTCCATGGCCTCAGAGTCAGCCATAGCCACTGCTGTTGTCGTGTCTACGCTGTCGGAATCGACAGATGTAGGTTTCTTGTCTGTGCAACCTACAGAAGAAAAACTCATCATGGCGACCATGATGGCGAACATGATAAAAACTAATCCTTTTCTCATACTACATTGTAGGACTTTAAATTATATCCCTCAAATTTTCGGCAAAAGTACAACTTTATTTCGATATAGTTCTTTTTTAAGTCAAAAAATGTTACCTTTGCATTGTTTTTTAATAGGCTGTTGCAATCAGTCGATAATTAATCAGAAAATAAACATACTAAAAAAAATATGATTTTAGAAAAGATAGACAAACTTCTTAACGAAGTGAACAATCTCAAAGCAAGCAATGCTGAGGAGATTGAGCAGCTCAGACTGAAGTATCTCAGCAGGAAGGGTGAGATTACTGCCCTTATGGCTGACTTCCGCAATGTGGCAGCTGACCAGAAAAAGGCTGTCGGAATGAAAATCAACGAGCTTAAGCAGCTTGCTCTTCAGAAAATCAACGAACTGAAAGAGCAGAATGAGGAAGCAGAGGAGTCGGCTGACGACTTCGACCTTACCCGCTCGGCTTATCCTATACAGCTTGGCACACGCCATCCGCTCACTATCGTGAAGAACCAAATCATCGACATATTCCAGCGTATGGGCTTCACCCTTGCTGAGGGACCGGAGATTGACGATGACATCCATGTGTTCACAAAGCTCAACTTTGCTGCCGACCATCCCGCACGCGATATGCAGGACACTTTCTTTGTGGAGCAAAGTCCTAACGATGTGACCAAGAACATCCTTTTACGCTCGCACACCTCAAACGACCAGAGCCGTATCATGGAGCATCAGCAGCCTCCTATCCGCGTGATTTGCCCGGGTAGAGTATATCGCAACGAGGCTATCTCGGCACGTGCCCACTGTTTCTTCCACCAGCTTGAGGGATTGTATGTAGACAAGAATGTGTCGTTCACCGACCTCAAGCAGGTGCTCTTGACCTTCGCCCGTGAGTTGTTTGGTCCTGACACAAAGATCCGTCTGCGTCCAAGCTATTTCCCATTCACAGAGCCAAGTGCAGAGATGGATATCTCTTGCCACATCTGCGGCGGTAAGGGTTGTGGCTTCTGCAAGCACACAGGATGGGTGGAAATCCTTGGCTGTGGCATGGTCGACCCCAATGTGCTTGAGGCTTGCGGCATCGACAGCAAGGTTTACACAGGCTATGCCTTCGGTCTTGGTGTTGAGCGTATCACCAACTTGAAGTATCGTGTGGCCGACCTACGTATGTTCTCGGAGAACGACACGCGCTTCCTCGATGAGTTTGTGGCAGCAGAGTAAGATAGACAGCATATATTTTTTTAACGTCTATTATATGGATAAGGATTAATGTTGATTCCTATCCATATGATAGACGTTAATTTTTTGTAGGTATTTATAGTTGGGTACAGAAAAATGTAGTACCTTTGTAAAAACTATATATAATAATGTAAACAAACAACATCTTATGCAGCCAATATTCATTGCAGGCCCTTGCGTCATTGAGTCGCAGGAACTGCTAAATACTGTTGCCGAGGAACTTGTGCGCATCAACAACAAGCTTGGCACTGATATAATTTTCAAGGCTTCGTTCGACAAGGCCAATCGTACATCAATCAAGTCGTTCCGCGGTCCTGGATTGGATCGTGGCTTGCAGATGCTTGCAGACGTTAAGTCGAAATACGGATTGCGTGTGCTCACCGACATACATGAGAGTTTTCAGGCTGCTCCTGTAGGTGAGGTGTGTGATGTTATTCAGATTCCGGCTTTTCTTTGCCGACAGACCGATTTGCTTGTTGCAGCCGCACGCACTGGAAAGACAGTGAACATCAAGAAGGCTCAATTTCTCAGTGGCATTGACATGAAATATCCAGTGGAGAAGGCACTCGACGCCGGTGCGAAGGAAGTGTGGCTTACAGAGCGTGGCAATATGTTTGGCTACAACAACCTTGTGGTTGACTTCCGCAATATCCCTGATATGCTTGAGATTACACCACGTGTCATCATGGATTGCACCCACAGTGTGCAGCGTCCTGGTGCTGGTGGAGGCAAGACGTCTGGCGACCGTCGATTTGTGCCAAATATGGCTCTTGCAGCAAAGGCTTTCGGTGCCAACGGTTATTTCTTTGAGGTGCATCCCGACCCCGAACATGCTTTGAGCGACGGGCCCAACATGCTGTATCTCGACAAACTCGAACAATTAATAAACAAACTCGTATGAACGAATTAGCAACTGAACGACTAAAGCACGTTAAGGAATATGCCATTCAGTGCATTAAGGACGAGGCGAAAGCCTTAATGGACCTTATACCACAGCTCGACGATAATTTTGATAAGTCGGTTGACTTGATATACAACTGTCACGGTAAGGTGATTGTGACCGGAGTAGGCAAGAGCGGACATATAGGTGCAAAGATAGCAGCTACACTATCGTCTACAGGCACTCCTTCGTTCTTTATAAACCCGCTTGACGTATTTCATGGCGACCTCGGCGTTATGACCAAGGACGACGTGGTGCTTGCCATAAGCAATTCGGGACAAACCGACGAACTGTTGCGATTCATTCCTATGGTGCTGCACATGCAGATACCTATCATAGGAATGAGCGGCAATCCCGACTCTTTGCTTGCCAAATACTCTACTGTTCATATAAACATCCGTGTGGAGAAAGAGGCTTGTCCACTCAACCTTGCGCCTACAAGCAGCACTACTGCTACACTTGCCATGGGGGATGCCTTGGCTGTGGCTCTTATGGAGGTGCGCGATTTCAAGCCACGCGACTTTGCACAGTTCCATCCAGGCGGTTCGTTGGGCAAGCGACTGCTCACCACTGCTGCTGATGTGATGAAGAGCGACGACATGCCAATAATATCTAAGGAAATGTTTTTGGGAGATGCAATCCTGCTTGTGAGCAAAGGCAAGATGGGTATGGGTGTTGCTGTTGAGGACGACAAGGTGATAGGATTGATTACTGATGGCGACCTTCGTAGAGCTATGGAGAAATGGCGTGAGCGTTTCTTCGACCGTCCGGTTAGCGACATTATGACAACCACTCCAAAAATGGTGGCTCCAACAACCAAAATCAGCGATATACAGAAGATAATGAATAAATACAAGATTCACTCGGTGCTCGTTGTCGATGAGGAGAAACATTTGCTTGGCATTGTCGACCATTACAGATGTATGGTATAGGGTAAATAGTAAAAAAAAGAATGAGCAGTGCATTGCATAGTGGAACATACTGCAATCAACATAAGATAAATGATATTCAGGACAATAATTATAACTCTTGTCGCTTGTCTGTCGTTTATGGCAGATGTATCTGCCCAGACAAGCGACTCACTTATCGTCGGCCAGCTCCAGCGGGAGGGCATACGCTTCTCTCATAACAACAGCGTGACGCTGCTTATGAGTGGACAAGAGAAATTCGACGATATGTTTAAGGCTATACGACAGGCACGCAGCAGTGTGCATTTGGAATACTTCAACTTCCGCAACGACTCTATTGCGTCGTTGTTGTTTGACATTCTTGCAGAGAAGGCTAAGCAGGGGGTTGAGGTGCGTGCTTTGTTTGACGGCTTTGGCAATGACTCAAATAACCGACCATTGCGCAAGCGTCATCTTAATGACATTCGCTCAAAGGGGATAGAGATATATGAGTTCGACCCAGTGCGCTTCCCGTGGATTAATCATGTGTTTCATCGTGACCACCGCAAGATTGTTGTCATTGACGGACAGATAGCATATACGGGGGGCATGAATGTGGCTGACTATTATATCAAAGGCACTCCGCAAGTGGGTGAATGGCGTGATATGCACTGCCGTATTGAAGGTGATGAGGTGAATACGCTTCAGGATATTTTTCTCAGGATATGGAACAAGACGGCCAAGCAAAATGTGCATGGAGCGAAATATTACCGCAACACAGGTGGAGAAAACTATTTCGAAGGCTTGAAGCCTGACACATGCCACACGGCAGGAAAAAAGATGGTGGGTATCATCAACCGTGAGCCACATACGTCGAATAAGATTATACGCTCGTTCTATTATAATGCTTTCAACGATGCGAAGGACAGCATAAAGCTTGTCAATCCTTATTTTACGCTTACGCATAAGCTTAAGAAAACGATTAGAAAAGCTCTGAAGCGTGGTGTAAAGATAGAGATAATGGTTTCGGCACACAGTGACATTCCGCTTACACCTGATTGCGTTTTTTATAATGTGCACAAACTCATGAAACGTGGTGCTGACATCTATATTTATGAGCCGGGATTTCACCATACTAAAATAATAATGGTGGACGGTAGGTTCTGCACTGTCGGCAGTGCCAACCTCAACTCGCGCAGTCTTCGTTTCGATTATGAGGAGAATGCTGTAATCATAGATTCTGCTACAACGGCAGAACTGTCGCGTATGTTCGATTGCGACAAGATGCGATGCTTCAAGCTCACTCCTAAGAAATGGAAGGAGTTCCGATCTCCATGGAAGAGGTTTGTGGGATGGTTTGCACATTTCTTGGCACCAGTGATATAATATAATAAGGTGTTCACAAACAATTAATTTAGAATAAAAAAAATAAGAGGCCGACTGATATACTGCTCGACCTCCTGTTTTTTTTTACTCCTTAAGATTATCTGATTACAGATAGATATTCCGCACACATTTCCGCACATCTTTCTCCATCCACTCCTGCCGAGACAATGCCGCCTGCATATCCTGCACCTTCTCCACATGGGAAAAGTCCATGAATGTGTACGTGTTGCAGTGTCTCGCGGTCGCGTAGGATGCGTACTGGTGATGATGTGCGAGTCTCTGTGGCTATCATGACAGCCTCATTAGTGAGGAATCCGCGACTCATCTTGCCAAATTTCTTGAATCCTTCCTGCAAACGATGGCTCACTTGCTTGGGTAGCCAGAAATGTAATGGCGAGGAGATTAGGCCTGGGGCATAGCTGTTCTTAGGCAAGTCGTAAGACAGTTTGCCTCTTACAAAGTCGTCCATACGTTGTGCGGGGGCTGTCTGTTTCATGTTGCCCTGCTGCCAGCAAGAGCGTTCAAGCTGTTCTTGGAAGTGCATCATGCGCAACGGGTCGTTCTCATTGCCTTCAACATCCTCGGGACGTGTCTCGACTACCATGCCTGAGTTGGACCATTGTGTGCCACGATTGCTCGGACTCATGCCATTCACCACAAGCTGTTCCTTGTCGGTGGCGGCTGGTATAACAAAGCCTCCCGGACACATACAGAAAGAATATACTCCGCGACCGTCTACTTGTGTCACGAAACTGTATTCGGCTGCAGGCAAGTATTTGCCACGACCTTGCTTGGAGTGATATTGTATCTGGTCGATCAGTTGTGACGGATGCTCCAAGCGCACGCCTACTGCAATGCCTTTGGCTTCAATCTCAATCTTTGCTTCGGCAAGATAGCGGTAGACATCGCGTGCAGAATGACCCGTGGCGAGAATAACGGGTCCTCTATAGGTTTCCTCTCTACCGTTAACAAGATTGATGGCTTCTACGCCAACAATAGTGTCGTTGTTGATAATAAGGCGTGTCATCTTGGTTTGGAAGTGAACCTCGCCGCCACATCTTATTATAGTCTCGCGCATGTTCTCGATAACCTTAGGCAGCTTGTCTGTACCGATATGTGGGTGGGCATCGGCAAGAATAGATGTAGAGGCCCCATGCTGACAGAACACATTGAGTATTTTCTCAATGCTTCCGCGCTTTTTAGAACGTGTGTAGAGTTTGCCGTCGGAATAAGCTCCTGCTCCACCTTCGCCGAAACAATAGTTGCTTTCGGGGTCAACAGCTTGATTCTTCTTGATGTTGGCAAGGTCTACCTTGCGGTCGCGCACATTCTTGCCACGCTCCAACACAATGGGGCGTAGTCCTAATTCTATAAGCTTTAGCGATGCGAAGAGTCCGCCAGGACCTTCACCCACTACAACAACAGTGGGCTTTCCACTTACATCGCCATATTCTGTCAGCACATATTCGTCGTCCTGTGGCATCTCATTGATGTAGACCCTCACAGTGAGATTGATGAATATAGTGCGTTGTCGTGCGTCGATGCTTCGCTTCAGCACTCTCACCGCATTTATAGTTCTCGCATCTATCCCTTTGTCTTCAGCCACGAACTGTCGTATGTTATGTTCGCTCGAAGCCACAACCGGTTGCACGCGTATTTGATATTCCTGTATCATATTATCTTTTACTTCTTATTCTCCTTATAATATTTCAGTCCCCCCTTGACGTTTTGTATGAGAGCTTTGGATGAGTATGTGGCACCGCTCACTCCATCAACTTTCATTGTTGAGGCTTCGTCTACTGATTTGCCAATGAATTTCTTGAGTAATTCTTCGGCACTTGCAAATACGGATGGAGTCTCTTGATTGGGTAATGACTCAATTTTTGTGATTTTGTTTCCCTTGATGTAAATCTTCACTGGAGTGTTGCTGTTTAAGCCACGGGCCTTCACTATTGACGTAGTGTTGACAATAGCAGTGCCTTTGTTGTATTTTATAGCATTCTTGCTTACGCCTGCTGCCATGAGGATGAAAGCGAGAGTAGCGACTGCAACAGACATTAAGTTCTTATTCATAACTTTATATATATATATTGGTTGATAAAAATATAGGAGGCTACAGCATTTATCCCGTAGCCTCCTACTGTTAGTCCGTCAAACTATTGTTTGCATCCGGACATGTATGTTTCTTATTTCTTGTCGTAAGCGTGCAACGGATAGTCTGTTGTGTAGTGCAGACCACGGCACTCCTTGCGTTCTATTGCCTGACGTGTAATAAGATATCCAACGTTAATCATGTTGCGCAGCTCGCAAATGTCGCGGCTTGCCTTCACACGCTTAAACAGGGCTTCTGTCTCTTCGTAAAGCAGGTCGAGACGGTCCCAGGCTCGTTTCAGACGAAGGTCGCTACGCACAATGCCCACATAGTTGGACATTATCTCGCCAACCTCCTTCACGCTCTGTGTGATAAGCACCTTTTCCTCATTGGTCATAGTGCCCTCGTCGTTCCATTCAGGCACCTTATCGTTGAAGTCGTACTCATCTACATGCTCCAGAGAGTGCTTTGCTGCGGCGTCAGCATATACAACAGCCTCGATAAGAGAGTTGCTTGCCAAGCGGTTGCCACCGTGCAGGCCAGTGCAAGAGCATTCGCCGATAGCATAAAGACGCTCGATAGACGACTGTCCGTTGAGGTCTACCTTTATGCCTCCACACATATAGTGGGCTGCGGGGCGCACAGGGATATAGTCGGTAGTGATGTCAATGCCTATAGACTTGCACTTGAGGTAGATATTTGGGAAATGCTTCTTTGTCTGCTCAGGATCCTTATGTGTCACGTCGAGACATACATGGTCGATGCCATGAATTTTCATTTCCTTGTCGATAGCGCGTGCCACGATGTCGCGTGGAGCGAGTGACAGACGCTTGTCGTATTTCTCCATAAACGATTCTCCGTTGGGTAGACGCAGAATGCCACCGTAACCACGCATAGCCTCAGTGATGAGGAATGCAGGATGTGTCTCGCCCGGATGATAGAGGGCTGTGGGATGGAACTGTACAAACTCCATGTCCTTCACAGTTCCCTTGGCACGATACACCATAGCCTCTCCGTCGCCAGTAGCGATGACAGGGTTGGTTGTTGTCTGATATACAGCACCGCAACCGCCGGTACACATCAGCGTGACCTTACTAAGATATGTGTCTACTTTCTCTGTCTCTGGATTCAGGACGTATGCGCCATAGCAGTTGATGTAAGGAGTGCGGCGTGTGACACGTGCTCCAAGATGGTGCTGAGTGATGATCTCCACGGCAAAATGGTTTTCCTTGATGTCTATCTCAGGACAGCTGCGCACAGCCTCCATGAGTCCACGCTGTATCTCAGCACCCGTGTCGTCTGCATGATGAAGGATGCGGAACTCAGAGTGTCCGCCCTCACGGTGGAGGTCGAACTCACCGTCTTCCTTGCGGTCGAAATTGACACCCCAGTTGACAAGCTCCTTAATCTGTTCGGGAGCATTGCGTACAACTTGCTCAACGGCACGACGGTCGCTGATATAGTCGCCTGCAATCATAGTGTCCTCTATGTGTTTGTCGAAATTGTCAACTGCGAGATTAGTCACTGAGGCCACGCCACCCTGGGCAAACGATGTGTTTGCCTCGTCGAGCGAAGTCTTGCAAATAATGCACACCTTACCTTTGTGTGCGCGGGCTACCTTCAAGGCGTAGCTCATGCCGGCAACACCGGCGCCGATAATCAGAAAGTCGTATTTGAAAACCATCTTTTCTGTTTTTATTTCTTAGACGCTGCAAATTTAGAGAAAAAAAAGAAGACTGTAAAATGATAGACACTTTTTTTACTGAATAATTACACTGAAATGTCATAAAACACGTAATTCTAATTACGTTTTTCTTTTTTTTTACGACAATGCCTTGCTATTCCTCCCTACATTATTATATTATTAGTAGGAATCTTGTCCCATGAGAATCCTTCAACAAGTTCTTGTGGAGTTGCAGGCTCGTTCGACTGTTGCAGGCCCGCCGCATGAGCCAACCGCCCAATTATTTCTTCTGGCGTATGGCTTGTGCGCAGTGCTGCCATGTCGAGACTTTGGTCGCGTTTCGACAATCTTTGTCCTTGTTTGTTGCACAACAGAGGCAAGTGGGTGAAGTGGGGTGGGGTAAAGTCCAATTGCTGTGCGAGATAAATCTGTTGTGGGGAGGACAGGAGCAAGTCGCATCCGCGCACCACTTCATTAATACCCATAAGAGCGTCGTCCACAACAACAGCAAGCTGATAGGCCCATGCTCCATCTTTGCGGCGCACAATAAAGTCGCCGCAATGTGTGGTTAGGTCGATGGTCTGTGTGCCGTAATGTCCGTCGGTGAACGATAAAACACCTTCTCCTTCAGAGGGAACTTTCATTCTTGTTGCCGCTGGGCCTGTCTTTGTCCCGGGGGCAAGATTGCGACAAGTGCCTTTGTACACCACACGACCGTCGCTCTCATGAGGTGCCTGTGTGGCAAGAATGTCGGCACGTGTGCAATAGCAAGGATATGTCAATCCCTTGTCGGTGAGCAGTTTGAGATAATGCTCGTAGATGTCGCCACGCTCACTCTGATAGTAAGGTCCTTCGTCCCAGTCGAGTCCAAGCCAGTGCAGGTCGTCCATAATAAGATTGGCATATTCCTGTTTTGACCTTTGAGGGTCGATGTCCTCAATACGCAGCAGCCATGTGCCTCCTTGCGATTTTGCCGAAAGCCACGACAGCAATGCGCTGAACACATTGCCCAGGTGCATACGTCCTGTGGGTGACGGGGCGAATCGTCCCTTTATTATTCTTTCTTGCATTTTATTCTCTTTAAAACAGTTAGAGCCACTATAAGCAGAATAATTCCGCTAATCCATGAGATTGCGGCACTCGCCATCAGTCCCATTCCCTGTGTAAGACCTGCCACCACAAATGTAAGGAACGACACTCCTGCCACGGTCAAGGCGTATGGCAACTGTGATGACACGTGATGGACATGCTTGCACTCTGCTCCTGCTGATGCCATGATTGTAGTGTCGGATATTGGTGACACATGATCGCCGCACACTGCGCCTGCCATACAAGCAGAGATGGAAATGATGCGTAGCGGAGCTGCAACTGGGAATACAGCAATGCAGATAGGTATCAGGATGCCGAATGTGCCCCAAGATGTGCCTGTGGCAAAAGCCAAGCAGGCTGCCACGATGAACACAATGGCAGGCAGGAGCATTTGTAGTCCTGCTGCGCTGCTTGCTACAACTCCCGATACGTATTCTGCTGCGCCAAGCGAGTCGGTCATGCTCTTAAGTGTCCATGCGAGAGTAAGGATAAGCACGGCAGGAACCATTGCCTCGAAGCCTTTGATCAAGCAACTCATGGCATCGTCGAACTTAAGCGTCTTTCTCGCCACAAACATCATTATCGTAAGAATCAAGGCTGTGAGCGAACCTATCACCAGACCTACGGAAGCGTTGCTTGCGGCAAACGAATCCACGAAATCATGATAGTTGGCACTTGTTGTGTCGAAATATCCGCCTGAATACACCATGCCTGTCATACAGAACACAATAAGCATAAGTATAGGTACTACGAGGTCGGCCACGGCTCCTCTTGTCTCTTTCTGTTTCTTGCTGTCTGACTTTGCTCCAACACCATGCTCCACAATTTGCAGTTTGGTGTCGCTCACCTCGTCAAGTTGCCATCCGTTGCGTTCGTACCATTCCTTCAGTCGCTCATCGTATTTGCTCATAGCCTTGAAGTCGAAGCCCGTCACCACAATCATCAGCATGAAGATGATGGTGAAGAAGGCATAGAAATTGAATGGTATGGCCTGGCAGAAGAGTGCGAGTCCGTTCTCGCCTCCTGACACGAAGCCTGATACAGCTGCCGCCCAACTCGAAATAGGCGAAATGATACACACAGGTGCGGCTGTGGAGTCGATGAGATAGGCGAGCTTTTCTTTTGTCACGCCATAACGCACGGTTATTGGTCGCATCACCGAACCTACTGTAAGACAATTGAAATAGTCGTCGATAAAGATAAGTATGCCGAGGATAATTGTAGCTACCTGTGCCCCAATCTTCGACTTGATATGTTGGGCTGCCCAACGTCCAAAGGCAGCCGAGCCGCCTGCCTTGTTCATGAGCGACACTATAGAGCCGAGAACAACGAGGAATACAAGTATGCCCACGTTCCAAGGGTCCGACAAACAATGTATCAGTCCGTAAGACTTTGCTTCGTCACCCTCGCCAACTGTGTCGTTGAGCAGATGCGACAGAAAACCATCAAAGCCTGTACCCATCGACAGGCTGAACAATATAGCTCCTAATACTATTCCTATAAACAGCGAGGAGTATACCTCCTTGGTCTTAAGTGCCAATGCGATGGCAACGACAGGAGGCAAGAGGGACCAAATGGTCCCGATGAAATTGAAATCCATGTTGTTGAAATTATAATAGGCTATGACTTCCTTGTCGTAGCCTGTGTTTGTAAATATTGAGTCGGCAAAATTACTCAATATTTTTGTATTTACAAGAGTGTTTGTCGAAAAATAATAAAAGTCAAACTAAAAAGAGTGATGCTCGACTTGAAATAGAATAAAAATAGAGACAATGAGAAGCAAATCTTATAGCATTTAAGATGCTGCCGCTCATTGTCTCTATTGTTGTTGCCTAATTATTTTACTTGCAGTTAGGACACCAAGGCTTCAACTGCTGGAAGAAGTCGTTGCCCTTGTCGTCTACAAGGATGAATGCAGGGAAGTCCTCAACGGTAATCTTCCAGATAGCCTCCATGCCAAGTTCTGGGTACTCTACGCACTCGATGCTCTTGATAGAGCTTTGCGAAAGAACGGCTGCTACACCGCCGATAGTACCGAGATAGAAACCGCCATGCTTCTTGCAAGCGTCGGTAACTATCTGTGAGCGGTTGCCCTTGGCTATCATCACAAGCGAAGCGCCGTTAGCCTGGAACTCATCTACATACGGGTCCATACGGTTGGCAGTAGTTGGGCCCATAGAGCCGCAAGGATAACCCTCTGGAGTCTTGGCTGGTCCTGCGTAGAGGATAGGATGATTCTTGAAGTATTCAGGCATCTCCTCGCCTGCATCAAGACGAGCCTTAAGCTTAGCGTGAGCGATGTCGCGAGCCACGATGATGGTTCCCTTGAGGTTAACACGTGTGCTGACAGGATACTTCGACAACTCGGCACGAACAGCGTCGATACCCTTGTCGAGGTCAATCTCAATGCCTGTAGTACCCTCGCCTGGACGGCGGAGTTCCTCAGGAATAAGCTCAGAAGGATTAGAATCCATCTTTTCAAGGAAGATACCATCCTTAGTAATCTTACCCTTGATGTTGCGGTCGGCTGAGCAGCTTACTCCCATGCCAATAGGACAGCTTGCGCCGTGGCGTGGGAGGCGTATCACGCGGATGTCATGAGCCAGATACTTGCCACCGAACTGTGCGCCAAGACCAATCTTGTGGGCTTCCTTAAGTAACTTCTCCTCAAGGTCGGTATCGCGGAAAGCACGTCCTGTCTCGTCGCCGGTTGTAGGCAGAGAGTCGTAGTACTTGATTGAAGCGAGCTTCACGGTGAGAAGGTTCTTCTCAGCCGATGTTCCACCGATAACGAATGCGATGTGATAAGGAGGACACGCCGCTGTTCCGAGGCTCTTCATCTTCTCAACGAGGAAAGGCAGCAGAGTGCCCTCGTTCTGAATAGTAGCCTTGGTCATAGGGTAGAAGTATGTCTTGTTGGCAGAGCCACCACCTTTTGCTACCATCACAAAGCGATACTCATCGCCTTCGACAGCCTCGATGTCAATCTGTGCCGGGAGGTTGCAGCGTGTGTTCACCTCATCATACATGTTGAGAGGGGCATTCTGCGAGTAGCGCAGGTTGTCTTGTGTGAATGTATTGTATACACCGAGCGAGAGAGCTTCCTCATCCTCGAAGTCAGTCCATACGCGCTGTCCCTTCTCACCGTGGATGATGGCTGTGCCAGTGTCCTGGCAGAAAGGCAGTATGCCCTTGCATGCTGTCTCTGCATTGCGGAGGAACTGCAGGGCTACATACTTGTCGTTCTCTGAAGCCTCAGGGTCAGAAAGAATCTTAGCCACCTGCAGGTTGTGCTCGCGGCGGAGCATAAACTCCACGTCGTGGAATGCCTGCTGTGAGAGCAATGTCAGGGCTTCCTTGGAAACCTTGAGGATTGTCTTGCCTTCAAACTCACCGGTGCTCACGCCTTCCTTGCTGAGCAAGCGGTATTCAGTTGTGTCCTCGCCCAATTGGAACATAGGAGCATACTTGAAATCTGGTGTTGATGCCATAATGTTATAGTGTTTTAAAAGTTTAGTGAATACTTTGCCACAAAGTTACTAAACATTGGAGACAATGCAAAATAAATTCAAGATTTATTTGACTTCTTATGTTAATGGATTTTGATTGTTGTTGATTTTAAGGTTGTCTACCGAGTGGAAGACAACTGGCTTGTCGTCCTTCGAATTCAATGTGAACACATTGTTCTCGATAGATAATAGATTGCATTACGGAAAATGCTGCGCACTTGAAAAAAGAGCACGCAGCATTCAACATTTATTTATTATTCTATAATTTTATTTTCATGAGAATATGCTTCGCAACACATTCTCATGAAGATAAATCTTATTATTCGTTCCAACCTGGATTCTGTGTCAAGTTCGGGTTGAGAATACGCTCCTGCTTTGGCAGCGGGTCGAGCCAGCGACGGTCGTTCTCCTTCCAATGGCGGCCAGATTTTGTAGCGTCGAGGTCGCGTGCTGGATACTGATAGAGGTACTTAGCACCCTTGTACTCGGCAACAGGACGCTTGCCTTCATCTGTACCAAACTCGATGCCACCTACAGTCTTGTACTCTTCGGCAACTTCGTCAGAAATCTTGATACCGAACATAGTCTTAGGATTGTCAAGAACCTTCATACCGTTCCAACGCATGAGGTCGTCGAGACGGAAGCCTTCGTGTACAAGCTCGATACGGCGCTCACGACGAATCTCATAGAGAAGGTTAGAGAGGCTGTAACCATAGTCGATAGGCTTGGCGTCGGCAACAGGTGTTGTTGTCAAGTGGGCCATGCCTACACGGTCGCGAAGCTGGTTGATGGTCTTGTCGAGCACATCCTGTGTGCATTGTCCAAGCTCTGCCTTAGCCTCGGCGTTGATGAGGAGCACCTCTGCATAACGATAGATGAACCAGTCGTAGTAGGTGTTGCGAGCCTCGGCCTGCTTAGAGTTAGCAGAGTGGAACTTGGTAGAAGGATAACCAGTAACACCCTGGCTTGCATTCACGTTAGCGAGAATAGGGAACTGAACATCGCCATTAGGAAGTACCAACTCTGGCTTGTGCTTGTTAGGGATGAGCTGATAGAGACGTGGGTCGCGGTTGGCGATTTCGTTCTCCTGATTGTCATCACCCATGTAGCCTGAACCCTCGTTATAGATAGGAGTACCGTCCTTCATAAGGAACGACTCGATGAAGTCCTTGCTCATACCCATGCCGTTGCCACCTTCCTGACGTCCAGTTTCATGAGTGAGCTCGCCTTCCTTGTAGAAGCGGCTGAGTACAGACTCCTTACAGTTGCTGTGGTCCTTCATTACAAAGAGGTTGGCATAATCAAGAGGATAGCCCTCTACAGACTTTGTGTCAGCATCGGCATCGGTAGCCTTCACGATCTCGTAATTGCCACTGTTGATGATAGCGTCGGTCTGATTAGCAGCCTCCTGAAGAAGCTTCTCAGCATTCCATGTGCCAGTAGGATTCTCCTTGTGATACTTCATGTATGTGCCGTAGTAGAGGCAAACGCGGGCGAGCTGCTGGCGAGCAGCGTCCTTGTGCAGGCGGCCCTTCTCAGCGTTCTTTTTCTCAGGCAGATTTTCTATTGCATACTGCAAGTCCTTGATGACATTTTCGAGCACTTTGTCGCGTGGGTCGCGTGCCTTGTACAGCTCTTCGGTGTCATTGGTCTTGAGGTCGCGGTCGTACCAAGGTACATCACCAAATGACTTAATCTTTGAGAAGTAGAGCAGAGAGCGGAAGAAGCTCATCTCGGCAACATACTTCTTGATTTCGTTCTCATTGCCCTGTACGGTCTGGTAGCGGCTGAAGAAGTAGTTGCAGTTGCGAATCCATCCCCAATCCCAACCACCGCCTGTTGTAGGCACGGTGATTTCGTCGAACAACCAGCTGCTCGGGTTGGATGTCACGAAGTTATCGCTTGTGGCATCGAGTGTTGAAGACGGACTTGAGAGCAAGCCATAGAAGTTAGTGGCATACATCTTCAAGTCATCAGTTGTTCTCCAATACGACAGGTCGGTGAACGAATCGATTGGTGACAAGTCGGTGAAGTCTTCACATGAAGTGAATGTGGCTCCGACTCCGGCGAACATAGCCGCCATCAATATATTTCTAATTTTCATCTTTTGGTTTCGTTTTGTAGGTTAGACATTATTATATATTATAATGTAACGTTCACACCAACAGAAATCTTCTTGTTGAGCGGGTATGTCATGTTGTTGAGTGTCTCAGGGTCAGACCACTTGATCTTTGTGAAAGTTATCATGTTTTCTGCCTGAACAAACAAGCGCAGACGTGAGATATACCACTTCTCTGTGATGCTCTTCGGGATTGTATAACCCAATGTTACGTTCTTCAAGCGCATATAAGCAGCATTCTGCATATAGCGAGTAGAAGTCGCGCGGTTGCCACCGCCTACACCATAGTGGTGGAGCTTAGGCAAGTAAGCATTAGGATTATCCTTTGTCCAGTAGTCGGTAGCAGTTGTCTGTGGAGTACACCATTCGTCGGTGAAGCCCCAGAACTGGGCACCGCCAGGGAATACGTCGCGCTTGGCAACACCCTGCCAGAACATCTCGAAGTCGATACCCTTCCAATCGAAACCAGCTGTGATACCGAACTGATAGCGTGGAGTTGAGTTACCGATGATGCGCATATCACCAGGGTTAGCGAGTGTGTTGTCACCGTTGTCAATCTTACCGCTGTTGTCGAGGTCTTCAAACTTCACGTCACCTGCGCTCCACTTAGAACCTGAGAGGAACGACTGGTTAGCCTTTGCTGCTTCCTCGTCGCTCTGGAAGAGACCATGAGAGGTGTAACCCCACATCTGACCCATCTTATAGCCCTTGTAGTAAGAATTGAGTGAACCAGTTGGGTTGTCGAACTTGGTAATTTCCGACTGGTAGTCAGAGAGCACACCCTTAACATGGTAGTTCAAACCGTTGTTCAAACGATCGGCCCACTCCAATGAGAGCTCCCAACCATAAGTCTTCATGTCAGCTGCGTTTTCGCGTGGAACTGAAGCACCAAGTACTGCAGGGAGAGGCTTGCCTGAGGTAAGCATATCCTTAGTGTCGCGGCGATACCAGTCGAAGCTTGCGTTCAAGCGGCTATTGAGGAATGCTGCGTCGATACCGAAGTTCACCTGATTTACAGTCTCCCATGTGAGAGATGCACTTACGAGGCCAGGAGCAGAAACTGATACTGGGAATCCACCACCGAGCAATGCGCCATACTTAGTGTTAACACCGTAGGTAGCGAGGTATGGGAAGTTGCCTGATACAGCCTGGTTGCCCAATGAACCGTAAGAAGCACGCACCTTAGCGTAGTCCCACCATGACTTAAGCGGCTCCCAGAACTTCTCCTCCGACATACGCCATGCTACAGATGCAGATGGGAAGAATGCGTAGCGGTCGCCCTTCGGGAACTTAGAAGAACCGTCGTAACGTCCGTTGAGCTCAAGGAGATACTTGCCGTCGAAGTCGTAGTTGATACGAGCAAAAGTACCATTGGTAGCCCACTGTGACTCGCTACCGCCTACAGCCTGATCGCCAGTTGCGAGGTTGATTGACGGGTTGGTGTTGTCGATAAGGTTCTTACGGCCTGAGTAGAAGTACTTGTTGTGCTTCTTCTCCTGGTTGTAACCTACAAGCACCTTGAAGTTGTGCTTCTCAGCGAGTGAGAATGTATACTCTGCGAATGCGTTGAACGAGTTGTAGTAGTCGTTGTTGCTTGAGCAGCAAACAGAGTTAGGATTTGTCCAAGGATAGTAGTTCTCAGTACCAGGAACGGCTGTATAGTCGTAGTATCTCTGTACGTGCTCGTTGGAGTTGTAGTTCCAGAAGTTCCATGTGTAGTCGGCATTCAATACAAGACCCTTGATAGGAGTGATGCGGATAGCGCCAGTCATCCACAAGTCGTTCTGCTTGTACTTAGAGCGTCCACCCTGTGAGAGCACAGCAGCTGGGTTGGTGTAAGAACCCTGACCAGCGAAGTTGCCGTCCGGATGACGAACTGGCATCAATGGGTTAAGGTCGTTCTTGAAGATACCAGAGTATGCGCTCAAGCCTGAGTAGGCTGTCGGGTTCATTTTGGTGTTACCGCCTGACGGGTGGTTCTCGTTAGTATAGGTGTTCATAATCTTAGCCGACACGTTCAACCACTTGGTGATGTCGGTAGACACGTTCACATTGGCGTTGTACTTCTTGTACATATCGTCGCCATATCTCTGAATACCGCCCTGGTCGTTCATGCTGAACGAAGCGTAATATGTCGTACGGTCGCTACCGCCGCTGATGTTGGCTGTATAAATCTGAGAGAATGAAGTCTTGTAAAGCTCGTCCCACCAGTCGGTGTTGCCGCAATAACCATACTTGTTCTGATCGTAAGCAGGATCGTAGAATACAGGCTCTTTATGTGTGCCGTCGGCATATTTCTGAGCGTATTCATACACTAATGGGTTCAGCTTATGACCAGAGCCACCATCGTTCTGATAAGCCTCGTCCATCATCTCGAGATACTTCAGTGAGCTTACGTTGTGGAACGCCTTTGTAGGGTTCTGCCAATAGCCAGTAGCTGAAAGTGTTACTACAGGCTTGTCGCTGCGCTTACCCTTCTTGGTTGTGATAAGGATTACACCGTAGGCAGCACGTGCACCATAGATTGCTGAAGAAGCAGCATCCTTTAATACAGAGATTGACTCGATGTCGTCAGGGTTAACGAGGTTAGGGTCCATCTGCACGTTGTCGACGAGCACGAGAGGGCTACCGCCGTTAAGAGATGTGTTACCACGAACGTTGAATGATGATGACTGGCCAGGGGCACCTGAGCCTACACTCACGTTAAGGTTAGGTACAACACCCTGCAAGCCTTGGCCGATGTTGGTGATAGGACGGTTCTCAAGTACTTTGCCGTCTACTGAAGCCACAGCACCAGAGAGGTTTGCCTTCTTCTGTGTACCGTAACCAACGACAACCACCTCGTTAAGGCTCTGTGAGTTGTCTTTCAATACAATGTCAAGGGTCTGGCCTGTCCATTTCACCTCCTGCGGGTCGCAACCAATGTAGGTGATGATAAGGGTCTGACCTTTCTGCACTCCATTGAGCGAGAAATCTCCATCAATGTTAGTAACCGTTCCGGTAGTGTTAGAACCCTTAACTTTCACGGAAGCACCAATAACGGGCTCGCCGGTAGAGTCTTTCACAACACCCTTAACTGTAGCGTTCTGTGCATTAGCAATAATTGCAGAACTCAGCAAGAGTGTAGTCAAGCCAGCCCTCATAAAGGGCTTTAAAGCATGTCCTTTTTGCATAATTTATTTTATTTTGGTAAATAGTGTAAGTAGTAATAACCGTTTGATAATACAATTACGTGGCAAATGTACAATAAAAATATATATATTCTATCATTTATTAACAGCGGTTAAGAAGAATGATGCGTATTTTATGTTTGTTAACACTAAAACGGTTAATTTTTATAACACTAACTGAATTAATGTTTCAAAATGGAATAATAAGTCAAAAAACTTCAGTGATTGCACCAGCCACTATCACCGTCAAACAGAGCGTCAAGAATATGATAAGACACAGACGCTGCTGCCAGTTGCTGCTGCGATGGTTGAGAAATCTGGTTAGTTGTTGTATTATTTTTGATTTCATTCTTTTTTTGATTTTTGTCGCTACAAAGGTAGCCTTTTTCATGAT
>DAVZIG010000009.1:0-45930 GCA_052273435.1 Prevotella sp.
CGTGGTATGACGCCAACGTGCAGATCGGCGATGAGGGAGGACGTATCAGTTATTATTGTGACGAATTGAAATAGGTATGCTTATGGGAAATGCTGCATTCCGCCACATGACATCATGAAAAAAGCCTGACGGAACACATATCTAAAATGCACTCCATCAGGCTTTTATGCCAACAAATAAATTATTCAGTTTTTACGTCTGCCTATCAATCATATGACACAACTCCTCGTTAGAGAGCGTCGATTACGGAGCAGATATCACCGAAGATACGATTGAGCTCACCAAGACCGTTGATGTGATGATGCACACCCTCGCCCTTGTACCACTCGATAAGCGGAGCAGTCTGGTTGTGGTAAACGTTGAGACGCTTCTTGATAGTCTCGGCATTATCGTCCGAACGACCACTCTCCTGACCACGCTTGATAAGGCGAGTCATAAGCTCATCCTCAGGAACGTCAAGCTCAATCATAGCAGCCACCTTATGTCCACGCTCAGCAAGCATCTCCTTAAGAGCCTCAGCCTGCGGGATAGTGCGTGGAAAACCGTCAAAGATAACACCCTTGTGCTCCTTGCCAAAGCTGTCGTATACACTGGCGAGGATGTTCACCATGAGTTCGTCAGGGATAAGCTGACCATTGTCTATGAAACCCTTGGCAGTCTTGCCAAGCTCAGTGCCATTCTTGATTTCGCTACGGAGCACGTCGCCTGTAGAGATATGGTTGAAACCATACTTCTCAATCATAAGGTCGCTCTGTGTACCTTTACCTGAACCTGGGGCACCGAAAATAACGATGTTTTTCATCTTTTTACTTTAAGAATGTTTATTATATATTGAATTATTACTCCACAACAGTATATATGTCTCTGAGGTTGCGACCCTGCTGGTCGTAGTCGAGACCATAGCCAAGGATAAAATCATTAGGAATTTCCATTGCCACATACTTGATGTCAAGCGGCACCTGAAGACACTCAGGCTTGAGCAGCAGAGTGCAGATATGCACGTCGGCAGGCTCCTTCTCCTTAAGAGTCTCAAGCAAAGTCTTCAATGTGAGTCCCGACTCCACAATATCCTCCACAATGATGACAGTGCGTCCCTTTATGTCCTCGTTAAGGCCGAGAAGCTGCTTCACCTTGCCTGTAGACGATGTGCCCTGATACGATGACATCTTAACAAACGAAATCTCACACGGCACTGTAATCTCGCGCATAAGATCTGCAGCAAACACAAACGAGCCATTGAGCATTGCGAGCAACAATGGGTTTTTATCTGCCATATCGGTATTGATGCGTTCGGCTACAGCCTTAACGCGTTCCAAAATCTGTGCCTCAGGAATGGAGGTCTTGAATGTTTTGTCCTTTATTTTTACTACACTCATTGGTAACAGTCTTTTATATTAGGTGCAAAGTTACTGAAACTTATAATATGTCGCAAAAAAACAGGCAGCAAAATTATCATTGCCTGTCTTTTGCCTATTTTTCCCGGCGTAGCGACAATCCTACATCGCTCACACCAGGAAGTATTTCGCGCTTCATGTCATGACGCACTCTCACATGGATTGAATCGCCATGCTGCAACTGCATAAGCGTTATCGGGAACTTATACTGATGATAACTCAAGCCGTTGCCAGTGGCATTGCCACGGTCGTCGGTGAGCTGACAATGCACAGTATCTACCATAACCTCGTCGCGTGGATACACATGTTGCTCCACAATCAGCGTAAGAGCCGTGAACGGATAAGCGTCGGTGATACGCAATCCCAAATACGACTGATAGCTTGCAGCACTGTCTACGGGTGAGATTTCAAATGATAGAGTGTCGTTCTTCTCCCAACCGGTGACTGGAGTACTCACATACTTGTCGTACACAAGTCTCCGGTTGCAGGCAGCAAGCATGATAAGCATTGCTGCCATGAAGACAAAAACCAATTGCTTTCTCATTGCTTCGGTTCAGCGTTCTGCTGACTTTTGTTCTGTACGTCTTGCGGCTTCTGAGCCACATTCTGCGGTTGCTGTGGTTTAGGTCCACCATTAGGCTGACGCTGCTGACGGTTGTCACGACGCTGGTTATCACGGCGTTGTGGTCGCTGATTGTCATTATCGCGACGCTCGCCATCACGTTGTGCGGCATTAGCCTTAGGCTGAGCATTGGGAGCCGCATTGCCTTTAGGCTGCACGTTAGGAGCTGCATTATCCTTGGGTTGAGCGTTAGGCGCAGCGTTGTCTCTTGTCTGCTGCTTCTTAGGCTGCTTCTTCTTTTTCTTCTTAGTCTTGTCAAAACGGCTGATGTCAGCATCGGCAAGCAAGTCGGCAGGACGAGCCTGCTCTTTAATCTTACCATCCTCGGTAAGTGATTCTGGCTTCTCGCCTCGCTTATTCAGTTCAATAATTGCACGTGCACGCTCGGCAGTGATAGTCTCAAGATTAGCAGCAACACCCTTACCAGTGGAATAAGTCACGAGTCCTGCGAGTATATCCGACTTGAAAAGATAGTAATCATTGTCTATAGTCTGCAGCACAACATCTCGCGACGGCATCTTCTTTCCAGCCTCCACATAGTCGTCAACCTCGTAGTTGAGACAACATTTCAGCTTGGCACACATACCTGCGAGTTTCTGCGGATTGAGCGATATGTCCTGTATGCGTGCGGCATTAGTGCTCACACTTACAAAATTCTTCATCCATGTGGCACAGCAAAGCTCACGTCCACACGGCCCAGTACCACCAATACGTCCCGCCTCCTGGCGTGCGCCAATCTGCTTCATCTCAATGCGCACATGGAAGGTGTCGGCAAGCACCTTGATAAGCTGTCGGAAGTCGACACGCTCATCTGCAATATAATAGAATATAGCCTTGTTGCCGTCGCCCTGATACTCCACGTCGCCAATCTTCATCTGCAAGCCCAGGTCTTTGGCAATCTGTCGGCTCTGAATCATAGTGCCGTGCTCACGGCTCTTAGCCTCGTAGTACTTGTCCATATCCACCGGCTTTGCGATGCGGTATACACGCTTTATATCGTCGGTCGACTTAAGGTTGGCCTTCTTCACTTGCAGCTTTACAAGTCGTCCGGTGAGCGTCACGGTACCAATATCATGTCCCGGACTTGCCTCCACAGCCACTATATCACCCTTGCATAGGTCGAGGTGATTAACATTATGATAGTATCCCTTGCGCGTATTCTTGAACTGCACCTCCACAAGGTCTGTGTCCTCCTCATTGCCTGGCACGTCGTAGAGCCAGTCGTATGTGTTGAGCTGCATATTCTGTCTGCCGCAGCCGCAATGTGAGAGTCCTCGGTCGCAATCTCGGGATATCTTGAATTGCATGTCTTTGAAATCTTTCATTTCTTTCGTGTTATTAATATGATTGTTTGCATGGCAATGTCGAAGAACACCATTTTCGAGTTGGCATTCTGCGATATGTCACGCAATGCACGTTCTATCATTTCCGTCATCTCGATGACGTTGTTCTCGTTGATGAATGGGGCAAAACGCTTGGCGAAGTTCTCCTCGTCGAGAGTCATATAGCAGAGAGCGGGGTTGTGGAAGTTGTACATGAAGCTCTCGCGCACCATTCTGTTGCAATACACAAGCAGTCGTTTCTGCTTCTCTCTGCCGAATGCCGACACACTGTCGCCCCACTTCTTCAGTTCCTTCACACGCTTGCTGTAAGCAAGACGCATGAGCATTGTGAAGAGGTCGAAGAACATCTGATTCTCATTACCTGCCTTCAACGCATTGATGGCTTCGAGCCACGAACCATTGGCAAGTCGGGTTATGCGGTGGGCAGTGTCCTCATCAAGACCACGTTTGTCCATCAAAGCCTGTTGTACAGAATGGTCGTCGATGCGCTTAAAATCAAATCTCTGTGTGCGGCTGCGTATAGTCTCAAGCAGTTTGCCGGGGTCTTCGCTCACAAGGATGAATACAGTCTGCCGTGGCGGTTCCTCAAGCAGTTTGAGCATCTTGTTGGCACTTGTGAGGTTCATCCTCTCAGGCAACCACACAATACACACCTTATATCCCCCTTGGCTCGACTTTATCGAGAGTTTGCGTGCCAACCGGTCGCTCTCGCCTCCGGTAATGACAGCCTGCTGATTCTCCGCTTCCATCTGTGCCATCCACTGCTCAAGCGTGAAATAAGGGCCTTTCATTATCATTTCATGCCATTCGGAAGCGTAGTCATCACTTGTAGGCTGATGTTCAGAACCCATACTTGGCTTCTTGATAGTAGGGAAAGAGAAATGCAAGTCGGGATGTCCCCATTGCCGTAACAGCGGACTGTGACCCAACAATTCCGAGGCAAAAGCCATAGCAAGCGCCATCTTGCCGCAGCCCGACGGACCGCAGAATAGCATGGCATGGGGCACACGTCCCTCATCAATCAACTTGCGCAGCTGCCGCTTCGCACTTTCCTGACCTATGACTTCCTCGAATTGCATTTGTTAGATTGTTTTTATTTATTTGCCTTATATTTCAAGAATAACTCACCATTCAACATTGCACAATTCCTCATCGGCCTCTGCCGACAATTCCTCATTCAACATTCAAAATCGGCTTCAGCCGACAATTCAACACTCAACATTCAACATTCCTACAGCAGTCTCTTTGCCACTTCTCTCACAGAGTCGACAGCCGACACCGTATAGAAGTGTATATTGTGTACTCCTGCTGCATAGAGTTGTTTGCATTGTTCTGTTGTCCATTCAATGCCAAGTTGTTTGGCATCCTCGTCGGTCTTACACTTCACCACCTCCTGTGCCAATTCCTGCGGAAGGTCGCAATGGAAAGTTTTAGGCACTACAGTAAGTTGCGAAAGCTTGGCAAACGGTTTTATGCCCGGCACAATAGGAATCGTTATGCCCATAGCGCGTGCCTTAGCCACGAAGTCGAAATATTTTTGGTTGTCGTAGAACAGCTGTGTCACGGCATATGCCGCACCGAGATACTGCTTCAGCTTCAAGTACTCCATGTCCATCTCAAGGTTTGGAGCCTCCTCATGCTTTTCAGGATAGCAAGCCACACCGAACGAGAACTTCTTGCCAGGGTTTTTGATTGGAGTGCAATCGTTGAAGAAACCATCGTTGAAATGGTTCACCTGCTCAATAAGCTCAGTGGTATGCGAATATCCACCTGGTGTGGGCATGAACTGGCGGTCTTCCTTAGCCTTGTCGCCTCGCAGAAGCAGCAAGTTCTCTATGCCAAGGAATTGCAGGTCGAGTAGTTCGTATTCAATGTCCTCGGCACTTGCGCCACTGCATATCACATGTGGAATGACCGGAATGCCAAATCTGTTTTGTATGGCAGCAGCCACAGCCACCGTACCAGGACGTCGGCGCACACGCAGACGTTCATACTGCCCATTAGCAAGTTCGTGATACACAAACTCGCTGTGATGGGTTGTAATGTTGATATAGGCAGGGTTAAACTCCCTGAATTTCTCTATCGTAGAAAACAATCTGTCGGTGCCAGTACCCTTAAGCGGCGGCAATACTTCAAACGAAAAGTGCTTCTTTCCGTCGTTTGCGTTTAATATTTCGACTATACTCATCGTGTGTTACATTATATAATGTATGCAAAGTTACGGAAAATATTGCATATACTATAAAAATAGCAATAAAAAGGCTACTATATTTTACCCTTTCACACACTTATAGGCGTAAGCCAATACAAAGGCAAATCCCACAAGAGGTATAAAGAATGGGATGACAAGGTTGCCAGTATTGTCGGCCACAAGCCCCATAAGCAAGAAGCCGCATCCACCCACTGGAGTCATCATGAGTATTGACGATGCGCTCTTGGTGAGTCCGCCAAGTCCGCGCAATGTGAGCGAGAATATTGTAGGGAACATGATAGCCTCGAACATATAGTTGCACAGCAACGCACCTACAGAAACCGTCATGCTAATGTTCATCAACAGCACAGCGATGCTCACCACAGAGCCTATGGCACATATCAGCAGATACTTCTCAGCCGGCATGTTGCTCATTATCGCCGCACCTACAAAACGCGCAAGCATGAAGAGTCCTAATGCCACAGTGAGTATTGTAGAACCAGTGGCTGCCGACATCCATTCCTGACCCGTCACGAAGTTGATGAAGTAGGAGTTGATGGATATCTCGGCTATCTCATAGGCGAGAAGAGCCAACAGTCCGAACACAAACCATCCATTTGAGAACAAGCGCGACAGGTTGTGTCCTCCCTCATGAGTCTCGCCATCGTCCTCATGCTGAATCTCAGGCAAGTTGACACGCGAGAAGACAATAGCAATGACAAGCACTACGGCTCCCATTATGGCATAAGGAATCACAGCATTACCGCCACTACCGTTGCCCACATCGCCCGATCCGCTATTCTGGAACAAGAAGCTGCCCACCACAAGTGTGGCAAACATAGAGCCTACGCCATTAAACGACTGTGAGAAATTGAGTCGGGCAGTAGACGTCTCCTTCGGGCCAAGCTCTGTGACATAAGGATTGGCAGATGTCTCGAGAAACACCAGTCCACAACCTATCACAAACAAAGCTATGAGATAAGCATAGAATGTTCCGGCGAAGGAACAAGGTATGAAGGCAAGCGAACCGAGTCCGAAGAGGATGAGTCCGAGCACCACTCCACGTCTATATCCCTGTCGGTTGATGAACAATCCGGCAGGAATAGCCATGAGGAAATAGCCAAGATAAGTTGTAACCTGAATCAGAGACGACTGCGTGATGGTTATGTCAAGTTCGTTCTGAAAATGCTTGTTGAGCACGTCGAGAATGGCACGTGCAAAGCCCCACATAAAGAAGAGCGATGTAATGAGAATGAACGGCACAGCATACTGCTTGCTGCTCAACGATACTTTATTTTGTTTCATACGTGCAAAATTACATCTTTTAATTGCATAAAAAGAATAAGTGAATGCTTTTTTGTCTATTTCAGCAGTTCTTTCAACAAGAACGTGGCATTCTGGTTGCGTGCCACGCCCTGCGTTATTTTGTATGTATAGGTAACATCAGTGCCGAGTTCTATCTCAAAACAATAGTTGTGGAAACGTTCTGGTTGCTCATCGGCAAGACGTGAGAGTTCAAGGTCGTGGGTGGCTACGACACCTGTGACACGCCTATTGGACATATATTCGAGGAAAAGGCGCGAACCTCCGAGTTTGTCGGCAGAGTTGGTGCCTTTGAGTATCTCGTCGAGAATGATGAGCGTGTTGGAGTGCGAGGCACAGAAAGCTATCAGACTCTTCAAGCGCAACAGCTCTGCATTGAAATAGCTTATACCACGCGTCAGGTCGTCGGTGGTGCGCATACTTGTAAATAGCGGGAAGACAGAGATGCGCAATTGGTCGGCAAACACAGGCAGACCGTTCATGGCAAGAATCCAGTTCACTCCGAGCGAGCGAAGGAACGTGCTCTTGCCCGCCATATTAGCTCCAGTAATTATGTAGTAGTTGCGTTCGGCAATATTGAAGTCGTTGCGCACAGCGTGAGAGCCTATGAAGGGATGATACAATCCGCGAGCCTCGCAGACCACATCATTGCCATTCACCACATCAGCCCTTACTCCCTGAGGCTCGTTATATCGGAACGTAGCCATCGACACAAGAGCATCCATCTCGTTCACAGCCACTATCCAACGTTTCATCTGCATAGTGTAATGACGTTGCCATAAGGCAAAACGGCGCAGCAGACGGAAATCGCTGAGTGTGAATATATCGGCGAAAACCAAGCCTAGTATGTTTCCACGGCGGTCAAGTCCTGCAAGAATCTTCTCTATCTCGCAAAACGACCCTATAGCTCCAGCAGTAGCGCCTACAAGCCTGCCTATAAGCCCCTTGTCCACCCTACATACTGATTCTTCACTTTTCGCTCTTCCCTCTCCGTTAAAGCTTATGTCCTCGCTGATAATCCTCACCAACTTCACATAGGCAGCCATCTGTCCATGCAGTTTGCCCACAGTGCGGCTTATCTCCATAAGTTTTGCATGACACAATCCGAGCACAATGCCAAGTTGAGCCAACGCCCACACCACTGCCACATTAGAAGGCACATCAGTCATAGCAGCAAGCACAATAGTAGCAATAAGTCCTATCCCCATAAACATAGCCACAGACATAGCCAGGGGCGACATAACCCTCTTGTCCACCTTAACGTCGCTCACATCGCGCATGGCACATGCCACGGCATCGGTGTTTATCTTTCCGGCAATGCCCACAGCACAGAACTCAGTGCGCCATTCAGGGCAACGCGCAAGAAAGTCAATGGCATCGCCACGCTGACGAATGCGCTCTACGGGCGAAAGCTCGGCATCGAAAGCATCGGAGCAATCAGCCACTATGCCATCCTTGCCTATAGGTTCTGCCGAAAGCAAGGCGGCAAGTCGGTCGCTGCCACCCGTTGTCACACAACGGGTGATGCGCTGAAAGAGCGACTTATTGCCGAATACATCCATGTCCATAGTGAAAGGATGCTGCGGGTCGGCATAACGCTCGCCATCATCGAATGCCGAATAGTCGCCGTCGAGATAAGCCAACTCTCTGCCGCAAACCTTGCGCAAAGCCTCAAGCCACTCCGTCCGTGCCTCGTTTTGCTCGTCCATGCGGCGCACCACAACATATACTATTATCGACAACACTGCAGCCCACACTCCCATACTGCCCCACTCCAACTGAGCGTAGGCAAATATGAAAGCTATGAAAAGGGCGAACGACGCTATCTCGCCACCCACAAACAGTCGGTTGCGACGGCGGTGTATCGCTATGCGGGCTGCAAGCGAGTCCATCCGCGAAGAGTAATATTCCTTGGGAGTAATCATTTCTTAGTAAGTAATCCAACTGAGCTATAGCAAGTTCAGCAATCTAATATTTATTTTGTCTCGTACTTTATCACCAGCCTATATAGCCTGCCTCTCCTTCAACTCCAGATACCTGTTCACCACATCCACCGAGAGATTCTGCGGTGTGGTGAGCATACTCAATATGCCATGCTGGCGCAACTGCGACACTATGAGTCGCTGTTCATTGAGCATTTTCTCCACTATCACGTGCTGGTAGTACTCCTCTGTTGTGCGTGGGGAATTGTGGATAAAGTCGCGCATCTCGTTGTCGGCGAAGAACACCACAAGCACTTTATGACGCAAGCTAAGCTGCTTGAGACAAGGCAGTTGGCGCGTCATGGCCTGAGTGTTGGCAAAACTTGTGTAGACTACAAGCAGTGAGCGTTTGGCGAGTCGCTTGTTTATCGTGGCAAGCATATCCCCGAAATCGCTCTCGCCCCACCTTGTCTGCTGCGAGTACAAAGCATCGAGCAACCGCTCCATCTGCCCCTTGCGACGCGACGGGGCAACGAATGTGTCGGTATGGTCGGCAAAGCATACAAGCCCTGCCTTGTCGGCCTTGCGCACAGCCACATAGGAGAGCATGAGCGAGGCATTTATGGCATAGTCGAGCAGAGTCATTCCTTGGAACGCCTGCTGCATAGGTCGACCTTTGTCGATGACCGACACTATCTGCTGCGACCTCTCGTCCTCGTAGACATTCACCATAAGCTGATGTCGGCGAGCAGATGCTTTCCAGTTGAGCGAACGGAAGTTGTCGCCCTCCACATATTCCTTTATACGCTCAAACTCAGTGTTGTTGCCAGCACGGCGTATGCGCTTCACGCCCATCTCCGTAAGGCGGTTGTTCATGGCAAGCAACTCATACTTGTGGAGCATGAGATACGAGGGATAGACCTTGGCATCCTGAGGTTCGCCGCATGTGTAGCGACGCTCGGCAAGCGACAAAACCGACCTCACGAACACGCGTATCCTGCCAAAGCCATACACTCCACGCTGTGTGGGGCGCAGCTTATACACTATTGTCTTGCCCTCGCGTGGCTTCAGCCTCAGCCGGAAGTCCACGTCGCGACGCTGAAACACAAACGGTGTCTCGTCGATGACAGTGAGCCTCAACGCAAAGGGATAGCCACTCTCCACGCGCAGACGTATGTCGTTGTCGTCGCCGTTGGACAGTCTGTCAGCAAGCTGTCGCGAGGCAACAATGCCACGCCTGCTGTACAGAATGGCTATATCGGCAATGGTGGCAGCGAGGAGCAGCCACACTGCCGCCATGCCCACTGTGTAGAACGGAGCACTGTAGTTGCCAGTTGCGAGCAGCATTATGGCAATTATGGCGAATACGTAGAAACGGGTTGTAAGATACATTGTCTCTGTATTTTGTTTACTTAGGCACTTCCACCTTTTCTATTAGTTTTCTTGCCACGTCAATGGGAGTGAATCCCTCCATCTCGGTCTCGGCGGTGAGTTGCAGTCGGTGCTGCATCACGTTGGGAGCAACTGTCTTTATGTCGTCGGGAGTAACAAAGTCGCGCCCCTGAAGCAAAGCGTAAGCCTTGGCACACCGAAGCATAGCCACCGACGCACGAGGCGAGCATCCCACATACACAGCTCTCGACTCGCGGCTCTCGGCAACTATCTGAGCAATGTAGCGCAACAATGAGGCGTCGACCACAACACTGTCGAGCATGGCACGCAGACCGAGCAACTCGTCCTTGGCAATCACGGGCTGCACATCGTCAAGACGAGAGAAATTGGAGCGTGCATTATGCCGACTCAATATCTCCACTTCCTCTTCCACCGAAGGATAACCCATTGTTATCTTCATCAGGAAGCGATCGAGTTGAGCCTCAGGCAAACGATACGTGCCCTCATGTTCCACCGGATTCTGCGTGGCAATGATGGTGTAGACATCGCCCATGGCATAAGACGTGCCGTCGATAGTGGCTTGGCGTTCCTCCATAACCTCGAAGAGAGCAGCCTGTGTCTTGGCAGGAGCACGGTTTATTTCATCGGCAAGCACAATGTCGGCAAAGGCAGGTCCTGGATGAAAGTCAAACTCCGATGTCTTCATATTAAAGACCGATGTGCCGAGAACATCGCTCGGCATGAGGTCGGGCGTGAACTGCACACGCGAGAAACGCGCGTCGATGAGTCGCGACACAAGACGTGCGAGTAGAGTCTTAGCCACTCCAGGCACTCCCTCAAGCAGCACATGTCCGTCGGCAATGACGCATGTGAGCAGCAGGTCTACGGCTTCTGTCTGTCCTACAATAATTTCGGCTATACGCTGCTTTATCTCACCCGTCTTTCGGGCAAAGGCAGTAAGGTCGGTTCTTGTTTCCATTGTTGATATTTCATTTTTTTTGTTTCCTACATTTGTTATTACTGTCTCTTTACAGTTTTCTTGCTATTCGGTTCATGCAGTCCACCGCCCAACGCATTTCCATGTCGCTCAGCGTTCCCTCGGTCCAATAGTCCATGCGCAGTCGGCCTATCTCCTCGTCCAAGGTTTCCTTGTCAAGTCCGGTGCGACGGGCTATTAGTGCTATGGTTGCATCATCGGGTTTCGCATCTACTATATCCACAACCAATGTCATGCGTATGCGCTCGGCAAAGAGTCGGAACTTCTTGCGCACGAGGTCCACATTGTCTCCCCGCTGCCAGTAGAGCGTGCCCACGAGTCGCGCAAACTCCAAGCTATGATTCTTTGGCGCGACTACAACGGGTATGACGCGCTGTCGGCGACGGGCCTTGAACACGCAGAACAGCACCGTGACAAACGCCAACAGATACCACGCTCGCCTAAGCGCACGGCTGCTAAGCACATAACGCATGGGCGACATCTCGGCTTCCAACTCGTCGTAACTCTTCATGTAGCTTGTGGTGCGCAATACGGGACGGTCGGAGATTTGCGTCATCAGTCGCATCAGCATGGGCGACACTTCGTGGGTGAGCACTCCATAATTGGTGAAGACATAGGGCATGGAGACGATGATAAGTTCGCCCTGCCCCACCTTTCGCTTTACAGCAACAGGGAAGTCACAGCGCGTGTCCTCATCCGTTTGCTTGCCTTGCCAGTCGTAATCGTAGTCATAATAGTCCCATTCCAACTGTTTCAGTTCGCCCTTGCTGCGTGCCTTTTCCTTAAGATGCTTCAGTTGCGTGGGGAAGAATGGACATTGCACATCGGGATATGAATAGTTTAGGGTGCAGAGCACGAGCGAGTCATACCTCACGGAGTCAATGCAGTCGCGGTCGGTAATCACAATTCCCGACACAAGCTGCCTGAACAGCTGGTAGTTGCATTGCGGGAACACTGGATCGCAGGTTCGCCACCTTACCGTGTCATACAGATCATGGTCGCGATTGCGAAGCATACCCTTCACCGTAGGCAGCCAGAAACGTGAGCCAAGATGAACATTCACACCATAGTCGTAGGCGAGAATGGAGTCGGTTTCTGTGAAGCCCGCATTATGATAAGCAAGCATAACCTTGGCTCCACTGCGCAACAGACGGTCCATAGCTTCAAGGTCAAGCTCTTTCATATTAAGATAATCGCACAGCACAAGAATATTCTTCCCCCGCAAATCAGCATCGCCCAACAACTGCTTGAATGTGCGACGCTCCACACTATAACCCTTGGGCATCGACTGCGACATCACACTGTCGAACACATAGCAACCGAAAGGCTGGCGGTCGGCATGGGCAAAGGTTGCCTTCCACACAAAATTTCGAGGCATACGCTGACCAAGAGCGAAGCATAGGAATGTGGCTATCACTACACCTATTATATATATGTGCATTCGCTTCATTGCCCGCCTCCTTTCTCCTCTATTTCTTTCGACATTATCTCTGCCACATCCTTTGCCATAGTCTCTGCCATGATTTTGGTGGCTTCAAACCCGCCATACCTCACACGGATGAACACTGCGGTCGTACGTCGCAACAGCTCGTCGGGATATTCACGCACGTATTGCGCGGGAGTCTTGGATGGCTGCCAGTCGATGATATTAGCATCGCTCAGATGGCGCAATGCCTGAAGATAGCTCAGGCGCACAGCCTCGCGATAGTCACCACGCGACATGGCCTGGGCAATGGCAGCGGGAAAGTCGATGCCATAGATTGTGTCCTCCACCACCTCATACTCTTCCTTAGCCTTGGCACCACGGCGCAACACGTGCAGCAATTCGGGATGGCGGTAGAGCACAAACAGCAAGATTGCTACTATAGCCGAAAAGCCCAGCACATACCACACCACATCGCTCCAGTCGCCCAACATAGTATTGCCGAAAAGCCTGTTAATAAGATCGGCTATCCTATGCTCAATCCAATCCCATAGCGAAAAGCCAGAGCCCCGGAATTCAGCGTTATAGTCGAACTCCGGATTGTCGCGCCACCGGGCCAACAGCAGAGTGTCTACGGACAGTGTATCAGTCATAACCATTGGCATTGTCGAAGAAGTCGTCGCCATCTATTTTCTCGCGGGCATGACCATACTGATAGGCAAGCGCCACAAGCATCACGGCATAGCCAAGGTAGCAGGCATACACGTAGACAATGGCCGACAGAAACTGGAGGAATGAATACCAAACGGAGTTGGTGAAAGTATATTCGCCTGAGTTTTGAACAGCGAACAACGCCTTGAACATAGTCATCATGATGAACGGCAAACCGAGTAAGCCGAGAACCATGCCCACCATAAGACCTACAACTATCGTCACTGCCATCACGCCGCGCCATGTCTTGAATCCATACTCCAACGACTTCTTGATGCCTGCCCAAAAGCCTATCTTCTCAAAGGAGAATACGGGAACCACCATCGCTATCGGTGGCAAAAGCATAAGCACAATGGCATAAACCATGATGACAACCAACACCACACCTGCCTCGTTGAAGCCTAAAGACGTGGTCATTGCGGCAAACAGCACAGACGCCATCACCATAAACACCATAAGCACAACGAAGAAGAGCAGAAAGGCACCGATTGACTTGCATGCCGAACGCACCTGGCGCATCATCAACGGGCGGAATTGTGCGAAGGTAATGCTGTTAAGGTTGGGATGGGCAGGTGTGCCGTCGGCGTTCTGCTCATGATACAGCCGCATGAGTGTATAGACTATACATATAAACATTACTGTGGCTATGATTCCAAACACCATGAGCGCACCATAGTTGAGGGCGAAACCCACAAGTGTGTCGCCCACATCGCCATTGCCCACCATGTCGCCATACATGCTCGACATGAGCGAATTGACGTTCAACGCTTGCAGCAAGCACAGAGGCAACAACATAATGGTGAGCATGCGCAACAGCACTCGCCAGTTGGCGGTGATGAAGTCGGTGGTGTCGGTAAACTTGTCGCTGAAAGTGCGGCGACGGTAAAGAGGGGGAACTTGATGCTGAATGAAACCCATATCTTGATGTTTTTTAATGATTTACGAATGATGATTTTCTGTTCTGAAGCCAAGGCAACACCACATAGTAGCCCAAGACAAACGCCAAGGAAAACAGTATGAAAGCCAAGCGCAAGCCGTCGGCTATCTCGGTGTGGCGGGTGATGTAGCCCTCAACAAATCCGGCTACAATGAACACCGGCACCGTGCCTACCACTATCTTCAATCCGCGCTTGGCTCCCTGGCGGAAGGCATAGAAGCGCGAGTAAGTGCCGGGAAAAAGCCAACTGTTGCCTATGGCGAGTCCAGCGGCTCCGGCTACGATGACGGCAGAAATCTCAAGAGTACCATGCAGGAATACGGCAAGCATCGACTCGCCTAACAATCCATGCTGGGCGAAGAATGTCTCGAAGCAGCCGAGCATTATGCCATTGTACAACAGCAATAAGGCGCTGAACAAGCTCGACATAAGTCCAAAGGCGAAAACGCGAAACGCCACGCCTATGTTGTTGATGGTTATGCCGAGGAACATTGTGCTCTCCGCACCACCATCGTAAACAGCCATCGGAGTGCCGTTGGATATGTTCTGCAACGTTTGCTCCACATAGCCGTCGCCAAGGATTATCCGGCAGAAGTCGGGCTCAGCCAACTGCGACGCTACCCCAATAAGCACACTGATACAGAACACCACAAACGACGCAAGCAGATGCCGCCGCTCGGCATACATCGTAGCCGGCACCTCACGCGTCCAGAACGTGATGAGGCGCGAACGTCTTTCGCGCTTGTTGCGATAGATGGCATTGTGGAGCACAGCCGCCAAATTGTTAAGATACATGGTGATGCGTGCCGAAGGATAATGTGTGTAGGCAAAGGCAAGGTCGGCTGTCACGTCGCTATAGGCATCGGCTATGTCGTCGGGCTTCTCCTGCGACAGGTCTTTGGTCATTATCTCCACACGTTCCCACTTTTCTATGTTGCTTTGTATGAATGTGAGTTCGTTCATTGCTTGCGGGTTAAAATAATTGTGTTTATGAATGGCAAATTTAAAGAAAAAAGTTAAATTTGCAATCAAAAATCAACAGAAAATATATGTCGGACATTACAACAGGCAATTTTGTCTGCATAGAGCAGACACCAGCAAACGTAGGCGACCGTATCGTGGGGCGCATCATCGACCTTGTGCTGATATCAGTATATTTGTACGCCGCAGGAACATTCCTGCGCCACACCCCTGGTTTCAGCGACGATGTCATGCAGGGCATTTACGTGTTTCTCGTGTTTCTGCCAGCCCTTGCCTACACATTCCTCTCTGAACTGCTGTTTGACGGACAGACCGTGGGAAAATATGCCATGAAGACACGTGTGGTGATGGCCGACGGCTCGTCGCCAACGGCAGGCGCGCTGTTTCTAAGATATGTGTGCGAGATTGTTGACATATGGATGAGCTGCCTGGGACTGGTGTTCATCCTCGCCACACGCCGCCACCAACGGCTTGGCGACCTTGCTGCGGGCACCATGGTGATACGCCAAACCGACATGAGCCGCATGCACATCTCGCTTGGCGAATTTGCCTACGCCCGCCGAGGATACAAGCCCACATACGACAATGCGGCGCAACTGTCGCCTCATCAAGCCGACATATTGCGCCGCACTGTAGCGCCAGATGCCAAGGCAACTGACGAGCGTATAGAGAGTCTTGCCGCCAAAGTGGCTCGGGTGATGCGAATGCCTGCCGATGCCGACTGGGGCAACAGCCGCGAGTTTCTCACCACTGTGCTCAACGACTACCTTTATCTCACTACTCAAAATAGAAACTAAGCACCACCATCTTGCTTTTGGCCTCGGATGCCGACTGGGCATACTTCAGCAGGTTCTTGTCGCGAATCTCCTGCGGATGCTTTGTGTCGAGCGTGTTGCCAAGCGAATAGACAAACTTAAGCTCGGGCCGGAGCTTGAAGTAAGGCATGTAGAAATCGCATCCCATACCCAATTCAAGGGCAAACGTCTGGCGCTTGAGCTTAAGGTAGTCGCTTGTCTTGGAGCTGAGGTTTATCATCGGCGACACGCCGGCCATGATATAAGGACGATGGTTGTTGAAGCGTGGCGCGGCAAAGATAATGTCGGCTGAGCAAGCTATATAGGCCGACTTCATGTCCTGACGCGTCTCCTCGGGATTGCCATTGGCATCCAATGTCTTGAGGTCGCGGAACACAATGTGGCGCGAACCGAAATACATCGTCGGTGCAACACGAAGTTGGAAATGCTGTGACAAGCGAAACTCGCCAAGCACACCTACGTTAATGCCGGGGTCCCAACGGCTTTGGTCGGTGGTGACAAGCGTCTCCTGCTGGGTGCCATCATCGCCCACGATGATCTGCGGACCGGCATTCATCAATTCCACATCCTGCACATGTGTGCCCACTATCACGCCAAAGTGGAACGGGCGCAAGTCGGTGTACGGACGGTTTTCTACCGTTCGGTCCTGGGCGGAGGCTGCAAGGAGCACCGCCATACACATATATATAATGGTGGCTAATCGTTTCATTGTACATTATATAACGCCATTTTACACGGTTTATTGCCCACACCTCCACATATTACGAAAAGCTCCGAAAAAAGTATATATATAATACTTGGCAAAGTAATATAATATACTTGGCAAAGTAATATAATATACTTGGCAAAGTAATATATATATACTTTGTGGAGCATTTCTATACACTTAATTCCGTCTAATGTATAAATAAGTTAAAAACGACTACCTATTTGTAGGTATTTCGGATAAAATCATTATCTTTGCAACGTTCAAAAGTAGGTAGCGAGACTAACCCCGCATGGCTACTTCGAAACACACAGCATTAACATTAATAACAATAAAAAAGAATTTTAATTATGGCTTACGTAATTGGTGACGACTGCATCGCATGCGGTACATGTATTGGCGAGTGCCCGGTAGAGGCTATCTCAGAAGGTGAAAAGTATTCTATCAATCCTGATCTCTGCACAGAGTGCGGTACATGCGCAAGTGTATGTCCTCAGGAGGCAATCAGCCTTCCGGAGTAAGGATACAGCTTCATAATTTAAGAAAAGTTTACGGTCGGCTCACTCATGTGAACCGACTTTTTTTTATATCACCCCATAATGCTTCAACGCATTGCGTATGCCGTCCTCATCAACGCTTGTAGTGACGTAATCGGCATGAGCCTTCACCTTGTCGAGAGCATTGCCCATAGCCACACTTGTGCCGGCAGCACGCAACATAGTCATGTCATTGCCGCCATCGCCGAATGCCATGGTCTCGCTAATGTCTATATTCATGTAGTCGGCAATGGCACGTATGCCGTTAGCCTTGTCGGCTGTGGCTGATGTTATGTCGCAGAACGACGGATACCAACGCGACGATATGCAGCCAGGCAACGATGGCAACATCGTCTTCTCCTCTTCCTCATTCACGAAAGGAGTGATCTGAAGCACGCCCTGCTCGATGACCTCCTCCACTGGCACGTCAAACTTGTTGTACTTCACATTAAGCATATTGCGGAAGACACTCTCAAACTCCTCGTCGCGGTTGACTATCTGTATGTCCTCCTTGCCTACTACAACAGCCGACAGCCCACGCTCCTTGCAGAATTCCACCACAGACACAGCCTCGTCACGCGGTATAAGATCCTCACGCACAGTATGGTCGCCATACATGCAGAGGGCACCAGTGGCAAGAATATATCCATCCATCAGAGGTTCTGCCTCGGGGATATTGTCGAGCAACTGGCGCGGACGACCCGTAGCAGTGAATATCTTCACACCATTTGCATGAGCCTGCTGCAAAGCCTCAAGCGTAGATTCGGGAATTTTGTGGGTTTTGAAGCTGACGAGAGTGCCGTCGACATCAAAAAAGAGTGCTTTTATCATTTTCGTCTACTTGTTTTATTTTAAATATCTACTTGTTATAATTATTCCTTTGCAAAGGTAGTCATAAAATAGTATATCAGCAATGTTTGGCGACTTGATTGAAATTAAATTGTTTGGACATCTTCAATGCTAAGCCAATATTATTTTGCCATATTTCTTGCACACTTCATTACGTTTTACTATCTTTGCAACCAATAACAATCACTTTTTGCAACCAAAAACAACATCTTGCTTATGAAAAAGATTTACTCAGCACTATTGTTTGCCGCACTCTTCTCGACAGGAGCCATGGCACAGAACGAGTCGGAACTCATCACACAGCCAGCAGCAGGCAAAACCGTAAACCTATACCGCACCACCACAGGCTATGAGTCGGTCTATTACTATGGCATTCCGCATGAGAGTACCGGCGACTGGCAGCGTCTTGTATTCGGCGATGACGGAGCCGTGTATCTTGAAAACCCCATCAACTCCATCTATACCAAGACATGGATTAAGGGCTACCGTGCCGAGGGCGACACCATTGCCTTCCAGCTTCCGCAGCCCATCTACGCTGAAGAAGACTTCTTCAGTGGCGACCTTATATATGGATACCTCAACCGCATACACCAAGTGGAAGAGGATGATAAAAGCACATTCCGCCCTAACGAGGGGGCCGAAAATCAGGTGCTGAAATATGTATGGCGCAACGACTCACTCGTCATGGCACTTCCCGAAGGCGAAATGATAGGCATGTGCCGCGCAAGTGGAGCATGGACAAGCTACGCCGAAGGCACCTACAAAGCTGTGCATCTGGACAACAACACCGTGGCTCCTCCGGCTGGGGCAGACGTATTCGACGGACTGATGCTCTATATGGACACCGAGGGACAGTCGCAGCTATATCCCGTGAAATATGCCTTCAACGGCAGCGATGTATATCTTGGCGACCTCTCTGCCAACATCAAGGGATTATGGATAAAGGGCGAAAAAGACGGCGAGACCGTCAGCTTCCCTGCCACTTCTTACGTGGGCATAGACACCACGACAGCTTGCTATGTATACGCCTCTTCGGCTGTCATGGGCGAAGGCACCGATGAAATGGGTTCAAAATACGAGAAACCTTGTCTCAGCAGCGACCCACTCGTGTTCACCTACGACGCCGAGAACAACTCTCTGAGCACCAAGGGAATGCTGATGATACACAAGAGCAAGGACGACGACCGAAGCACCAACATCTTCGACTCCTACCGCTATGCGATGGTGAATCCCTGGAACAGAGAGCCAGCAGCTCCTATGCCACCGCTGCTCACAGCCTACCAGCCTTACGACCCAAACCCATGGGGAGGTCCTGGCGGTTTGCAGTTCTCTCTGAGCTACTACTCAGCCGACTTCAACTATCTTGACCCGTCGCATCTCTACTATAATCTCTACATCGACGGCGAGGTGCAGACATTCTCACCCGACGACTACCAAAACCTTGAGACCGAGATGACTGACGTGCCATACTCATTCTACGACCAGTATGAGTTCTACAAGTACGACGAGAACGCACGCACCATCTACTTCTATAAGGAGGTGAAGGAGAAGATTGGTATGGAGGCTTTCTATATCGACGGCGACACTCGCCTCGGCTCTGGCGTAGCAGAATACTATCCTTATGGCGACCCAACCGGCGTAAAGATGACCGATGCCAATGTGAAGCAGATTAAGAGTGTGGAATTCTACGACCTCTCAGGCCGCAAGGTTAGCAACCCGACCAAGGGTATATACATGCGTACTGTCACATATTCTGATGGCACAAAGGCATCAAGAAAGATTGTGAAGTAAAGATTTAGCAAAACTCTCAGGCAAAGCGCCACGTAAGAGCAAAAGGCATTGTACTACAGTCCTTTTGGTCTTACGTGGCACTTTTTTCATAGGTTATATTCACACGCCCATCCTTCACCACATTTCTCTATTTTTTGCAAAACCGACATTACAAAATTTGTAGGTTAAATTAAAAAGGGTTACTTTTGCAGTAAACATATCAAAAAATAAGGAAATGGAAACAATCAACACTAAGGAAGAACAGATATTAATCAGAATCACGGGCAACGACCGTCCCGGTCTCACCGCCTCCATCATGGAGATTCTCGCCAGCAAGGATGCCAAGATTCTTGACATCGGACAGGCAGATATCCACTCCACACTATCCTTAGGCATACTCATACGCATCAGCGACGAAGCCTCAGGTCAGGTGATGAAGGAATTGCTGTTCAAGGCCACCGAACTTGGGGTGCACATAGGCTTCGCTCCCGTAACCGACGAGGAGTATGAAGAATGGGTTGAGTGCCAAGGCAAGAACCGATACATCCTCACCTTGATAGGCCGCACCCTTTCTGCAAGACAGATAGAGGCCGCCACAAAGGTAATCACAAAGCAGGGACTTAACATCGACTCCATATTGCGACTCACCGGACGCATGAGCATCAAGCGCCCCGAACCCAACATGCGAGCCTGCATTGAGTTCTCGCTGAGAGGAACACCAGTCAACCGCGCTGCCATGCAGGAGGAACTGATGCACATCTCTTCGGATATGGAGATTGACTTCTCGTTTCAAAAGGATGACATGTACCGCCGTATGCGCCGACTCATCTGCTTTGATATGGACTCCACACTCATTCAGACTGAATGTATCGACGAGCTTGCCGACCGTGCTGGCGTCGGCGACCAAGTGAGAGCAATCACTGAGAGTGCCATGCGTGGCGAGATAGACTTCAAGGAGAGCTTCACACGTCGCGTGGCTTTGCTGAAAGGTCTCGACTCAAGCGTTTTTGAAGACATTGCCAACAAGATGCCTATCACCGAGGGAGTCGACCGACTTATGGCTGTGCTCAAGCGTTGTGGCTATAAGATTGCCATCCTTAGCGGTGGTTTCACTTATTTCGGCGAATTTCTACAGCGCAAATATGGCATCGACTATGTCTACGCCAACGAATTGGAGATTGACGATGACGGCAAGCTCACCGGACGTTACGTAGGCGAGATTGTCGACGGCCACCGCAAGGCTGAACTCCTGAAACTTATAGCCCAAGTAGAAAAGGTGAACCTCGCACAAACCATTGCCGTAGGCGACGGAGCCAACGACTTGCCTATGCTCGGTCAAGCAGGTCTCGGCATCGCCTTCCATGCCAAACCACGTGTTGTGGCTAACGCCAAGCAGAGCCTCAACACTATCGGCATTGACGGAGTGCTGTACTTCTTGGGATTCAAGGACAGCTATTTGGGAGAGCAGGGAAAGTTCTGATAGCAAATTGTCTCATTCCCCAGAGATTAACAAAATTCATATCCCCAATCATTTAAAAAACTTTCTCGGCAGGGAATAATTTTTCTCTCGGCAGGGAATAAATTCAGATGAAATAATAATGATTGACTTTCTGACCAACACCAACAATAAATGTTGTTGGTCAGAAAGTCATTAGTCATTAAGTCATTAAGAAAAACAGTTTTAATATCTTTATAAGTTTGTCGAACAAATTTATATCCACTTACGATTTCTTAATGACTTAATGACTAATGACTTTATGACTATTGAAGAAAAAATCCAAGTCGTATTCCCATCAGCAGATGCTGTTCATCATATTCTTACTATTGACACACTTCCTTATGGACGTGTAAATACATACTCCAAATGGAAGAGTGGACAGATAGAGGATTGGATGATAGAATAAGGAAACGGTGATATATCAGAAATAGAAAAAAGCAACCTTTCATGCAGTTTTAACATACAAAATATTTGTAATTTCAGATTTTATATATACTTTTGCAGTCGTAACTAAACAAAAGTAAACTTTATGTGTGGAATAGTTGGATATATCGGACAGTCTGACGCTTATCCAGTACTTATCGAAGGGCTCAAGAAACTTGAGTATCGTGGATACGACAGCGCAGGCGTAGCATTGATTAACAATCAGGATAAGCTTAATGTCTATAAGACCAAAGGAAAAGTAAGTAATCTGGAAGCAACGGCCGCTGACAAAGACTGCAGCGGACATATCGGTATCGCCCATACACGATGGGCTACTCATGGAGAACCATCAGCAACCAACGCTCATCCTCACACAAGCATGAGCGGCGACTTGGCATTGGTGCACAATGGCATCATCGAGAACTATCAGGTGCTTAGAGAGCAACTCCTGGAGAAGGGATATGTGTTCAAGAGCACTACCGACACCGAAGTGCTCGTTCAGCTGATTGACTATTATTATCAACAGAACGGCAAGGACTTGGTGTCTGCCGTATGCCAGGCCCTAAACGATGCCATTGGAGCATACGCTATTGCCGTAATCGAGAAGAACAAGCCCAACCATGTTGTGGCTGCACGACAGTCAAGTCCGCTGGTAGTGGGCGTCGGCAAGGACAACAAGGACTTTTATATTGCAAGCGACGCCACCCCTATCGTGGAGTTCACCGACAAGGTGGTGTATCTTGAAGACGGACAGATAGCCGACATTCACGTTGGCGAAGAACTCAACATCATCAATCTTGACCATGCCTCATGCAGTTATGACATCAAAACAGTGGATCTGGACATCAGCAAACTCAGCAAAGGCGGCTTCGACCACTTCATGTTGAAGGAGATATACGACCAGCCAAACTGTCTGAGAGACTGCATGAGCGGACGTCTGTTTGCCGATAAGGAGCATCCGGAGAACAACCATATTGTCCTCTCTGCCCTTAGGGAATACCGCGAGCGATTGGTCAACGCTAAGCACATCATCATTGTGGCTTGCGGAACAAGCTGGCACGCAGGACTCATTGGCAAGCAACTCATCGAGAAGATGTGCCGCAAACGTGTGGAGGTGGCTTATGCAAGCGAGTTCCGCTATGGCGACCCTGTAATTGAGCCAGAGGATGTGGTGATAGCTATAAGCCAGAGTGGCGAGACAGCCGACACCTTAGCAGCAGTAAAGTTGGCTAAGGAGAAGGGTGCGCTCATATTCGGCATTGTGAATGGCGTAGGTTCCTCAATAGCCCGCGAGACCAATACCGGCATCTACATTCATGTGGGACCGGAGATTGGTGTGGCAAGTACAAAGGCTTTCACCGGCCAGGTGACTGTGCTCACTCTGTTGGCTTTGGCTTTAGGACATGAGCAAGGCACATTAGACGACACCGACTATCAACAGATGATAGGCGAACTGGCTGACATTCCAAACAAGATGGAGGTTGTGCTGAAGCAAGATCCCATGATTAAGGACGTTTCGAGAATGTTCACCTATGCCCACAACTTCCTCTACTTAGGACGTGGCATCAACTATCCAGTGGCATTGGAGGGAGCGTTGAAGCTTAAGGAAATCAGCTACATCCATGCCGAGGGTTATCCTGCAGCAGAGATGAAACACGGACCTATCGCATTGGTAGACCAGGACATGCCTATCGTATTCATAGCCACCCACCACCAGCTATATGAGAAGATTATATCAAACATGCAGGAGGTGAAATCGAGAAACGGACGCATCCTTGCTGTGGTTACCGAGGGCGACAAGCAGGTCAGAGCCTTGGCAGACAACACTATTGAGGTGCCGGCTACTTCCAACGCCTTAGTGGCATTGCTGACTGTTGTGCCCTTGCAGCTCCTCGCCTACTATGTGGCTGTAGACAAGGGACTGAACGTGGATATGCCAAGAAACTTGGCTAAGAGCGTTACGGTGGAGTAAAGAGCAAGTCATAGGATATATAAATTGTCAAAGATTAAAAGTCATTAGCCTTGTCGGCAGAATATCCCGGCAACAAAGCTAATGGCTTTTAATTATTTATTCCTCCTATTTCTTTTAGTTTATGAGCAAGTATTCAACTTGCTCAACTTCAATTACACCTAATGCATCACCTCCATTTTTCGCATCGTTTTTGTTAATCTTTCAGTTCTTTTTCGTACTTTTGTAATAACATTATTTTTTATAGGAACCACTGATATAACAAAAAACAGCAAACTATGGAAACGAACGAGCAGACGCAACTTGCGTGGAACATCATAGAAACCACTAACACCAACCTATTTCTCACGGGCAAGGCAGGAACCGGTAAGACTACCTTTCTGCGCAGACTTAAAACAGAGTCGTCTAAACGTATTATCGTTGTAGCACCTACAGGTATTGCGGCCATTAACGCTGAGGGCGTGACTATCCACTCATTCTTCCAACTCTCGTTTGCACCATTCATTCCCGACGCACAGTACAAGACAAAGGAACAGCAATACCGTTTCTCCAAACAAAAGATACGCGTGATACAAAGCATCGACACTCTTGTGATTGATGAAATCTCAATGGTGCGTGCCGACCTGCTCGATGCTGTGGATAGTGTGCTTAGACGTTTCCGCAAGAACCAGCAACCTTTTGGCGGAGTGCAGATGGTTATGATTGGCGACCTCGGTCAGCTTGCTCCCGTTGCCAAGGACGACGAGTGGCAGTTGCTGTCGAGATATTACGAGACTCCTTATTTCTTCTCGTCGCTTGCCCTGAAGCGCACACGATATGCAATAGTGGAGCTGAAGACGGTATATAGACAGAACGACCTGAGATTTCTTGATATATTAAATAAGGTACGCGACAACTGTGCCGACGCCTCGGTGCTGCAAGCGCTCAACTCACGATATATTCCAAATTTCCAACCTCGTGCCGAAGAAGGATACATCCGCCTTACGACACATAACTTCCAAGCGCAGCACGTAAACGACCATCAACTATCGCTGCTGCCTGGACAGGCATACACTTACAAGGCTGAGATTACGGGCAAATATCCCGAGATGCTGTTCCCTACTGAGGAGACGCTGACACTGAAGAAAGACGCACAGGTGATGTTCGTAAAGAACGACTCAAAACCTGCCAAGGAATATTACAACGGTATGATTGGCACTGTGACCGAGATTAACGACAAGCATTTCTTCGTGCGTGCCAAGGATACGGGAGCCGTGATAAAGGTGGAACCTGAACAGTGGGACAACACCCGATACGTTATCAACGAGAAAACCAACGAGATAGCGGAAGAGGTGGACGGCACATTCACGCAATTCCCGGTAAAGCCGGCATGGGCTATAACCGTACACAAGAGTCAGGGACTCACGTTTGATAGAGCAATAATAGATGTACAGCGGGCCTTCACGCATGGACAAACCTATGTGGCTCTGTCAAGATGCCGCACTCTCGAGGGACTTGTGCTTAGCGCCCCATTACCACAGTCGGCAATAATACGCGACGGTGCTGTAGATGATTATGTCAACCATGCAGCAGAACACATGCCTACAGAAGAACAGATAGGACTGTTGCAGCGCGACTACTATCTGTCGGTGGTAAGCGAACTGTTTGACTTCCGACCGATGATGGACTCGTTCAACCGTGTGCTTGACATGCTGATGGGACATTTCCGTCGCACATATCCCAAACTCATTCTTGAATACAAGGCTCGTTTGGTCACAATAAAAGACAAGCTGTATGATGTGGCAGAACGTTTCAAGCTGCAATACAACCAAATTGTAATATCCACAGCCGACTATCAATCCGACACTCATCTGCAGGAACGGCTCACCAAGGGCGCGACGTATTTCGCGCGAACCCTTTCGGATATAGAACAATTGGTAAAGAACACGGAAGTGAAGACGGATACGCCAGAAGTAAAGAAAATGTTTACGGAACTTCTTGCCACACTCAAGGAAATCGTAATGCAGAAAAGAGCCTTGCTCAACTTCGTAAAGGACGACGGTTTTCACCTGAATGACTATCTGCACCAACGCGCAGTTGTGCTTACGGGCAAGGACGCGGCTAAGGCTCCAAGGTCAAGCAAGACAGAGCGCAAACAAGACAAAGAGAATAAACAGACAACAACATCGGCAAGGACAACGACAACATCAAATGCGTCTGGAAAAAACAAACCTGCTGTTTCCGCTGCCCCGACTACAGCGTCAGCCACAGAGCTGAAGGTGCTCCATCCAGAAGTGCTCGACGCTTTGACCAATTGGCGTAGACAACGTGCTCTCACAGCCCACATGCCGGCATATTGCATTCTGCAGCAAAAGGCAATAATAGCAATAGCCAACCTTATGCCTGAAGACAAGGATGCCCTTGCACGCATTCCTTTCTGCGGAAAGGTAAAGGCAGAGAAATATGGAGATGAGATTTTGGCGGTTGTGAAAGAGGCAACCAAATAAAAAATATAGCGGCAAGGTGGACATCACGTCTACCTTGCCGCTTTCATTGAAATAACAACACTAATATATAAAAGGTATGAAATTTCTGTTTACATCTTGCTGATAATTCCTATCTGAGTGCTCTCAAGGAACTTTACGATGGCATTGATTTCCTTGCCTTCAGGCACCTGCTCCTTAATCTGGTTGATTGCGTCGAACACGCTGGTCTGACCATGGAACACAAGACGATAGGCGTTGGCAATATGGCTGATAACCTTGTCGGAAGTGTTCGACGACTTCAGCAGTGTCTCGTTGACACCACCATAACGCACTGGGTTGTCGGTAGCCACGATGAATGGGGGGACATCCTTCGAGATGCGCACACCACTTGTGACCATTGACGCGCCACCAATGCGCACATTGGAGTTGATGATAACACCAGACGAGAAGATGGCTGCACTGTGAATCTCGCAGTCGCCAGCTATCTTAGTGCCATAGCCGAACGTCACATAGTCGTCGACCTTGGTGTCGTGAGAGATGTGAACACCCTCCATGAAGAAGTTGCGGTTGCCGATACGTGTCTCGCCATCGGCAAAAGTAGCACGGTTGACAACAACATTCTCGCGGAAGATATTCTCGTCGCCGATAACAAGACGAGTCTCCGCACCTGCATAGTTGAAGTCCTGAGGCTCTGCACCAAGCACAGTGTTCTGATAAACCTTGTTGCCACGGCCAAGTGTTGTGCCGCGCATGATGCTCACGTAAGGGAAGATAACGCAGTCGTCACCGATCACAACGTCATCCTCGATGTAGGCGAACGGATAGATTTTCACATTCTTACCAATCTTTGCGCCCGGAGCTATATATGCTTTATCACTAATCATAATTTTGAATTTTGAATTTTGAATTTTGAGTTTTGAATTGTTGCGGCAAGCCGCAATTTTGAGTTTTGAATTTCGAATTGAATAATTCAACATCGGCAAAGCCGACAATTCAAAATTCAAAACTCCTAATTCCTAACTCTTAATATCTTCCTCCGCCCAATGCATAGTAGAGGTTTACGACTGCCTGCATCTTGTAGAAGTCGTCGGCCACCTTAGAAAGCTCTGCGTTGAGAAGGCTCTGCTGTGCGGTGATTACTTCGAGATATGTGGCAGATCCGTCGTTGAACAACATCTTGTTATACTCAACGTTCTTCTGAAGGCTTTCCACCTGCTTAGCCTCAAGCTTCGACTTCTCGTCAGATGAGTTGTAGAGCACAAGGGCGTTGCTCACCTCAGAACCTGCCGACAACACAGCATTCTGCCATGTATTGTAAGCCTGCTCCTGCTTAGCCTTGGCTACCTTCAAGCCTGCTATAATCTGACCGTGAGCAAAGATAGGCTGTGTGAGTGAGCCTACTGCAGAAAGAAGCCATTTGCCTGGATTGACAATGCCACCGCCACCTGAATTGGTGAAGGCACCAGTGGCAGAGATTGTGATGTTAGGATAGAACTTAGAGCGAGCTGTATTCACATCATAGAAGCACTGAGCGAGCGACATCTCGGCATAGTGAACGTCAGGACGGTTGTTGAGAAGCTGCAGACCAATACCTGTAGAGAATTTTGAAGGAAGCGACTGTCCCTCGAATGTTCCACGCTTGATAGTCTGTGCCTGCTGACCAAGTAAGAGCGAGAGAGAGTTCTCTGTCTCGCGAATCTGTCGCTTGAGGTCGGTAGCCTGAGCTTGAACAGAATAGAGATTAGCCTCGGCACTCTGCACAGAAGTCTCCTTTACACGACCAAGCTCCTTCTGAATCTTCATGATGTTCCATGTCTCTTCTACAAGCTTGGTTATATCGTTAACCACCTGAAGCTGCTTGTCGAGCATGAGCAGTGTGTAGTACATGTTGGCGATGTTTGAAACCACCTTGGTCTGCACCACCTGCTGATAGTCCTTAGTTGCAAGTAGAGCCATCTGGGCAGAACGCTTCACATTGAGAAGATTACCGAAAAGGTCGACACTCCAAGATGCGGTGACAGGCAAAGAATAAGTCTTTGTAGCCTTATTGCCATCCCAAGAAGCCACTGTTCCTTGCGGAGAGAAAGTGAAACCAGGAACGAAAGCCAACTTGGCAACCATAAGTTGATCCTCAATCATCTTAACGTTGAGAGCTGCATTGAGCAGGTTGGTATTGTTGGCCAGACCTGTCTCGATGAGCGACTGAAGCTGTGGGTCGGTGAACACCTCACGCCAAGGCAGATTGCCAAAGCTTGCTGTGTCAGCGACAGCAAGTGTGTCGGTATTGCTCGCAACATCGCGCACGAGTCCATAGGTGTCGACCTGCGGACGCTCGTACTTGTTGTATAATCCGCAACTGGTCATCAGCAAGGATGCAGATGCGAAAAGAAATATCTTGTTTAATTTCATTGTTTCGTCTTTTAGGAGTTAAGAAGTATGAAGTTCATTACTCCATACTCCTTAGCTTAGCTACTTCTTAATTCGATTTCTTGTCTATCTGATCCTGCAATGCTCCAGCCACATAAGGGTTGGTGTACTGACGAATCTCAGAGTCAACATTAGCAGAGTCACCCTCAAACTCGATAGGCTTAATCTTCTCCTGCAAAGTCTGGAAGATGTAGAACAGAGCTGGTACAACCATAATCTGGCAGAGCATACCTATGAGCATACCGCCTACGGCTGCAGCACCAAGTGTCATGTTACCATTATAACCTACACCCCAAGGCATGAGCAATGGAAGAAGACCGATAATCATAGCCAATGAGGTCATCAAGATAGGACGCAGACGAGCCGAAGCACCGAGCACTGCCGACCATGAGATAGCCATACCAGTAAGGCGACGCTCAAGAGCAAACTGCACGATAAGGATGGCGTTCTTGGCAAGAAGACCCATAAGCATGATGAGCGCAATCTGCATGTATATGTCGTTGTTCTTGCCAAACATGTTGGTGAAGATAAACGCACCTGCAAGTCCGAACGGAATTGAGAGGATTACCGACAGTGGCAGAACGTAAGACTCGTACTGTGCCGAGAGAATCAAGTAAACGAAGGTCAAACAGAGTACGAACACTATAGCTGTAGAGTTGGATGACTCCTGCTCTGTACGTGTAAGACCAGAGAACTCGTAGGTGTAGCCTGCAGGCAGAGTGGTCTTGGCAACCTCAGCCATAGCGTTAATAGCGTCACCAGTAGAGTAACCCTCGGCAGCCGAAGCGTTCACGTTGATTGATGTGAAGAGGTTGAAACGGTCAATCTCTTGCGGACCATACACACGGCTAAGGTTGACATACTCCTTGATAGGAGCCATAGCTCCAGCCGATGTGCGCACGTAGATATTGTCGAGGCTCTTGAGGTCGGCACGTGCCTCAGGCGGAGCCTGGATGTATACACGATAGAGCTTACCGTATGCGTTGAAGTTAGATGCATACATACCACCATAGTAGCCCTGCATGGTTGAGAGCACAGCAGACGGGTCGATGCCGCTCTGCTTACACTTAGCCACATCGACATCAATCTTATACTGCGGATACTTGGTGTTGTATGATGTCATGGCGTTCGAAATCTCCGGACGCTCATTGAGGGCTGCGATATACTTCTGAGTAATGTCAAAGAACTTGTTCACATCGCCACCAGTACGGTCTTGCATAGAGAAGGTCATACCGTTGGTTGCCGAGAAGCCCTGCACCATAGGCGGCTGGAAGGCAAGAATCTGAGCACCCTTGATGGCAGCTGTCTGCTTGTAGATCATGCCAAGCACCATTGTAGAGCCGAGGTTGTGCACACCGATATACTTCAACGGTCCCTCTTCCTTCTGACGCTCCTCAAAGCTCCTAAGCTTAATAATGAACGTACCCTGGTTGGAACCCTGACCTGCGATGAAGTTGTAGCCAGTGATACGCATACGGCTGGCGATAGCAGGGTTGGTAGCAAGCATGCGGTCAACCTGGTCCATCACCTCGTTGGTCTTCTTCATTGAAGTTCCCGGAGGTGTAGACACTGTACAGAATACAGTACCGGTATCCTCGTCAGGCACAAGACCAGTCTTGGTTGTGCTCATAAGCACACCCATGCCAACAATGGCGATGACAACAGTGATGATAGCAATGACTGGACGCTCCACGAGGCGGCGCACACCCTTGGTGTACTTCTCCTGCACCTTGCCATAAGCGGCATTGAACGATGCGTGGAAACGGTCGACCATTGACATCTTGCGCTCCTTGCCATGCTCGTCCTTCGGCTTCAGCAAAATAGCACAAAGAGCCGGAGAAAGTGTCAAGGCGTTAAGAGCCGAGATGATGATAGAGATGGCCATGGTGATACCAAACTCGCGGTAGAAGGCACCCGACGTACCACCCATGAACGACACAGGGATGAACACCGATGCCATAACGAGGGTGATGGAGATGATGGCACCCGAAATCTCGTTCATGGCGTCGATAGACGCAAGCTTGGCCGATTTGTAGCCAAGGTCGAGCTTGGCATGGACGGCCTCCACAACCACAATGGCATCGTCGACCACAATGGCAATGGCAAGCACGAGGGCAGCAAGTGTCAACAAGTTGAGCGAGAAGCCGAACACATAGAGGAAGAAGAATGTACCAATCAACGACACAGGCACGGCAATCAACGGAATGAGTGTAGAGCGTGTGTCCTGAAGGAAGATGTACACCACGATAAACACAAGAACGAATGCCTCGCAGAGAGTCTTGATAAGGTCCTCGATAGAGGCAAAGAGGAACTCAGTAACGTCCTGCATGATGTCGAAGTGGATTCCCGGTGGCATTGTTGCCTCCTGCTCCTTGAGCAACTTCTTGATGTTGGTGGCAATCTCAGTAGCGTTAGAGCCAGCGGTCTGGGTAACCATCATGGTTACAGATGACTTGCCGTTGTTCTTTGACGCTACAGTATATGAAAGAGCACCCATCTCTACGCGTGCCACATCCTTAACACGGATGGTCTGACCGTCCTGAGTAGACTTGATAATCATATCGCCAAACTCTTCAGGAGTCTGAAGACGACCTCTATAGCGGAATGTGTACTGATACTGGTTGTCAGAAGACTCGCCTACAGAACCAGGGGCAGCCTCTATGTTCTGCTGTGCAAGCACACCAGTAAGGTCGGAAGGAATCAAGCCGTAGCTCTTCATCTTCACGGGGTCAATCCAAAGGCGCATAGTGTAGTCCTTCTGTGAGAAGCACTGACACTCGCCCACACCATTCACACGCTTGATGGCAGGAATGACGTTGATGTTGGCATAGTTGGTGAGGAACTCGTCATCGTAACGATCATCGTCGGCTGTAAGACCGAAGAGGATAACGGTAGACGACTGACGCTTAGCAACAGTCACACCAGCCTTGGTAACCTCGGCAGGCAGCAAAGCCGAAGCCTGCGACACACGGTTCTGAACGTTGACCTGACACATGTCAGGGTCCATACCCTGCTTAAAGAATACGGTGATAGAAGCCGAACCGTCGTTGGTGGCTGATGAGGTCATGTAGGTCATGCCCTCCACACCGTTGATTGACTCCTCAAGCGGTGCAAGCACCGAATTGAGCACGGTTTGGGAGTTGGCACCAGTATAGGCTGCACGCACCATAATGGTAGGAGGCGCCATGTTAGGGTACTGCTCGATAGGCAACGACACCAATCCAAGTACACCCAGAATAACCACGAGGATTGAAATCACCGTGGAAAGTACCGGGCGTTTGATAAATCTATCTAATTTCATACTTTAAAACTCAAAATTTATTTTCCAAAAGCCTTCTTAAGTTTGCTAATGTCGCCCTGCGCCTCGCCCAACTGCTCTGTCTTCTTCAGCTTCTCAGCATACTGAGCCTCTGTAACTGGCTTGATTTCCATACCGTCCTGGAGTGAAGAAACACCATTCACTACGAAACGGTCGCCAACCTTAAGACCTGAAGTGATAATATAAGTCTTGCCATCGTTCTGCGGATTAAGAGTCACAGGAGTATACTTCACCTTGTTGTCCTTGCCAACGATATAAACGAAGTGCTTGTCCTGAACCTCAACAACAGCGTCCTGCGGGATAATCACAGCACCAGTGGCAGTGTGGGGAACTACGATAGAACCAGAAGCACCTGTCTTGAGCACACGCTCAGGGTTGGGGAAGTCGGCACGCATAGACACAGTACCGATAGTTGGGTCGATAACACCGCTCACTGTAGCCACCTTACCCGGATGATTGTAGATAGAACCATCTGCAAGCTGAAGCTTAACAGCAGGATAGTTTGAGATAGCTGTGTTCATGTTGCCAGCTGTCTTAGTCATATCGAGGAGGTCCTTCTCTGTCATTGAGAAGTAAACCTGCATAGTAGAGTTGTTTGAAACAGTTGTAAGAGCCTGCTGTGAAGAAGCGCTAACAAGTGCACCTACACGGTAAGGCAGGTCGCCAATAACACCATTAGCAGGACTTGTCACGAAACAGAAGTCGAGATTCTGCTTTGCAGAAACGTAGGCTGCCTCTGCCTGAGCCAACTGGGCAGCAGCACTCTCCATAGCATTCTTAGATGACTGAAGCTCGTATGAACCAATGACATTGTTCTTGAAAAGCTTTTCTGAATTGTTGTATGTAAGTCGGGCTGTATTGAGCTGTGCCTTGGCTGCGTTGACAGAAGCCTTGGCCTGACGTACAGCGGCAGCGTAGGTTACGTTGTCGATAACGAAAAGGAGCTGACCAGCCTTAACCTGCTGACCTTCCTTCACGCAAAGCTTTGTGATGAAACCTGATACTTTCGGGCGAATCTCAACGTCCTGAACACCCTTGATTGTTGCGGGATAGGTGGTCTGGAGATCTGCGTTCTGACCTTGCACAGTACGTACGGCATACTCATTGTCGCCGAAGTTAGGCTTTCCGCCACTCTTGCCGCCACCACAAGAGGCGAGCACTGCAGTCAATGCTGCAACCAATAAAATCTTTGTTTTATTCATACCTATTTGTAACTAAATATTTATTTCGCTATACCTTATTATATATAATAGTTATCACTAATTTACTAACCATTTAGAAAACTAAACACTTCTCACAAGTTTTCCGCTGCAAAGTTACTTACATTAATAATAATATAGCACATACACACTAAACATTTAACAACTTTTATTTGTCATTATATATTCTGTAACTATTCTAAAAATATTTGTTCAGGTAAACACCGACATGTTACGGCTACAAAAGAAAGTTCCATGACACAAGACAAACATCCTATGTCACGGAACTAATATTCACTGCCCAGAATAATTTTACGCTACAGGCATAGATAATAAAACTACAATGTGAAGTAGAAACACAAGCCACCGGTGAAATTGTTGTTCACTTTTATCTTACCGCCATGCAGCAGCACAGCATTTTTGACAATGGCAAGTCCGAGACCCGTGCCGCCCATCTTGCGTGAGCGTCCCTTGTCAACACGATAAAAACGCTCGAAGAGTCGTGGAATATGCTCTACTGGCACTCCCACTCCATTGTCGCTGAATGTGAATTGCCATTTAGGCGACTCAATCTCACCTTCAACATCATCTATAGGCTGTGCCGTGAGAGTGATGGTTGTACCCATACCGGCATAGGCAATAGCATTGTCCGTAAGATTGCGAAACACACTATAAAGCAAGCTTGCACTACCTTTCACTATTATATTATCCGGCAATTTGTTCACGAAAGACATTTGCTTATGTTGCAACTGCAATGCTGTTTCCTTCTGGATATTCGCCACTATCTCCGAGATGTTCACATCCTCTTTGCCTATCATCTCTGGTGCGTCATCCATTCGGTTGAGCGTAGAAATATCCAAGAGCAACGACGTGAGGCGTTGGCTTTGGGCATAACAACGCTTAAGAAACTGCTCTCGCATACTATCGTTGATGTTGGGATTATCAAGTATAGTTTCAAGATAGCCCTGAATGCTTGCCACAGGAGTCTTCAGCTCATGAGCTATGTTCTGTGTGAGCTGACGTTTCAGGATGTCCTGCTCCTGACGTGTGGTCTGCAAGCGTTTGTATATCTTAATAATACGCTCGGCAATCTCGCCAAGTTCATCAGAAGGGAACCCCACAAGGTCCTCGGTGTCGAGCGACTCTCCATTGTCGGCACGCGAGGCAAAGGTGCGCAAGCGCTGCACATTATCACCCAGTCGACGCGTAAAACGATAGAGAATTATAGTAAGCAACAATATAGTGCCAACGGCAAACCATATATAATGTTGGTCGGCTTTGAGAGATTTTGAAAGGTCGCTGGTGTAAGGCAAAGCCGAGCGTATGACGAGCGAGTCTTTAGGAAAGCACGTGGCCGAATAAAAGAAATCGCCTTTCAGAGTCTTACTGTTACGCTCGACCGTAGAGCCTGCTCCCTTATGCAACGCCGACACTATCTCTGGACGCGAAGCATGATTGGCAACACGCGAATAGTCCTTAAGCTCACTATCGTAGATTACATTGCCGTCAAGCTTTATAAGAGTGACACGCAGATGCGGAATATAATGCGACTTGACATAGTGGTCGAGCGCTTTCTCCGAACGATCGGGAAACAGGCTCAGATATTCATCCATATGCAAGTTGTAATCCTGCAACTTCAGGTTGAGAGTATCTACCTTGAATTGTTTCTCACGCGTCTGCTGAAACACGATGAACGCCACAGCAAAGACGAGAAACACGGAAAGGACACTCATGTAAAGCTTTGTTCCTATAGATATTCTCATAAATATAAAGTATTAGGAATCAAAAACTAAGGATTATTAATATTAATCTGCCATATGACAAGGGCTGCGTTTAAGCATCGAAATAGTATCCGAAACCAAGCCTTGTGACAATACACTTGGCAAAACGTCCGATTTTCTTTCTCAGTCGTGTGATATTCACGTCCACCGTACGGTCGAGCACAAGCACATCCTTAGGCCATATGCGCTCGATAAGCTCCTGACGCGAGAACACACGTCCACGCTCGTCGAGCAAAAGATGCAGCAGCTCAAACTCTGTTTTTGTAAACGGCACATCCTCGCCATCAATGTTGACTGTCTTCTTGTCAAGATTCATCACTATACCTTGATAAGACAATACTTGCGGCTCGCCATCTGGATTGGGAGCGGCAGTACGGCGCAGAACGGCACGCACACGCACCATAACCTCACGCAGCGAGAATGGCTTGGATATATAGTCGTCGGCACCGAGATTAAATCCTGTCACGGTGTCGTTCTCTGTATCGCGTGCGGTAAGGAAGATTATAGGCACATTGGCTGTCAAGGGGTTTTCCTTGAGTTTGCGTGCCATGGCAAATCCCGACATACCGCCCATCATCACATCCAACAGCAACAGGTCGAAGGACGCAATGTCCATATCCAACGCTTCCTCTGCCGAAGTGGCCGTTGCCACCTCGTAGCCATCAGTCTCAAGATTAAACTTAAGGATTTCGAGCAAATCCTGCTCATCGTCCACAACAAGTATTCGCTGATTCTGTTTCATATTCATGTTATTTCACGTTCTATCTGTAGCAGATGTTACAATTTTTTCTGTGCAAAGATACATATTATGATTATCATACGTATTTCTACAGTGTTACATTTTCGTTAAATAAAGTTTGAGACATCATATACACCTATAATATAAGTACAATTGAAATATATTGGTTTATATTTTGTGCTTTCGTCGATTTGCATTAACTTTGCATATTGCATAAGTCAAAGTTGCAATTTTCAGAAAACTGCCACACTGCTTAGCACTCTCAAATGTAGTTTCATGAACAACGATAAATTAGAACTTTTAGACAAGATACAGTACCCGGAAGACCTGCGCCGACTGAGCGTGGATGAGTTGCCGGAACTGTGCGCCGAACTGCGCCGCGACATCGTAGAGGAACTTGCCGAAAACCCCGGTCATTTTGCCTCGTCGCTCGGTGTGGTGGAGCTTACCGTGGCCCTACACTACGTGTTCAACACCCCCGACGACCGCATTGTGTGGGACGTTGGCCATCAGGCATACGGCCACAAGATACTCACTGGCCGCAAGGACACATTCTGCACCAACCGCAAACTTCATGGCGTGCGCCCGTTCCCATCACCTATGGAGAGCGAATACGACACGTTCACCTGCGGTCATGCATCCAACTCTATCTCCGCAGCACTCGGCATGGCTGTCGCCGCACGCAAGACCGGACGCGACGACCGTCATGTTGTAGCCGTCATTGGCGACGGAGCCATGTCGGGAGGACTCGCATTTGAGGGTCTAAACAATGTGTCGTCTTCGCCCAATGACTTGCTCATAGTGCTCAACGACAATGATATGAGCATCGACCGTGCCGTGGGAGGAATGGAGAAATACCTGCTCAACCTCGACACTACAGCCACCTACAACCGACTGCGCGACCGTGCTTCACAATGGCTGCGAGCAAAAGGCTACCTCAACGACGACCGTCGCAAGGGACTTATACGTCTGAACAACGCCTTGAAATCAGCTCTTGCCCACCAGCAGAATATATTTGAGGGCATGAACATACGCTACTTCGGACCATTCGATGGCAATAATGTGGGCGAGGTGGTGCGCATTCTTGAACAGCTCAAGGACATGCGCGGACCAAAACTCTTGCATCTGCACACCATCAAGGGCAAAGGCTACAAGCCTGCCGAAGAGCATGCCACGATATGGCACGCACCTGGCAAGTTCGACCCCGACACTGGCAAACGCTTGACTGACAAAGGCGACCCCTACCCTCTTAAATACCAAGAGGTGTTTGGCAAGACTCTGCTCGAACTGGCACAAAACAATCCACACATCGTGGGTGTCACTCCTGCCATGCCTACTGGATGCTCGATGGACATAATGATGAAGGCTATGCCCGACCGAGTGTTCGACGTTGGCATTGCCGAGGGTCATGCCGCCACATTCTCGTGTGGTATGGCAAAGGACGGGCTGATGCCATTCTGCAATATCTACAGCGCGTTTGCACAACGCGCCTACGACAATATCATACACGATGCTGCCATACTCAATCTGCCCGTGGTGTTCTGCTTCGACCGAGCCGGACTCGTTGGCGAAGACGGACCAACCCATCACGGAGTGTTTGACATTGCAGCTCTGCGCCCAGTGCCCAACCTCACTCTCTGCTCACCAATGGACGAGCAAGAGCTGCGACGCATGATGTACACGGCACAGCTGCCCGGCAAGGGCACAGTGGTCATACGCTATCCGCGAGGCAAAGGCGTCAAGGGCGAGGACTGGAAATGTCCCTTCGAAGAGATAGAGATTGGCAAGGCTCGCTGCATAAGCGAGGGTAGCGATGTGGCTGTACTCAGCTACGGCCCTATCGGCAACGACGTGCAGAAGGCCATAAGCCAGCTACACGACGACGGTTGTCCCATGAGCATCGCCCACTATGACATGCGATTCTGCAAACCTCTCGACACTCAGTTGCTCGAAGATATCGCAAAACGATTCAAGCGCATCGTCACTGTAGAGGATGGACAGCGGGCTGGAGGCTTCGGCTCAGCCGTGCTCGAATGGATGAGCGACAATAATAAAGACGTGAAAGTGGAGCGCATAGGCTTGCCCGACACCTTCATCGAACACGGAACAGTAGCCCAACTCAAACAGATAGCTGGTATAGACATTGAGTCAATAAAAAAATCAATCTTGTTATGAAAATAATAATAGCAGGTGCCTACGCCATCGGAACCCACCTCGCCAGGCTGCTATCACGCGAGCACGACGATATAGTGGTGATGGACTCTGACGAGGAACGCCTATCACGCATCGGTTCTGATGTGGATATTCTTACTATGGAGGCTTCATCGACAAGCGTAAAGGCCCTGAAGAAAGCGGGAGCAGAGAATGCCGACCTATTCATAGCCGTCACCCCTGACGAGAGCCAGAACATGGCATCATGCACGCTTGCCAAGGCTCTCGGCACTAAAAAGACTGTGGCAAAAATCGACAATGCAGAATACATAGAACCAGAGCTGAAGGAGTTTTTCTCACAACTTGGCGTCAGCTCTATCATCTATCCTGAGCTGCTTGCAGCCACCGACATCAACAACGGACTTAAAATGTCGTGGGTAAGACAACGTTGGGACGTACACGACGGAGCACTTGTGATGCTCGGCGTGAAACTGAGAGAGTCGTGCACAATACTCGACCGACCAATGCGCGACATTTGTGGCCCTGAGGACCCTTATCATATCGTTGCTATAAAACGTGGTAGCGACACTATCATTCCTGGCGGTAACGACTGCCTGGCGATGTACGACATGGCTTACTTCATGACCACAAAGCAATACATCCCTTATGTACGCAAGATTGTTGGCAAGGAACATTATGTCGACGTTAAGAACGTGATGATAATGGGTGGAGGTGCCACTGCCGTGCGCACAGTGAAGACCATGCCGAGCTATATGGACGTGAAAATCATCGAGACCGACGAGCAACGATGCGAACGTCTTAACTCAATTCTTGAAAATGACAAGGCTCTTATCATCAACGGTGACGGGCGCGACCTATCGCTGCTTATTGAAGAAGGTATTAAGAACACACAAGCATTCGTGGCATTGACCGGCAACGCCGAAACAAACATTCTTGCTTGCCTTACAGCCAAGCGCATGGGAGTGCGCAAGACGGTTGCTATGGTCGAGAACATCGACTATGTAAGCATGGCTGAAAGCCTTGATATTGGTACTATCATCAATAAGAAGTCAATAGCTGCAAGCCATATCTACCAGATGATGCTCGACGCCAACGTGCACAATGTGCGATTCCTCATGACAGCCAATGCCGATGTGGCTGAGTTCATTCCATCGGAAGGCTCCAAGATAACACGCAAGCCAGTGAAAGACCTTGGTCTGCCAAAGGGAATGACCATTGGCGGACTTGTGCGCGACGGGCAAGGATTTCTCGTGTCGGGCAACACGATGATTCACCCGGGCGACTCAGTAATGGTGTTCTGCCATAACATCAACATGAAGAAGATAGAAAAGCTCTTCCTATGATAAACCTCAGACTTATTTACAAGATTATAGGGTCGTTGCTCTTTATCGAAGCGATGATGCTGATGGTGTGTCTCGGAGTATCGGTCTACTATCATGAGGACGACCTCGTTTCGTTCGTATGTTCTGTAGCAATATCAGCTGGAACCGGACTTGTACTACGCCTTTTGGGAAGAAAATGCGACAACACTCTCTCCCGACGCGATGCCTACCTTGTGGTGACACTCACGTGGATGGTGTTCTCGCTCTTCGGCACTTTGCCATTTCTCATAGGCGGCTATCTCCATTCCTTCACAGATGCCTTCTTCGAGACCATGTCGGGATTCACCACCACGGGAGCCTCTATTATAGATAATGTGGAAGCCCTGCCCCACGGCATTCTGTTTTGGCGTTCGTTCACACAATGGTTAGGCGGACTCGGAATAGTGTTCTTCACCATAGCCCTGTTGCCGTCACTCGTAGGCGGAAGCGTGAAAGTGTTTGCTGCCGAAGCTACCGGACCAATAAAGACAAAACTGCATCCCCGCCTCAGTACCAATGCCAAGTGGATTTGGGTGGTATACATCTGCATCACAGTACTGTGCATTGCATCGATGCTGCTTGCCGGAATGGATGTGTTCAGCAGCGTAAACTACAGTTTCACAACAGCGGCTACTGGCGGCTTTGCCACACACAACGACTATAGCTACCTCACCCCCGTGGTGCAGTATATAGTCACCTTCTTCTGCTTCATTTCGGGTGTCAACTTCACGATGCTCTACATCACAGTGTCGCAGCGCAAGCTCAGCACATTGCTCAAAAGTGCAGAGTGCCGATTCTATCTGCTAATAGTGCTACTCTTCTCAGGATTCATATCCTTTGAGCTTATGTGGAAGAATGGCTACGAGCTTGAGCCTGCCATACGAAGCAGCTTGTTCCACGTGGTATCATTCATCACCACAACGGGCTTGCTTGCCGACGACCCTGCCGTTTGGCCCCACGTGACATGGGTAGTGCTTGCCGTTTGCATGTTCTTCGGAGCTTGCTCAGGCTCTACGAGTGGTGGATTCAAGTGCATCCGCTGTGTGATGTTGCTTAATATTATAAAGAATGAGTTCCGGCAGATGCTTCATCCCAATGCCGTGCTGCCTATGCGTATCGACGGCACCAATGTGCCTTCATCCAAGCGCGTCACGCTGCTCGCCTTCTTGTCTACTTATCTCATTCTGTGCCTCTTCTGCTCGTTCTCGATGATTGCTATGGGCATTGACAACACCAACGCCATAACCATCACCCTAAGTGCATTGGGCAATGTAGGACCAACACTCGGTACAGAAATAGGACCTACAATGTCGTGGAGCGAGTTGCCAGCGGCAGCTAAGTGGATATGCTCGGTGCTTATGCTCATCGGACGTCTTGAGATATTCAGCGTACTCGTGATATTCACCCCGCAGTTCTGGAAAGAAAACTAATTCACTCTTCTTAAAGAGATTGCAATAACTAAATACAACAAATCATGGAACCAATGAAGTTTAACGCTCTCCTCAAATCAACTATTTGGGGCGGCGAAAAGATTATTCCGTTCAAGCACCTCAACACAGTGCAGGAGAATGTAGGCGAAAGCTGGGAAATATCTGGCGTGCCAGGCAATGAGACAGTTGTTGCCAATGGCGAATATGCAGGAAAGAAGCTCAATGAAATTGTTGCCGAGCTTAAAGAGAAGCTTGTAGGCAAGGACAACTACGAGCGTTTTGGCAACGAGTTTCCATTGCTCATCAAGTTTATCGATGCCCGTCAGGACCTCTCTATCCAGGTTCATCCCACCGACGAGATAGCAAAGCGTCAGGGCAAGGAGCGCGGCAAAACAGAGATGTGGTACTTGCTCGACTCCGACAAGGACGCTACTCTCCTATGCGGTCTTAAGAAGCCTATCACTCCTACTCAGTATGCTGACATGGTTGCCAATGACACTATCGTTGATGCCATCGACCGCTACAACGTGAAGGAAGGCGATTGCTTCTTCTTGCCAGCAGGACGCATCCATGCTATCGGCACTGGCTGTTTCCTCGCCGAGATTCAGCAGACAAGCGATGTCACCTACCGTATCTACGACTTTAAGCGCAAGGATAAGGACGGCAACTACCGTGAGTTGCACACTAAGCAGGCTGCAGAATGCATCAACTACAATGTTGAGAGCAACTACCGCACAGAATATACTCCTGCCAAGAATCAAGGTGTGAGCCTTGTGCAGTGTCCTTACTTCTGCACAGCAGTATACGACCTCGACGAGCCTATGACGCTTGACTACTCTGAGCTTGACAGTTTTGTCATTCTCATCGGCCTTAAGGGCGAAGCTACTATCACCGACAACGAGGGCAACACTATCTCCCTTGCCGCTGGCGAAAGTCTTCTTGTACCTGCTACTACAGAGACAATGAAGGTAGAAGGAACACTAAAATTCCTTGAAACATACGTTTAATAGAACTTCAACTAAGGCATCCCACTGTCGTCAACAGCGAGATGCCTTTTTTTCACTTTCAACTCTTCAATATTAATGGAATATATAGTTATTGCAACACTCGCTATCGCTTTGATTGTATTGGTCTTACTCCTGAAATCACGCGAAAAGACCATAACAACACAAGCAGAGCAAATAAAAATCCTTACTTCTGAACGTGACGTGCAGAAAACACAAGCCCAAAACTACTACGCACGTATAGAAGAAACCCAAAAAGACGCTGAAAAACGATTGAATGAACAAAAACTTGCAAGCGACAAGATGCTGGTCGACCAAGCTAATTCATCAGACAAGCGCATTGCCGAACTCAAGCTGGCTCACGAACAGCAACTCCAGCAGATTAAAGAAGCGGCAGAACAGCAACTTGCTCAAGCCAAAGAGGCGGCAGAACAACAGATAGAAGCTCTTAGACAGATGAACCGCGAGCAGGTGGAAAACCAACTCAAGCTCATTAAAGAGCAAATGCAAACCACATCTGAAGAGGTGCTAAAGCGTAGACAAGAGGAGTTGGGTGAAAGAAACCGCGAACAAGTATCGAAAATTATCGACCCTCTACAACAAAGCCTTAAAGACATGCAAGAGGCTTTGGACAAATCGAAGGAGCAACAAAACGAAGCTCTTACACGACTTGATGAAACAATTAAGGTGAACATGCAAAAGAGTGCTGCCCTTGGCGAGACTGCCGACCGACTGACTCGTGCTCTAACGGGAGAGGTAAAGGTGCAAGGCAACTTTGGTGAGCTGAAACTAAAACAGCTTCTTGAGGACCTTGAACTAAATGAAGGCGAACAGTTTGACACTCAAGAGACGCTTCGCGACAAGGCTGGGAACATAGCCAAAGGCGACGATGGCAAGGGACTTATACCCGACTTCATTCTGCATTTCCCCAACAACCGCCATGTGGTGGTAGACTCAAAGATGTCGCTTACCGACTATGAACGCTACATGAATGCTGAGGACGGAACTCCCGAAAAGACCGAATATCTCAAGTCTCACATAGCCAGCGTAAGGGCACAAGTGAAGCGGCTCGCCAAAAAGGAATATTCCAAATATCTGCCAAGCGGCTACAACCGTCTCAACTTCGCCATAATGTATGTTCCCATCGAAGGCGCACTCAACCTTGCCTTGCTCAACGATAGCACACTTTGGCGCGAAGCCTACGATCAGGGAGTTATGATTCTCGGTCCACAGACAATGTACATGAATTTGCGTGTGCTTGAAATGATGTGGACTCAAGTGCGACAACTCAGCAACCAGCAAGCCATGATGGATGCTGCCAACAGCGTCATCGACCGTGTGCAGGATTTCGGTATGCGATTCATGGATGTGGAGTCAAGCATGAACGACACCATAAAGAAGATTGCTAAACTTAAAATCACCACTGCCGACAGCGGAGCAAGCATCATCACTGCAGCACGCAACCTGCTAAAAGCTGGTGCCAAGGAGAATAAGAAGAAGAAAACACTTGCTGAAATGGACGACTCCATATTCATTGAGAACATGGAGTCAACTGAAAACTGATTATCATGACAAAGAAACAAGGAACAATACTTATTGTTGATGACAACCGCAATATTCTCACTACGGTGAGGATGCTGCTCGAACCCATATTCGCCAATATCATCACCATAGCCAACCCAAACTCTATCCCTGCCAAACTGAGAGAGGAACACCCCGACGTGGTATTGCTCGACATGAACTTTTCGAGTGGCATCAATTCGGGAAACGAGGGATTGTATTGGCTCAGAGAAATCAAGAGTCTCAGTCAAAAAACCGAAGTTGTGCTTTTCACTGCTTATGCGGATATTCAACTCGCCGTAACGGGCATCAAGGAAGGAGCAGCCGACTTCATAGTCAAGCCTTTCGACAACGAACAGATGATCAGTACATTGTTGGAGGCAAGAGACAAGAATAAAGTTGCCGACAAAGCCATGGGCAAGTATGGCGGAATAGATTCGAATAGCACGATGTACTGGGGCGACAGCGAAGTTATGAACAATTTAAGAAACATTGTGGAAAAGGTTGCTGCAACCGATGCCAACATTCTTATCACGGGCGAAAACGGAACTGGCAAAGAGGTGTTGGCAAACGAGATACACCGCTTGTCTGCACGTAGTGAGAAAAAGATGCTGCCAGTGGATATGGGAGCCATTACAGAAACCTTGTTCGAAAGCGAACTATTCGGTTATGTAAAGGGAGCATTTACAGATGCCAAAGTAGACAAACTAGGCAAATTTGAGTTAGCCGATGGCAGCACTATCTTTCTTGATGAGATAGGCAACCTTTCATATAGCCTTCAGGCAAAGCTCCTCACCGCCTTACAACGCAGAAGCATTGTGAGAGTGGGTGGCTCTACTCAGATTCCTATTAATATACGCTTGATTTGTGCTACCAATCGCAATCTGCAACAAATGGTGAGCGATGGTGAGTTCAGAGAGGATTTGCTCTATCGCATCAACACCATCCACCTTGAATTGCCTGCCCTCCGACAAAGAAAGGCAGACATCGTGCCGCTCGCCAACCGTTTCCTTCGTCAGTATGGCAATATATATAATAAGGTGTGTATCCGTTTTTCGGAAGACGCAGAGCAAAAACTCACCAGTTTGCCTTGGTATGGCAATATCCGAGAATTGCAACATGCCATCGAGAAAGCCGTGATACTATCCGATGGAGGAATGATTAATGCCGAGGACATTGATGGAGGTAACCAAACAAGAAATGCTAAACCATTGGATGAGGTGCATACGCTCGACGAGATGGAATGCCGCATGATAGAGAAAACCATAAAGGAATGCGAGGGAAATCTATCGGTGGTTGCCGCACGATTGGGCATTTCTCGCCAAACCCTTTATAATAAGATAAAGAGATACGGGATTTGAAGGGAAGAGTGAAAAGGGAAAAGGGAAGAACGAATAATGAAAGTCCTATAGTATTTTTAGAATATGGATACTTATAAGGTTATTATAATTGTGCTTTTGCTCGTGGCAGTGGTGGGCTATATTCGCCTCTACCGCCACTATCGCCGTAACATCAAGAAGGTAAGTTTTCTCTTTGATGCCATCGACAATGGTGACTTCTCCTTCTACTTCCCCACACAAAAGGGGAATAAGGAGGATAAGATTCTACACCAATCCCTCAACCGCATCAAACTCTTTCTGCAGCATACACGGGAAGAGCAGATGGAGCGTGAGAAATATTACGAGCAGATATTGAATGCTGTGGACACTGGCATAATGGTGGTGGACAGCCACGACAATATCTTGCAACACAACCAAGCTGCCCTCCGATTGCTTGACACCGATGTGCTCACACACATGAACCAAGTAAAAGGAAAACTAAAGGATGAGCATCTGGCTAAGCATGAGACACAATCCATGCTAAAGGACAAGCATGTGCGCATCATCGCCCTAAGCGACGTGAGCCATGAACTTAGCAACCAAGAGGTGGATTCATGGATTAAGCTGATTCGTGTGCTGACTCATGAAATCATGAACACTATTACACCCGTAACTTCGCTTAGCGAGACCTTGCTGAAAGAACTCAATTACGAAGAGCAGAACGCAGCAGAACCGCAACCAGCAGAGCAAGCTAAGCTGAAGCAAGGCTTGGAAACCATACACAAGACCGGAACCGAACTCTTGGCTTTCGTCAACAACTATCGTCGCTTCACTCATGTGCCTAAGCCCCAACCCGCACTCTTCTATGTGGAGCCGTTCCTTGAACGGATGTCTATGCTTTGCAATCATAAAGTGGAAGTAGAAGTAGCCCCGAAGGACTTGTTGGCTTATGCCGACGAGAGCCTGATCTCACATGTAGTGACTAATCTTTTGAAGAATGCCGTAGAGGCTTTTAATGATTTAAGAAACAAGCCTACAACAAACGCATTCATCCGCCTACACGCTTACACTAATGAGCAGGAAGCCGTCGTCATCGACGTGAGCAACAACGCTGGTCTAATCCCCGATGATGTAGCCTCCCACATCTTCATCCCGTTCTTCACCACGAAGTCGGAAGGAAGCGGCATCGGTCTCTCCCTCTCCCGCCAAATCATGCGAGTAAGCGGAGGCAGCCTTTCGCTACATCAGGACAAAGCGCAAGGCATCACTACATTCCGCATCATTATTCCTTAAAAAAACATTGCTGTCCGGTAAAACTAATAATGTGATCAAGGGCGGGCTGAAAGCCCAAT